>JABMDG010000290.1 GCA_015904045.1 Nitrospira sp.
TTTGCCTGATCCACGGACGGTCGGCAGCAAGAACGTCGGCTTTACCAACGTGCTGCGCGTCTCCGGCAAGACAGCCGGTATCCTCACCCTGGTTGGTGACATGGGGAAGGGGTGGGTGATGGGTTATGTGGCCACCCAGATCTACCAGACGGAATGGGCTATTCTGCTTGTGGCAATCGCGCCGTTTATCGGCCATCTCTACTCTCCATTTTTAAAATTCACAGGTGGCAAGGGAGTCGCGACGGCGCTCGGTTCCGTGCTCGGGGTAGCCCCGCTCATCGGTCTCCTATTGCTGCTGGCGTGGATTGGAGCCGTAGCGGTCTGGCGATACTCATCAGGCGGCGCACTCACGGCGTTCGCACTTTTTCCGGTCATCGCGGGCTTTGTTCGCCCGACAAGCGGATTTATTATCTTCTCCCTCGTTATCAGTGGACTGATCGTGATGAAACACAAGGGGAATATCGAACGACTGTGGAAGGGGACGGAACGCAAGATTGGACAGAGTCAGTCCGGTTAAATTCGACCCTTCACCCCTGCGTCTTGACTGCCTGTAGCCCACCCTCTTCGGGAATGAGGGGCATCAATTGCGCATCGGGTGTTGTTGCAACCAGCCTAGAATCACGGCTGTAACACGCTGGGGTTCATCGTGATGAACGAAGTGTCCTGCCTGTTCAAGCGTCACGACGGTTAAGTCAGTCACAAAGCCGTCCAGACCGTCCAGATTCTGATTTGCAAGCGCCTGATCTTGCAGCCCCCAAATGACAAGAGTCGGAAGATCAAGGGCTGGATATCCCAGCGTCCGTTGGCGGGCAGCGCCGCCACCGCGGATGGCCGCACGATAGTAATTGAGCATCGCGGTCAGGGCGCCTGGTTCGCAAGCCTGCTGCCGGTAATGGCGCACGAGGTCGTTCGGCAGATACTCTGAACTCACCCGCATGCGCTTATAGATCGCTCCAATGAGGTACGCCCCGCCTGCCGCCAGCACGGCTTCTGGAAGCCAGGGAAGCTGAAACACTGCCATGTACCAGGATCGACGAAGTTGCCGCCAGTGGCGTATCTCACGCTCAAAGCAGGCAGGATGTGGTCCGTTCAATACAATGAGCGCCTCTAGCTTCTCCGGCCGGCGCATCGCGTAGTACCAGGCAATGATGCCGCCCCAATCGTGACCGACTAAGATGACCCGGCGGGCCTTCGAGATGTCGATAAGCGCGTCGATATCTTCCAGCAGGGTTTCAAGTCGATACGCGTCGCGACCGGCGGGTCTGGTTGTGCCGCCATAGCCCCGCAGGTCCGGTGCCCACACCCAATAGCCGTTATGGGCCAGCGACGCCATTTCATGACGCCACGACAAGGAAGATTCGGGAAACCCATGCAGGCAGAGCACCAGCCGATCACCTGATCCCGCTGTCGCCACCTTGAATTCCAGCTGGTTCGCGTGAACGCGCAAAAACGAAAGTTGTTGCTCATCGTTCGACGAGTGCGACATGGGTATAGGCTCCGATGGGTCCAGGAGGATCCTGGGTCACCGGTCGACAAAGAGGCCTCCTGGAGTCCGAGGAATCGTGTTGCCATCCGAGAGTTGAACCGGTGTCGCCGATAAAAATGAATAGGTGTCGCTGCCTGCTAAGTCAAAAAATCCCGCGAGGCTTCCCTCTGATGCCTCACCGAACCCCGATTGAGTTGTGTACCGGTCGTGCCCTCCCTCATCGACGAAGATCGCCCATCCCATGTGGTTGGCTTTTCCGAGGCCGGTAGAGGCATCGAGGGCATAGAGATCGTCGCCGCTCCCCCCATCGATCGCGAGGCTGACCCCATGATCCCAGGACACACCCTTATTGTAGTACGGACCGGTGGATCGGTACTGATCGTTTCCTTGATAGTCGAGGTGCATGCCGACGCCGTAATGAGCGGAGGCCCCCTGGCCATATCGCGCGGCGTGGTACTCGTCATCACCGTCGATGTCGAGGAAGGTGCCGATTCCCCAAAAATACCCCATCCCCTGGGAGAAATTGGCGCTGTGGTAATAATCGCGTCCGCCCATGTCGAGGAGCAGCCCCCAGCCTCCGGCGAGACTCAGAATCTGCTGTGCCCGCTGTTTGGAAAACACGCGGAGTCCCGACCCTGTACCGAGGCCAAAACAATCGTACTGGAACGATGGATCGCCCGGGTTGGCTTGTGGAGCCTCCGATGCATTATAGGCGCTCGGTAATCCGTTGACGCATTGATAGCGGTCGTCACCCCCTGCGTCGATGGCTGCGCCAACTCCCAAGGGTCCACCGAAGCCGAGAGCGAAACCCTGACCGGCATATCGGTCGTTCCCCTCCAGATCCAACAACAGCCCCAGTCCTCCAATGGCGGCCCCCTGCGTGAACCGTTCCCCCGTGTAGATATCATTTCCCTGACGGTCGAGCAGAATGCCGACACCGGCGAAAGCAACGCCTCCGCCAGCAGACTGCAGCCGGTATACATCGTTGCCGGCGTAGTCGATGACCAAGCCGACGCCCAGCCGGCCTGTCGCGAGACCGAGCGGAGCAGCGTCGTACGTATCGTTTCCCGATAGATCGATGACGGCGGCATTCCCATGGTCCTCGTCCACGGATGCGCCGATCAGCCCGCGATACAGGTCGTCCCCGCCGAGATCGATGACCAACGCAACCGGCTGATCCAGGTCATAGGTATTGGGGCCCGGACCACCGATCACGATGAGGCCATGTCCGGTGTGGTGAATCAGCCGCACGTCGCCCGTAATACCGGAGGGGATGTCCGCAGAAGGGATTGGTCCTGGGAAGGCCTCCGGCAGGTGGCCCATCCATCGCTCATCCGCCAGACGCACCAGCACCTGTGCCGAGGCCATCAGTGCTTTATAGTCCACTCGTTCTTTGAGCAGCGCGGCGAACCGGGCGGTGTCCTCAATGGACGCGAGCTTCTCTCTGGTGAAGCGAGACACTTGCGGCGTGAATGCATCCGCGAGGACAGCGCTGTGCCTGAATAGGAAGCGGTATTCCGATTCCGTGAGGTTGGCCAGAGCCCGGTTGCGATAGGCGGATGCCTGGTCCAAACTCTTGACCATGAATTCGAGAAAATCCTGGGGAGCGCTGCCGGCGGGAAACGGAATCTCGTTCTCGTGGTGGGAAGGATCCCCCCAGCTGGACTCAAGGACGTCTAAAACCCTCTGAAGATTCGAGCCGTCGCTGCTGACGGCTTCGGCGACCGAAAGCGCCCGGGTTTCGAGATGAGCCAAACCCTCCCAGGGGTCCTGTAGGGGCTGAACAGCCAATGGATGTTTGAAGCGGCCGGGAAGTGTGTCAATGGCGTCGTGGGCCATACTTATCTTTGCATGGATATCTGAAAATGCGGGATGGAACCATTCTCGAATATGCTCCTTGATGCGCTGAATGATCGGATCGTGCGGGTGGCTGATAGCGGGAGTAGCGGTAACGGGATTCAGGCTCTGGGCCGCGGTGCAGCCGGTGAGCACGAGAAAAAGCAGAACCGCGCCAGGGTGTGTCCAGTGAGAGATCATTGTCGTGCCACTGGCAGCACGGTTACTTGCACTCCTTCCCGTTGAAATACAGGCACGTCGATTCCCCGGATTTGATCTTCCAGGTCTTGAGTACGGGCATTTCGTTCTCGCCTTTCACTTCCACCACAAAATCAACGAGGCCTGAGATCGGCAGCTTCTCCATATGCGGGCGAGCGATTGGCGGGACATCGATGTAGAACACGCCCCCGAGTTCGGAGATCAGGATACGATGGTTCTCGACGTCGATATAGATGACGGGGCTGTAGTAGCTCTTGTCGACGGCATGACCGGGGTTCACCTGTGCCATGCTCAGGAGGATGGCGAGCAGAATGATGCGCATGAGATCGCTCCTTCCCCAAAAACCGACATGCGCGCCATTATCGCATTCGAGCTCGAAAGAAGGAAGCCGTGAGCGTAGGAATCAGCGGATGGTGAATGAGGCGGGTGTGACCTGGCCGGAGGAGATCCAATAGTTCTTGACGTCCGGTGTGGGATGCATGAGTGAAATCAACAGATACGTCGGGTTGGGCAGATTGATCTTAGGCCAGATCTCTTCATAGTCGGTCGCGATCTTGATGTCGGTGACGGACGGACGGGCCGGGTCGTGCGGATGGGAATGGTAGACGACTTGAAGATCGAGTCCGTGAGTGCGCATGTCTTTCTTGGCGGTTGAAAAATCCTGCATGTCCATGACAAAGGCAATCTCCGCCCGTTCAGCCGGCGACAGCCGCTCCAAGTGGACGATTTTGGCGGAATCGAATGCAGAGAGATTCTGTGCGCCTTCCATGGCGACGATATTCTTAATCCGGTACACTCGGCTCACCACACCGTTGGTGCCCGCCAAGATCCCGCAGCACTCGTACGGCGCGAGCTCGCGCGCGTGGGCGATCATGTCGTCGAGAATATGTTGAGGAATGACGAGGTCTGTCACGTTAGATAGTGCAGCTGACGGTGTAGTCCATGCTCAGATCTGTGATCTTCGGATTCGGCCCGCAAAGCGGGCAGGCGGGATCCTTGGGGCGTCCGACCTTGCGGAACTTCATGTCGAGCGCGTCATAGATCAGCAGTTTGTCGGCGATGGTTTCGCCGGTGCCGAGAATCTCTTTGATGGCCTCGGACGCCTGCAAAATCCCCATGGTGCCGGCCAAGACTCCCAGGACACCGGCTTCCTGGCAGTTCGGAACCAGGCCGGCCGGAGGCGGTTCCGGATAGAGGCAGCGGTAACAGGGGTAACCGGCATGGGGCTTGATCGTCGTCAGCTGTCCCTCGAATCGGAACATGCTGGCGGAAATCAGGGTTTTCCTGGCAAAGAAACAGGCATCGTTCACGAGAAAACGCGTCGTGAAGTTGTCCGACCCATCGAGCACAATGTCGTATTGGGAGACGAGGGAAAGGATGTTCTCGGCATCGACCAATTGGTGATACGCGTTGATGGTAATTTCAGGATTGATCGCCGAGAGTGTCTTCTTGCCTGATTCGACCTTCGGTGTGCCCAAGGTCGCGGTCGAGTGCATGATCTGCCGCTGCAAATTCGACAGGTCCACGACATCGCCGTCGACGAGGCCGATGGTCCCGATGCCGGCCGCGGCAAGATAGAGGCCGGCCGGGGAGCCGAGACCGCCGGCGCCGATCAATAGGACCTTGGCGCGCTTCAGCTTGAGCTGGCCCTTGCCGCCGACATCCTGGAGAATGATGTGACGGCTGTAGCGTTGGATTTCTTGTTCCGTGAGTTCCATGCCGGTTTCGTTAACCGTTCATCGTGATTCGTGAATCGCTGTTTTTTCTTCGAATAACGGTTCACGTGTAACGAATAACGCTCCTATTCGACGACGTTCAATTCGATCGGATCGACGACGCACCCCTTCTTGCGCAGGCCTTCGAGCGCCCGCTCGATTTCCGCTGTTTCGCCTGAGAGTTCGACATCCACCCAGCCCGTGGTTTCGCGCACGTCGGCCCGCCGCACGTTGGTCACGACGTTGTACTCGCGGCCGATCTGGTAAATGATGGGCTCCTTGACCTTGTCTTCCGGAAACCGGACGTGAAACCGCAAGTGTGATTGGTGCGCCATGGTCAGCCTCCCGCGATCGCCGGAACGATGGAGACTTCGTCGCCGGTCTTTAATGCGGTGTCTTTGCCCTTCAGGAAACGGATGTCTTCTTCGTTGACATAGATGTTCACGAACCGGCGCAGTTCGCCGCTGTCGTCGCAGAGACGGGCTTTGATGCCGGGGTAGGACGCGTCCAGCGTGTTGACGAGGTCCGCGATGGAGCCGGCGGCCACGTCGACCTCACCCTGGTTCTTCGTCAATGGCCTCAGCGGAGTTGGAATACGGACTTTAATCATGCGTCACCACCACCGTTTTTCCCGAGCTTAAAGGTTTTCTCAAAGGCCACGAGGCTCGGTTGAATACGGGTCGGCCGCCCGACGGCATCGATGACCGCTTCCTGCGTCTTCAATCCGTTGCCTGTGATGTAGGCCACCGTGACTTCGTTCTTCTTGATGATGCCCTGTTTAACCAGCTTCTTGAGGACGCCGATCGTCACACCGCCGGCGGTTTCTGCGAAGATGCCTTCGGTTTGCGCGAGCAGCTGGATCCCTTCCACCACCTCTTCGTCGGTCACCATGTCCATGGCACCGTGGCTCTCAGCGGTAGCCTTGAGCGCATAGTAGCCGTCCGCCGGATTGCCGATCGCGAGCGATTTGGCGATCGTCTTCGGCTTCACCGGCTTGAAGAAGTCGCGTCCGGCCTTGAAGGCCGTTGAAATCGGGGAGCAGCCTTCCGCCTGGGCGCCGTTGATCTTGGTGCGAACCTGGTCGATCAGCCCCACGTATTTCATCTCGTGCAGGCCCTTCCAGATCTTGGTCAAGAGCGAGCCGGATGCCATAGGAATCACGACCTGATCGGGAGTTTTCCACCCCAGCTGTTCCACTGTTTCAAACGCGAGGGTTTTGGACCCTTCCGCATAGTAGGGGCGGATGTTGATGTTGACGAAGGCCCAGCCGTGCTCGCCGGCGATTTCACTGCAAAGCCGGTTGACGTCGTCATAGTTCCCTTCAACTTCAACGACGTTCGGCTTGTAGATCAGATTACCGAGCACCTTGGCCGCTTCCAGGTCCCCTGGAATGAACACATAGCAGCGCATGCCTGCCGCAGCGGCGTGTGCGGCGACAGAGTTTGCCAAATTCCCTGTCGAGGCACAGGCGACGGTTTCGAACCCGAGTTCACGGGCGCGCGTGAGCGCCACAGCCACGACGCGATCTTTGAAGGACAGGGTCGGATGATTGACCGTATCGTTCTTAAT
>JABMDG010000291.1 GCA_015904045.1 Nitrospira sp.
CGGTGAGACTCATGCACCAAGTCGGGGTACATTTCGGCGAAACGGCCGGTAAAGAAGATGGTGCCGGTGATCCCATAGCGGGCGCACACCTCCAATAATCGTTCCAGCCCCGCGTGGGAGCCTGGCACCCAGTCGCAGTCGATTGAAAAATAGAATCGCGGTGAAGAGGTTCCGTCTTGTGTGTGACGGCGGTCTCCGCTTCTGTGAGACACGCCGGGTTTCACGATGGGAATGACTCCGCGATGATCAGGCCCTCGATCTCCATCAGCAGTTCTCGGCGGCACAGATCGCCTTCGAGAAATACCACATGGTGAGTGGACAGCGGTGAGTCTTGAAGCGCCCGGCGAATGGCCGGCAACGAGCCCGGCTCGCGCACGTAGACTTTGTACGCCGCCCGGCGTTGCGTCTCCGTGAAATCGACGCCCGTGACATGCTTGGCTTGATTGAACACGGCGTGAAGGTTACGCACGGTTTCCCGCGTTTGCTCCATCGGCAGGCCGGCATGCCGGCTCGCATGTCCGACAATGCTGGCCGTGCCGGCGAGGTACAACCGGGTGTCATGCATTGTCCGTGCGATGGTCGCTCGGGCGAATGACGGGCTGCGGGGGCCGTAATCGTGAGGATACTCGTAGGCGTTCAACTGGCGCGGATTACCCAGATGCGTCGCCGGTTGCGCACCAGCCAGAAAGACTATCTGAAGCGGGCCGGATTTCGTGCCCACGGCTGTGGCTGCCGGAAGCGAAGCGGGAAAATCCGAAAGCAATTCCGTCAAGGCTTGGTAGCGCCCCACGCAAAATCGCCGGTAGCGCTCGAGGCCGTCCTGATCGTCATTGATGCGAGGAAAATAATTCCAGATTCGCCACAAGTGCGGGTATCCCAACACGCGCAGCTGTTGCAGCAGGTCTCGATACCCCGCGTAGGCGATTGCGTCGAGCGAGACGCCGGATGGTTCAACGAGGCGGATCGAACCGATGAGCACATCATCCGTCATGGCCATGGAGCCGCCGGCTGTCTCGCGCATGGTCACCGGCTTGTCGGCGGTCCAGACCTCCACCAACGGGGAGCCTCCGATCTGAGGCAGGTCGAGCATGATGGCCGGGCAGGGTGCGGGATCCGGGAGTGTATGGCCGAACGACATGATGGCCATGAGGTGCGTTCCGGATTCGGCAAGCGCAAACGGCAGCTCAGCAGAATGGAGATACCGGATGTTCAGCCGGGTGGCCGCTTCTACACTCCGCCGGTCCGCTTTGATCGAGTGGGGAACTGTTGTCGATTTCACAATTGCGCCGTTCCGGCCCCGCTACGGCTGATGAGGCACGGCATAATCGTTTACTGCAGTCACGGTTTCCGGGACGCCGCCGACGCGGCGCTGGAATGCAGCCCAATTCTCTCTGAAGTTGAACAGGTAGACGAGATAATACGCGATTTTGAACAGGAAGATGGGCCACTTGGTCGGAGATTTTCCGAAGGCATCGCCGGCCAGAATGGAGAGGACGGCTTCTTCCATTTTGAACATGGAGCCTTCCGACATGAAGAGGTGGCGGAAGGCCGGCTGGGTGAAGTGATAGATAAACCAGGAATAGGTTTTCACGCCCAAGCGAACGGTCCGCTCGAATTCACCCAGGCATCGTCCATAGTCCGGCGACTTCCGCAAATAGGCATCGACGACATCGGCGCCCATCGTAGCGCTGTTGAGTGCCAGGTGTACGCCGCTGGAGAACACAGGATCAATGAAGGCGAAGGCGTCGCCCACCATGATATATCCGTCGCCGCTCATGGTCGTTCTGCGATAGGAGTAATTAGCCGCGGCGTAGGCCCGGCCGAGCAGTTTCGCGTTGGCCATGCGGTCTGCCACCGGGGGACAGAGGGCGATCGTCTCCCAGAGGAATTGCTCCAACGGCACTTTTCTGGTTCCGATGTAGGACGGCCAGCAGACGGCGCCGACGCTGGTTGTGCCGTCTTTGAACGGGATAATCCACCACCAGCCGTGGTCGAACCAGACGATGCTGATATTGCCTTCGTCCAGCCCGGGCAGCCGCTTCACCCCTTCGAAGTGCCCAAAGACCGCCGCACTGTTGTGGTGGGGGTTGCGGTGCTTGCCGCCGAATTGACCGGAGAGAAAGGTATCTCGCCCGCTGGCATCGACGACGAACCTGGCTTCGTACGTGAGCGCCTGTCCGGTCTTATCTTCGGCGTGTACCAGATGTGTGGAGTCCCGGCGGAAATCGACGCGTTTGGCCCGGACGCCCTCGTGCATGTGCGCGCCCTTGCCGACGGCATTATCGAACAGGATCTTGTCGAACTCGGCCCGTTTCACTTCGTACGAGAACGGTTGTGATCCGTCCAATGCCTTCGAAAAATACAATGTGCGGGCACGGCCGTGATACGGCGACACCACTTGTGCTCCGTACTTGGTGAGGCCGATCTTCTCGACGTCCGCCAGGACGCCCAACCGTTTCAGAATCGGCAGCGAGTGAGGCAACAGCGATTCGCCGATATGAAAACGGGGATGCCGGTCTTTTTCCAGCACATGGACGGTCCATCCCTTTTCTGCCAGCAGGGCGGAGATCGCGGAGCCGGCCGGGCCGCCTCCGACGACGAGCACGTCGCAGATAGTCCTGTTGTCGGTCGCCTCGGAAAGCATGCCGGCCATTGGATCGGATGCCCTTTGGATAAGGATTGATATGAGGGCGCAGTATACCGGAGATATAAGATGATGACCAGCACAAGAGCCTGTGCGGACGGACAAGTGTCGAAGGTCCATCGATAAGCCTCCGGCGCCGCATGAATAGACGATCCGTTTTTCTTGACATGTCGGCGCAATCGGCCTAGTTTTCCCTCTAACTGAATCCGGCACCTTGTCTCCGCAAATC
>JABMDG010000292.1 GCA_015904045.1 Nitrospira sp.
CATCGCCGCAGCGATCGCCATCTCGTCCGAAATGGTGCGGGCACGTACGTCCAACGTGCCTCGGAAAATTCCAGGGAACACCAGGGAATTGTTGACTTGGTTGGGAAAATCGCTTCGGCCGGTCGCCACAATCCTGGCCCCGGCTTCTTTCGCTTCCCACGGCCAGATCTCCGGAACCGGATTGGCGCAGGCAAACACGATGGCATCCTTGGCCATGGTCGTGATCCATTCCGGCTTGATAATTCCTCCCGCCGAAAAGGCGATACAGACGTCTGCGCCCCGAAGCGTCTCAGGAATCCCACCCCGGCGGCCCTCCCTGTTCGTTTCGACACAGACCTTCCATTGTTCGCTGAATTCAGGGTTGTCCCGATGGTCGGTGCGGTGAGTTCCGAGAATGCCTCCCAGGTCACACGCCACAATCGAGGCCGGCTCTGCTCCCTTCGCCTTCAAGAATCGATAGGTGGGCACATTGGCCGCGCCCATGCCGATCATGGCGATGCGGACGTTCCCGAAAGGTTTCCCGACGATTTTCAGCGCATTGATCAAGGCGGCCAGCAGCACTGTGGCGGTTCCCTGCTGATCGTCGTGCCAGATGGCAATCGAGCAGACGCGGCGCGTTTCTTCAAGGACGCGAAAACACTTCGGCATCGCGATGTCTTCGAGGTTGATGCCGCCGAACGACGGCTCCAGCAGTTTGACGGTTCGGACGATCTCGTGGGGGTCTTTGGTTCCCAAACAGATCGGCACGGCATCCACCCCGCCCAGATACTTGAACAGCAGTGCCTTGCCCTCCATGACCGGCAAGCCGGCCTCCGGGCCGATGTCGCCTAGACCCAACACCCTCGTCCCGTCGGACACAACCGCAATGCTGTTGGCTTTATTCGTGAGGTCGTAGACCAAGCCGGGAGTGGCTTGAATGTCACGACAGGGCGCCGCAACCCCCGGTGTGTACCACAAGGCAAAGTCGTCGAGACTGCGAATGGGGCATTTCGGGAACGTCTGAATCTTCCCTTTGTAAAAAGCATGGAGCCGCCGAGACTCCTCGGCCGGTTTCTGCGCCCTTGCGAGTAACTCTTCTTTGGTCGGCATCGGAGTCCTCTCAATCAATAGGTGCGATCGAATCGAACGCCACACCCCTTGGCCGTCCCGAACACCATACTTCGATGTCGAGCCGCCGCATCATGAGGAGGCGGTCCGAGGGATGACAGAGCATGATCCGCATGACAAGTCCATCCCTCCGGGACAACGGACTGTCTGTTGATAGGCTGACTGCGTATGGAGACCGGCGTTCGGTTTGAATTGGATGGGGGCTGTAACGCCCCCGATTCCAAGAAGGCAGGTTTAGTTCAGGCGGCGCTTGCCATGATCGACGGAGAGTTTCTTGACTTCCTCGCGCGCGAGATCCTCCAGTGGATGGACCTGACGATGGGCGAGAATGACGGGATCGATCCGTTCGCCGCAGCTCACACAGTGCCAATCGATCGACCCGATTTCGAACACTTTCTCCGGAACCATGAGCCCGCCGCAGCGATGGCAGCGGTCGGCCTGCCGCTG
>JABMDG010000293.1 GCA_015904045.1 Nitrospira sp.
CGGAGTTGCGAGTTTCGGGTTTCATGTTTCGAGTTGTCAGGAATGATCTTCCTAAACCCGCAATCAGAAACTCGAAACTCGTAACCCGAAACATTCTCCGTTGTCCTATATCCATTTATCCCCCGTGCCCTTGACTCTGCGGGTGGCCGATTTATCTACCCTCCAAGCAGAGAGTCGGCGCAGCGCCAGTAACAGTAACTCACAAAAACGATAGCTACGACCAAGGAGGTCTATGATGACACTCGTACGGTGGGATCCGTTCCGTGAGCTGGAGGAAATGTCTGATCGCCTGAATCGCGCAATTGCAAGGCCTGCACTGCGCAACGGGGGCAAGGAACACTTGACCGTTGCCGACTGGGTGCCGACCGTCGATATCAGCGAAACCGAGGGTGAGTATCTCATCAAGGCGGAATTGCCCGAGGTGAAGAAAGAGGATGTAAAAGTCTCGGTTGAGGACGGCGTGCTGACTCTCTCAGGAGAACGGCGTCAGGAGAAGGAGGAAAAGGGCAAGAAGTACCACCGGGTCGAACGGTCGTACGGAAGCTTCGTGAGGAGTTTTTCGTTGCCCGAATCGGTCGATGAGAGCGGGGTCAAGGCTGAATACAAGGACGGCGTGTTGAACCTGCATCTTCCGAAAACCGAAAAAGTGAAACCAAAAGCGATCGAAGTGAAAGTGGGATAACGAATCGTCTGCTGTGCCGGTAGTCCCAAAGGCCCGCCTCCCGGCGGGCCTTTTTGTTATCCCACACCTTTTGCGTTTCATCATGCCTTATTAAGCATTCACCATTTCCCACTTACTCCTTACATCTTGCCTTTCATCGTCATCACCTCATGCCCTTGTGCAAGCCGGTGGCCAGCGTTTATCATGGCGCGCACAGCGGTTAAGAATCCTTCAACATGGAGCATAGGGCATGAAGAAGAATCACATGCAGCAATCAGCGTCGACTCGAATCGAGCGAGACACAATGGGTGAACTGGCTGTTCCGGCCGATGCGTACTACGGCGTGCAGACGGCGCGCGCGATCGAGAATTTTCCGATCAGCCCGCTACGCATGCCGCGTTCGGTGATACGGGCGATGGGCATGATCAAGCGGGCGGCGGCCAGCGTGAACCAGTCGCTGGGTCTCTTGGACAAGAAACCTGCCGATGCGATCAGAGAAGCCGCCACCGAGGTCGTGGACGGCAAGCTTGATGCCGAATTCCCGGTCGATATTTTTCAAACAGGTTCCGGCACCTCCACGAACATGAATACCAATGAGGTCATCTCGAATCGTGCCACCGAACTCCTCGGCGGCGCGCGCGGTAGCAAGCTGGTGCATCCCAACGACCATGTGAATTTGGGCCAATCCAGTAACGACGTGATTCCTACCGCCATTCACATCGCGGCGTCGGAACTGATGCAGCAGCAACTTTTGCCGGCGCTGACTCGCCTGCGCAAGGCGCTGGACCGGAAGGCCAGGGAGTTCGACAACATTGTGAAAATCGGCCGGACACACCTTCAAGACGCAACGCCGGTTCGTCTCGGTCAGGAGTTCGGCGGCTATGCCCGCCAGATCGAGCTCGGCATTCAGCGGGTGAAGCGGGCGCAAGAGGCCTTGAGTGAAGTGGCGCTCGGCGGGACTGCGGTCGGTACAGGTTTGAACTGCCATCCGAAGTTTTCCGCCAAGGTCATGGCGATTGTGTCGAAAGAAACCGGCTGCCCGTTCAAGGAAGCCAAGAACCACTTTGAGGCGCAGTCCGCGCAGGATTCTCTGGTCGAAGCGAGCGGTGAGTTACGAACAATCGCCGTGAGCTTGATGAAAATCGCCAACGACGTTCGCTGGCTCGGCTCGGGGCCTCGCTGCGGATTGGGAGAAATCAATCTGCCGGAAACACAGCCGGGTTCCTCGATCATGCCGGGGAAGGTCAATCCGGTCATTGCCGAATCGGTCACGATGGTCTGTGCGCAGGTGATCGGCAATGACGTGACCGTGACGATCGGCGGGCAGGCGGCCAACTTTGAACTGATCGTTATGATGCCGGTGATGGCCTACAATCTTCTGCAGTCGATTGAATTGCTCGCATCCGCCTCCAACAACTTTGCGGCGAAGTGTATCGAAGGCATCAAAGCCAACGAAGAACGCTGCAAGAGCTTGATCGAAGAGAGCCTCGCCATGTGCACGGCCCTGGCGCCGGCGATCGGCTACGAAGCGGCGGCGAAACTGGCCAAGGATGCCTATAAGTCCGGTAAGACCGTCCGTCAGATGGCCAAGGAACAAAAGGTCCTGCCGGACAAGAAGCTCGCCGAACTCCTTGACCCCTGGCGCATGAC
>JABMDG010000294.1 GCA_015904045.1 Nitrospira sp.
CCTCGCTGAGTCGAAGCAGGCTTCACGAAATACGAGCGACGAAGAACGGAACAGTGGATCAGGAATTGCAGCAGACCTGTTCATGAATGACGCAGGTTGGTCCCATCCATAAAGGTCGTATCGTTCACCGGCTGTATACTGACCGTACTGGTCTTTGTTTGATTCAACGCATGCAGGATCATAGCGAGACGTCGTGGTGTGGTTGATGCTATGGATGGGACTGCGCGAGGCATTGAGTCGAGTCCGATGCGGTGACCGGAAAGAGCGGGTGGCGCGTCGGAAACTCGTCCGAGAGCACCAACTGTTTGCACAACTTGGTGCGTTGATTCATCAGCAGCGGCCCGCGCAGGTTGGCGGTCATCCTGCCGGGATCCTCCGACGGGATGGTCAGAATCACCGCCATCGACAACTCGTCCTCCTCACTCCCCTGCAACTCGGCCATCACGTCGCCGGACACTCCAATGTGATAGTCGGTCAGCAACAGATCCGGGTCGATAATGACGAACGCCACGGCCGGGTCGTCGAGCGATTGCAGCCATTTGAACGGCGCCTCCGTATCGTGGTCGAGCATCACGTACCGGCGGCTTTCGGGAAAGCCGAGCAACCCCGATGGAAAGGTGAGGACACTGTCGTCGTCGATGTCGAGCGCGCCAAAACGGCTGGATCTGCACTGTATCGTCATTCCATCCTACTCCTATCCCACCCGGCGGCGCGTGCGCTGAACGAGATGCCGGAACGCCTCGATCGGAATGGCGCGGGTTTGCGCAGCCAGCTGATTTTCGTTGAGAATTCTGGCCTGAACTTCATCGCGGTGCACATCGACGGTCTTCGGGGCTTCAATGCCAAGGCGAATCTGCCCTCCCTTGATCCCCAACACGACAACCCGAATATCGGGGCCGATCGTCACGGCTTCTCCACAGCGGCGCGTCAGAACCAGCATAGCGGTATTCCCAGGCGAAGCATGCGTCCTCCGAACTCCTATCGGCAATCCATCCGGAGACTTGATCCGCGCCTGCCGCTTACCGGAGATAGTTCAAGAGCGAGCTCTCGAACACTCTGGTCAAGGTCCGGCTCGCTGCCTCAATGGCATATTGCTGGAGGGTCAGATCGGAGATCGCTTTGGCTAAATCGACATCCTCCGTTCGCGAGAGTGTTTGGAGCGCAAATCCCTTCGCCTCTTCCAATTTCTCCGCGCTGGTGGTCATGCGATTCGAGACCGCTCCGACTTCACCCTGGATCGTCACGATTTGCGACAGTCCACGATTCAACCCGCCCAGCGCCTGACTAATCCCCTCACGATCATTGCCTCGCAGTGCACCGACAAGCTGTTTCGCCATAGCGAAGAGATCGACCGCACCGGAGGTAAGCGCGCGATCGGCTCGAGCATTCGTCGGCACCGTTTGTCCCGTGCCGATTTCTATCGAGTGCACGCCTGTATCGCCCTGATACTGCAAGCCCGACACAACGGCGAACAAATCCCCGGCTGCAGGCGCGCCGGTATTATTCGACAATGAGAGCGTGACCCCCTCAAAACTGATCGGGTTTCCCGTCGAATACGACTGATTGGCTAACACGGTGCGAGGGCTGAGACTGACAGAAAATGTATCGCCAGCCTGTGGTCCACCCCGCTGCCCATTCGCAACCGTGATGCGAAGTCCTTCGAAAGCGATCGGCGCGCCCGACACATAGGTGTTTCCCGACGACAGGGTCGTGCTGGTCGTGCTGTCCACCACGGAATACTGTGTCGATGACGTGAAGAGGATTTGATAGTTATGCAGTGTCAGCTGCGCCGGCGTCACGATCCCGGCATCCCGAACCGCCGCTCCACCGGTATTCCCGGAATCAGCCGCCGTCGTGACGGGAACCGTAACATCCACAACGTCGAATGCCGTCGCCGACGTAAAGCGAATCATGTAATCGTCAAGCGTGGCCAGATTGTCGTCGACGATTCGCCCCTGGCTGGCGCTCACGCCGCCGGTGTTGGTCGAAGCCGGACTTACCGTCGCGGTGAGCGCAAACGGCACCGCGCCGGTGGTTGCGCTTCCGCCTGCCAATCCCAGCGCACTCCGGCTGGATCCTCCCGTGACCGTCACCCTTGATTCGGCGCCATGAAGATCCGAGGCAATCACCAAATGGTCAGTGTCAAACGAGACGGAGACCCTCTTGCCGGCGGCTGCCAGCGTCGCATCGGCATTGATGCGGCTTTGCAGTCTCACGGCGAGTTCGTCGCCTGTGAACGTTTCTATCCCTGAGGTCAAATCAATCGTCCCGGAACTGACTCCATCGACAGTCACAATCAGGCTATCGAGGCTGCCGTCCGTCAAGGTGACCGGCGGGGTGATGACCAACCCCGATGTCCGCCCGTGCGTACTCGTTCCGGTAAAAATCGGCTGACCGTTCAATTCCGTATTCGCTGCTTCTTGAATCTGGGCAAACACCTGCCGCGCCTCAACGGCTCCGAGGACTCGCTCTGCAGGCCCATTGGTGTCGCTGCGAAACTGGACGGCCAGTTCTTGGAGACGAGACACCGCCCGGTTCGCGTTACTGAGCACTTTGTCCGACAGATCCAATCGTGTCTGCCCGAAACTGATGTTGCGCAGCCGCTGCTCGATCACCGCAATCGCCACCTTGTCCAGCGCAATGTGATTGAACGCGCTGGGGTCGTCGGACGGCTGGCGCACGATCTTGCCAGTCGACACCTGCTGCTGGAATTCGAGCGCGCGCGCGCGCGCGCGCTGAAGATTATTGGCCAGCACACCGAATGTCTGCAATTCCGTGACTCGCATGGCGCACCTCGCTGACTAGGGCTTGAGGGACAGGATAGTTTGCAGCATCTCGTCGGTCACCCTGATCAAGCGCGAAGCGGCCTCGAACCCGCGTTGAAACTTGATCATATTGACGAGTTCTTCATCCACGGAGACGCCCGACACTTGGGCCCGAATCGTCTCAATTTGATCCCGCAGGATTTCCTGGGCGTCGGTATCCCGATTGGCAGCTTGCACCGCGACGCCCAATGTTGCCGCAGTATTCCGATAGGCGTCGTGCAGCGTCCCCGGTCCAAGATTCGAGAAACTGCGATGCTGTAACGCCACCAACGCAAGCATATTGGTGTTGTTTCCTGGAATTCCGGCCCTGAGCGACGAGGCCGCCACCCCGGATGGATCGGACAAGGCAACGGCAAAATCTTTTGCGGCATCATCATACGCGTTGACCTGGAAGACGTCGCCGGCCGACGGCGTTCCGCTAATCGTCACGCTGATTCCGTCTAAATTGAACGTGTGCGGGCTGCCGTATGTGCCAGTCGCGGCCGTACTGACACCGGCCGCCAAGCCCAGCGATGCGGTGGCCGAGCCGCCGGTCACATTGACCGCGGACGTCGCATCCGTCGTGTTCGACGTAATCACAAACCGACTCGTCGTCGAGTCGTAAGCTACCGCAACGGTTTTCCCTGCAGCTTGCAACGCCGCATCCGCATTGATTTGTACCTCTATCTCGGAAGCGAGCGCTGCACCGGAATCATACGCGCGCCCCGGCACCGCTGCTCCGGCCAACGTGATTGCGCCGGACGCGTCTCCATCAACCGTCACGGTCAGCTGGTCGTTCACACCGGTGACAATGGAGATCGGCTGATCGGCCGACGGAGCTGTAATGGCCGTGCCCGAATAGTTTCCGCGAATTGTCGATCCGGTCGTGCTGTCCACGATCGAATACGCGGTGGGAGATGAAAACCGGATCTCGTAGTCATGAAAACTCAACAAACTGTTTGCCGTAATCGATCCAGCCACGACCGTTCCCGTACCTTGGTTGAGCGTATCGGCCCGGTGTGAGACCGCCAGCGGCCTGAAGAAATCCTGGCCGGTTGAACCGTCCAGTCCATACCCCTGGCGATGAATGTGATTGACGGCGTTCGTC
>JABMDG010000295.1 GCA_015904045.1 Nitrospira sp.
GTTGTCGGATCTGGGCCCGGGGAACTATCTCTTCAAGCTTCCGACGAATGTTCAACTGGATTTCTTCAAACAGATTACAGAAGCGAAGACGCTGGCTTCCCCCAAAATCCGGGTGGTGAATAACAAGAAGGCGGAAATCAATATCGGAGACAAGCAACCGATTCTGCTGTCCACGACCAATGTCCTTCCCGGTCAAGCGACGACAGGGGCGGTGCCGACTACCTCGACGGTCACCTCGATCGAGTTCCGGGATACCGGCGTCAAGCTGACCGTTGAGCCTTCGATCAAGCTGGGAAACGAGCTCGGGTTAAAAATGAAGATCGAAGTCGTGCGGCTGGGTGAGCAGGTGACCTTGCAGGCATCTCCTCCCATTACCCAATTCAAGTTCGGTAATCGGTCCGCGGAGACGATGCTGAGTATCAAAGACGGCGAAACAATCATATTGGGCGGGCTCTTGCAGGAAGAAGACCGGAAAACTAGAGTGACGGTTCCCTGGATCGGCGATCTCCCCCTGATCGGAGATCTCATCAGCTCGTTCAGGACTGACCGGGTCACCACGGAAGTGATCTTAACGATCACCCCGCACATTGTGCAAAATATGACTCCCCCGGCGCTCAGTACGCAAACGTTCTGGTCCGGCACGGAGTCCACCTATGCGACGGGTCCGCTCTTTTCAGGCTCTGCGAACAAGGGAGGGACGTCGTTTAGAAATGGATTTGGAGAGAATTCCTTCTCGAGCAGCAGCAAAGGGGGTGGACTTGAGAACACGAAATCCAGCCGCTTGTTCGAGCAGATGGCGGTTCCGGATCCGCTGCTGACGATCCGCCCGGAAGAGTCTGCCATTCGGTCAGGCAACGAGGTCAAGCTGGCAGTGATTGATGGGCGGATCGCGGTATCGGATCAGACAGTGTTCAGGCTCGAATACGACCCGAAGGTTCTACAATTCAAACGGCTTGGTGAGGCGGAAATGATTGGCACGCCTGACGCCCAATCGGAGGAGTCGGGGGGAGGGGCGGTCGGAACCATCTCCTTCCGGTTGATACGTCCGACTCAGCGTGCTCCGCGCACTGCCAACGTCACGTTTATGGCCAAGGCTCCTGGCGTGTCTCCTGTTCGGGTCGAACTGGTCACTCCCGGCGGGGACAGTCAGGTGACGGCGTCTCCAGTTGGGACTGGAATCGTGAGAGTGCGGTGAAGGACGACGGACTCACGCTGCTGGAAATCCTGGTGACGATGACGATTGTGGTGATTCTGGCATCGGTCGCCATGCCGCTCAGCAAGGTGTCGACGAAGCGTGTGCAGGAAATTGAATTGCGCCAGCAACTTCGAGCGATCCGGAGTGCCATTGATCTGTTCAAGCTTGAGTGGAACCGGGATGGGGATGTCCTGATCGGCCCGGTGTGTCTTAAAAACAAGCTGACGTGCAAAGACGTGACGAGTCAGTATGGCTTTCCCAAGTCGCTCGATGTGCTGCTTGAAGTGAAATTGACCGGGGAAGAAGCAACAGTTCGTGGCACCACGGTGAGACGCTATTTGCGTACGATGCCGTTGGACCCATTGACCGGAAAGTCAGATTGGATCCTGCGGTGTTACAAAGATCAGCCAAAGCCGTCCAGCTGGTGCGGCCAAGATGTCTATGATGTCATGACTCGGAGCGAGGCAGCTGCGCTTGATGGCACAAAATATCAGGATTGGTAGGGCGTGCAGCGCGGACGAGGGCTTCACGATGGTGGAGCTCATGATTGTGGTGGCGATCGTCGGCATTCTTGCTACAATCTCGGTCCCCACCTATCACACGTCATTGATTAAGGCGAGGGAGACCGTGTTGCGGCAGGATCTGTTCACCATGAGGGAGGTGCTCGACCAACATCGCGCCGATCAGGGAAAGTACCCTTCGTCGTTGGGTGCGCTGGTCGCAGCCGGATATCTGCGCATGGTTCCCAAGGACCCCTTTACCAATTCAACGAACACGTGGCAGGAAATATCCGATCCCACAGAGGGTGGTGTCTTCGACGTGTATTCCGGGTCAGACTTAGTCGGAACCAATGGGACTGCGTATAACCAATGGTGAGCATACACACAGAGCGCACTGATTCGAGTTTCTTCAGGTGGCGTCAGGGGCGCGGGCTGGGGGAACTGAGGCGTGCCCTGTTTCTTGGGATGGTGGGGATTATGGCGGGATGGTCGGTGGCATGTAGCCCCTTGGAGCCGATCGACGAGCCGGAGATGTCCGACCTGCAATTGACCGTGGATACGCTCAAAACGGCGATTCGAGATTCGCAACGCACCATCGCCGAGTTACGCGCGGAAGTGGATTCTCGACGGCAGGAATTAGCTGAGTTGCACATCGCCCGGGCTCAGTTCGAGGGACGTGTCCGTGAAGCCGAGCGCCGGCTGAGCGAAGCCCGCCATGTCATCGAATTGCAGCGGGAAGAACTGGCCGGGTCACGCTCCGAGCGGGAACGCACGTCCAGAACCGGGGCGAGGCTGCACGGTCAACGCACACAGCCGCAAAAGCAGGTGGCAGCTCTGAGCACGTCGGCTGGGGCAGGAATGGCCGGCATGTCTTCTCCAAAGGGACAGCGCACAGATAGGGTGTCTGCCGGGGGCGACCAGCCAGATTTGATAGAGGACAGCGAGGCTGCCGTTTCGACTCCGGCGGTTCATCGGCCCCCACGAGCTATTCTTGAGGAAGGGCCTCCGACGACAAACCCCGTGCGCATCTCGGTCAAGCGAGGCGATACCCTCTGGAGTATCGCGCAGCGGTATCAGATTCCGCTCAAGCGCTTAATGGCTATCAACGGGCTGGCCGACTCTCAGATCCAAGCAGGTCAAGCTCTCTGGCTGGCCGAATCTCCCGCCTCCAGCTTGCGATCGTACGAGGCGGCGGAGTAGTGCCCATTCATTTTCTGTAGCCGACTCAAGGTCCATCACTATGGCGGTATTCACCTACCGAGTTGCCAGGTCAGACGGCTCCACTATCAATGGCCACATCGAGGGTGACGAAGAATCCGTCGTGCGCGCAAAACTCGAATCGCAAGGGTTACTGGTATTTAAACTCCATCGCCGAGGGATTGGCGCCTCAGCGGCATCGGGCAAGTCATGGTCTTGGGGCAGGCTTCCGCTGGGAGAGTTTTTGATCTTTAACCAAGAATTGCTGGCTCTCGTGAAGTCGGGTCTTCCGGTCCTGCGCGTCTGGGATCTGCTCATCGAGCGAGCGGGGCACGCAGGGTTTCAACAGGTGCTGCGCGACGTGCGGGAAAATATTCGAGGAGGCTCCTCGGCCTCCGACGCGCTGGCCAAACATCCGGCCTATTTCCCGGACCTGTACGTGGCGACTATCAAAACGGGTGAGCAGTCAGGGAATCTGGCCGACGTGCTTCAACGGTACGTAGGGTATCTCAAGTTGATGATTGGGCTGCGGCAAAAAGTGTTAAAGGCCCTGTCCTACCCTTTGTTCTTGATTCTTATCGGAGTCGGCGTCATCGGCTTCCTGTTGACCTTTGTGATGCCGACCTTTGTATCGGTCTACGGAGAATCAGCGAAGACATTGCCATGGGCCACACAAATGCTGCTGGATGTTGTGAAACATGCGGAGAGCAGGCTGGTGCCTCTGGCATTGCTCCTGGTCGGGCTCGCTGTGGGCGCGCGCGCCTATTATGCGACGCCGGCAGGTCGTTTGGCAGTGGACCGGTTTATGCTGAAGGTTCCGCTGATCGGATCCATTCTGGTCAAACATAATACGGTACAGTTGACCAGAACGTTAGGAACAATTCTCGCAAGCGGAATTCCCTTGGTCGATGCGTTGCAAAGCGCCAAGGGTGCTGTATCCAATCGATGGATTGGGAAGGGGATGGCGGGCGCGGTTCACGATATCCGCGAAGGGGTGACGCTGGCGGCAGCTGTAGATC
>JABMDG010000296.1 GCA_015904045.1 Nitrospira sp.
CGGCCTTCCGGTTATCCCCGAATTCGAAATAGTAGTTGAACCCCAGCAAAAACAGCAGTCGCCACTCCTGTGGATTATGATGAATCCCCTTTTCCAGCAGCCGATTACTCGCTTCCGGCATGACGACAAGAGTGCACAAGGCGTGGGCTCCTGCCTCATAGGCCCGAACAAACTTGGGATCGAGTGTCGTCACCACATCCAATGCTTGATAGATCCATTGACCGGCCTCCTGAGAGACTCTCCGTTCTCCCATTGCCTGAATGACTTGAAGCCAGAGGATATCGGAGGCCACTTCACGATACCCGAGCACCGCCCTTCTCAGAACGTCCCCGTCTGGCAGGTAACTGAAATGTTGTGACCGTTGGACGGTGGCTCGTGCTTCTTCCAAATACACTTCGGTTACACCGATGCCTGCACATATGCACGCCGCCCACGCCACAGGCATGAGAGTTCTTGATGACATCTCCATGAGAGCACTACATGCCTCCCGCCACTAGGAATTCGGAGGTGCCATACCCAAGAATTGCTGCTCGGTCGGCGTCAATGTCCACCCTTGGTATCTGGACTGGATTGCGCGGATGGCCTTCGCATGGGCATCCGCGACTTCTGCTTGCCCAGCTTCCTTCGCCAGATCCGCGAGTACCACCCGTGCAGGGACAAAATTAGGTTCATACCTGATCGCCTGTTCGAGCAATTGCCGACTCCGCACGTGATCTCCTTGCCCTCGAAGAAGCATTCCCAATTCAAAGTATCCGAAGGGAGAAAAAGGGTCCACAGTTATTGCTTTTTCTAATGCCTGTTCCGCTTGGGCCAGTAAGACCTCTCGGTGGGGAGCCGCGATTCGTTGCTCGGCCATGAGCGCATAGATGGTGCCCAGCCGGTAGGGCATGCGGCCGTCCAGAGCGTTGAACGACATCCCCACTTCAATCTCTTCTGCCGCCAGCCGAAGCCATTCAGGATCAACGGACAGTCTGAATTGCTGAACAGAGAAACGCGCCAGTCCATCACGCACAGGGGTGGATGCAGGGTCCACGAGCGAGGCATATCGATACCATTGGATCGCGCCAAGGTTGTCATGACCTGTCACGGCTTTGTTCCCATATTCGACCATGAACCAGGCTGCGGCAGGGCGAATGACAAGGATGGCCAACGCCGCAACCACGACACCAGCGAGCACTACTCTGGTCGGGTGATATGGCAAACGGAGGCGCCATTCTCTGATTCCCGGATGGCCGACATGGTTTCTCTGAGCAAGGACTAAGCCACCCAGCAAAATCAGGAGGAGGACTAGGGCCGGCTCGTGAAAAACGGAATCCACTGCCGCATGGGTCAAAATAGCCAAGACCCCCGCACAAAGACCGATTGTGATGCCTCGGTTCTGCTGAGAGAGCGTCCCTTTCATCACCCTCTTAGCCTCAGATACCCAGACTCCGATACCAATCAGAAACAACACCAGCCCTGCTACGCCCAACTCCGCAGCCAATTGCAAGTACTCATTGTGAGCTGTCTCTGCCCGCTTCCCATAACGAATAACGGCACCCTCAATGGGAAAACGATATTGGAAAGAGGCATACTTATATGCTCCGAGCCCCAGTCCCATGGGATGATCTATCACCCGATCCATCGCCCCCTTCCAAATCTCCACCCTGGAGTACGCATACGGATCGTAGATTGAAACAGCCTGGATGCGTTCCTTTAAAGGATTGGGGACGATGATCCCGCTCACCACCACGATGACAAGAACGATCAATGCCGCCTTGCCAAATCGGGCTACTCCCACAAACGTCACGGCAAGAAGAAAGGCCGCGGTTGCTCCCCTGGATTGCGCCAATAGGACGGCCGTGGCGGATATGATCGCAACAAGGGCCAAGAGCAGCTTCTCCGTCCTTCTCCACTCCACGCCGGTAAGGAGCACGCTCAGGGCCAGCACTGCGGTCACAGCCTCATACGTGGCAAAGAAATTTGGATTGAAGAATGTCCCTTTGGCTCTGGCTTCACCCAGCCAAAAATACTGGAGGATTCCCATTCCTCCCTCGAACACCCCCATGGCCAGGATGAGCCAGAACAAACCACGCACCCGCTTCTCGGAATCCGCTGCCTGGAGCACGATGCCAAAGAACACAACGTACAGGAGGATACTCAGGCACCATTGCAGGCTCACGTTTGTATTGGTGGACCAGAAGAGCGAAAGCCAAGCCAGCCCAGAAAAGGCTGCCACAGGCCACCACAGCGAGGTTCGAGGGATCGAGAGCGCGGAATCTCGGACTCCGCGGACAAGCCAGACGCCCAGTATAGCCAGGAGCACCAGACGTATGATCAGTACAGGCAGCTGTGTCGTTCCCCCCTCGATCAATGGCACAAAGATCGTCAGGGCTCCAATGATGAGGCAGGTTCCGTTCAAAGAATAGGAAGGGGTTTTGTCAATGGCGGAATCACTCATGCTACCGCCCGCTTATGAATTGAGCAACATGAGGACCATCAGGCTCTGCAGAAAAGCACCACGACTGTTGACCCTTGCGGAGTGTACAAAAATAGAGAAGGGGATCGGCTTTGCCGATCCCCCTCCCCAACCGTCTACCCTAGATCAGGAACCGACGTCGTTCTGGCTATTGTTCAGCATGCGCTGATCATTGATTTGCCAGTGATCGCAGGTGTTATCTGAGTCGACGTTCCCGTTGGCCGCTGCTGTAAATCCAGCAGGTACGGTCGCAGTGGACGTGGTTGCGCCGACCACCCACCCGGTGGATGGAGCAGTATTACAAGAGGTCGGGACACTAAAGTTCGAGGGAAGGGTAAAGGCCGTCGCCGTGCTTGCACCGACCGGATAGAAGTACGTAAAGCGGGGCTGTCCGCTCGGCGACCACCCGATCTGGGAGAGACCGGTAACAACGTAGGTCGGTGTCGGTTGTTCAGCCGCATAAGCCGTCGCCGATGTGAAAATGGCGGCGAGGTTCACCTTGGCTTCCGACTGTCTCGACTTCGCCTGGTAGGCGATGAAGTTCGGAATGGCGATGGCCGCCAGGATACCGATGATCGCCACGACGATCATCAATTCGATGAGGGTGAAACCCTCTTGTTTACGAAACGCTTTCATTGTGATGCCTCCTTGTTGATGGTTCACTGACGGCCCAGTTACATAACCTGCGGCGCCTTTGTTGCCGCCTAGCGGTTCCTATAGCAGGTTTGGTGCCGGTCAATGTCCACGCTCGACTCCAACAAGAATCCTTTTGCAAACAACGCGTTGCGAAAACTCCGTGGGAAAGGCAGCCGGGATGTACGCCTTCTCCTCTTCCCTAATCTGCTCAGAAGCGCCGTGAATTGGCACTCCTCCCAAGTTCCCCGCACATCTGGGAACAAGGAAGCGGTTCAACCGGGCTGATGATCAGATGGCAAATTGAATAATGTCGGCACGAGGGATCATGCAACCATGTGGCGATGGGAGAGTAAGACGGCTATGGAATGACCTGCTGAGTTTGTATCTTCCCTGATACACGGCGCTTGGCTTGTTGGATACGGTCTTCCTGGGAAGGGTCGCCCATGCCCTGTTCACGAAATCGCTGGAAAAGTTTTTCGTTGGAGGGATCGAGCTCAAGAGAGTGGAGCCACGCTTCTCTGGCATCAGAGAGGTTCTGTTGCTTGACATAGATCTCGCCCAGGTGCTCGTAGATGACCGGATCGTCACCGACGAGTGCAACCGCCCGCTTGATCTCCGTCAATGCTTCGGCCAAGTATCCCGACTTGTAGAACGCCCACCCGAGGCTATCGACGTAATACCCATTCTCCGGTTTGAGGGCCACGGCCCGTCTGGTGAGCGATAGGGCCTGGTCGATCTTAATGCCCCGTTCAGCGTAACTGTAGCCGAGATAGTTGAGTGCGTCGGCATGGTGGGGATCCAAAGAAAGTGCCG
>JABMDG010000297.1 GCA_015904045.1 Nitrospira sp.
CCCATGCGGATAAAGTGCTGATCAGCGGCGATTCGGGCGGTACCGGCGCGTCGCCGCTCTCCTCCATCAAATACGGCGGCGTGCCCTGGGAATTGGGCTTGGCAGAGACGCACCAGACGCTGGTGCTCAACGATCTGCGCGGCCGTATTCCGGTCGAAACGGACGGGCAGATGAAGACAGGGCGTGATGTCGTGATCGCCACGTTGCTGGGCGCCGAGGAATATGGATTCGCGACGGCTCCGCTGATCGTCGAAGGCTGCATCATGATGCGGAAGTGTCATTTGAACACCTGCCCGGTCGGCATCGCGACGCAGGATCCGGAGCTGCGGAAGAAATTCAACGGTAAGCCGGAACATATCGTGAACTATCTGTTCTTCGTGGCCGAAGAAGCACGGCAGCTCATGAGCCGGCTCGGCTTCCGGACGATCAATGAGATGGTGGGGCGTGTCGATAAGCTGAAGATTACCAAGGCCGTTGATCATTGGAAGGCGAAGGGGTTGGACCTCACTCCGCTGCTCACAGCTCCCGATGTCGAGGCGGACGTGCCGCGACACTGCGTGCAGAAACAGGACCATGGCATCGCCGACGTGCTCGACCGGAAGCTGATCGAGCTGTGCAAGACGGCCATCGAGAAGGGTGAGAAGGTCACGCTTGATCTGCCGATCCGGAACGTGAACCGGACGGCCGGAACGATGTTGTCCAGCACGATTGCGAAGCGATACGGGTTGGAAGGCTTGCCGGAAGACACAATTTCGATCAAGTTTACAGGGTCGGCGGGCCAATCGTTCGGCGCGTTTCTCGCCAGGGGCATCACGCTGACGTTGGAGGGTGAATCGAACGACTACATCGGCAAGGGACTCTCCGGCGGCAAGATCGTCGTCTTCCCGCCGAAACATGTGGTCTACAACCCGGAAGAGACAATTCTCATCGGCAACACCTCGCTCTATGGGGCGACGCAAGGCGAAGCCTACTTCTACGGCATGGCGGGTGAGCGGTTTGCTGTGCGGAACAGCGGCGCGCGCGCCGTGGTCGAAGGCACCGGCGATCATGGCTGCGAATACATGACCGGCGGGGTGGTCGTGGTGCTCGGACGCACCGGCCGCAATTTTGCCGCAGGCATGTCCGGCGGCATGGCGTTCGTCCTGGATGAACTCGGCAAGTTCCAGGGGCGGTGCAATACCGGCATGGTCGAGTTGGAGCCGGTCACGGCCAAAGATGACAAGCGACTGCTGCACGATCTGATTACAAAGCACTTCATGTATACCGGCAGCCGCAAGGCCAAGCAGGTGCTGGATGCGTTCGACGCCACCTTGCCCAAGTTCGTGAAGGTCATGCCGGTCGATTACAAGCGCGTCCTCGAAGAACGGAAGCGGAAGGCGAGCGCGGTGCATTGATCGTGAATCGTTATTCGTGAACCGTGAATCGTTTTCAGGTCGGGAGTTAGGAAAGACAAGAGACGAGTAAGAAATGGGCGATCCGACCTGGGCGAAGCGTACGTCTCGGTGTGCGCAGGGCGGGCGGGTGAGATAGAGGGTTTCCTGGTCAATGGGCATTCGACGTTAGAAGGACGCAGAGGCTAAGTAGGCATGGGAGACCCGAAGGGCTTCATGAAATACGCCCGCGAGGGCCCGAAGCGGAAACCGGTCGAGCTGCGCGTGCTCGACTGGAAGGAGATGTACGAGCCTATCTCGGAGGATAAGCTCAAGGTCCAGGGCGCCCGTTGCATGGACTGCGGCGTGCCCTTCTGCCAAGGCGGTACCGGCTGTCCGGTCGTGAACCTGATTCCTGAGTGGAACGATCTCGTCTACCGCGGCCGCTGGAAAGACGCGCTGAAGGCGCTGCACACCACCAATAACTTTCCCGAATTCACCGGCCGGCTCTGTCCCGCGCCCTGCGAAG
>JABMDG010000298.1 GCA_015904045.1 Nitrospira sp.
GAGCAGCCCGGGTTTCGACGCCCTGACTTCGACCTGGTCGAGCATCTCCTTCGCATAGTCGAGCTCGGTCTGGCGCAGATCCGCTTCGACTTCTTTCAAGGGGGCATCGGCCTTGCGTTGCGGATCACTGAACCCGGCTTGGACCGCCTGACTATGTTCAGCTTGTGCAACGGCCAAATGCTTCTCTGCCACCCGGAATTGATTGCGCAGGTTGGTATCTTCATACCGGAACAACGAAGCGCCTGGCTGCACCAGTTGGTTCGGTTGGGCAAGTACATCTGCGATGACACCGTCCATGGGCGCGCTGACCACTACCGGATCTTTAGCCATGACTTTGACCGGCGCCATGGTCGATACCCGGACCGGCAGACACAGCACCGCAACGATCGCAGCGACGATCAGCCAAGCCGACGGTTTCTTGATTGTCGCGGACCAGCTTCGTTTCGGCTTCGACAACGCCTTCCACGCATATGCAAAGCTCCCCGCTAACCGATGAACGATGGCCACGTCGTTCTCTTGCCAGGGAAAGTCCCGCTCAAACCACCAGACCCCGAGCAGCGTTTCATCGGGATGTTGCAACGGACACCAAAAGACGTGCCCCTTCACGAATTCCCGCCAGCCGCTGCGGAGCGAATCGGGCAGCAGCTCTTCCGTCACGACCATCGGCTGTTCGCTGGCCGTTCCAACTCGACGCAGCGCCTGAACTGCCTGTTCAAGCCACACGATCATGGGAGCATCGCGATCCACGACGGCGACACTGGACGCATTCAGCAGCCGATACGCTTCGCCGTTTTGGCCTGAGCTCCCGAATAAAAAGGCCTGCTCATAGGGAATGAGCCGTCGGGTTTCGTTGACGGAGAGAAACTGCAGCTCTTGGAGGGTCTTTGCCGCGCGGATCTGTCCCTCCAGATGGGTGAGGGCCGCCAGATGGATCAAGGTCGGGAGCTGTTGTGCGGTCGGCTCGGCCGTCGTCGCCATCGCTAGGGGTGCTCCACAAATTGAGCGGAGCCACTCATTCCACTCAGGACACTCGCGGGCAGTGCGTCGAATACGCCCGTCACCTTGACCGTCTGGCTGGCCGCGTCCACGTTCGCCCCGATTTCCTTCACCCGGGCGGGATATCCCCGGCGCGTCTCGTCCACGGTAAAGGTGAATCGTGCCTGCCGCTTAAGCCACGAGAGGGACGTAGAGGGCAGGACCAGCTCGATCTCAAGACTCGTATCGTCCAACACGCTGAGCAGCTTATCGTTCGGAAACACGTTCTCATGCTCATTGACCATCACGCCGACGATGCGCCCGGAGAACGGAGCGGCAATATGGCAACTGCGCACATTGATCTCCGCAATCTGGACCGCCGCCTGAGCTTTTTTCGCTTCAGCCTCTGAGATCCCGAATTCGAGCGGACTGACCGCATTGAGCTTGGCGAGTTCCTTATTGTTCTCAACTGTCTTGACCTTGGCTTCCTGTTCCGCCGCCGCGGCGGCTAATTCCGCCCCATATTTGTCGCAATCGAGCTGCACCAGCGTGGATCCTTTTTTGAATCGTTGCCCTTCCTTGAACGGCACCTCGCTCACACGGCCCTGAACCTGGGCATACAGCACCGCCTGCCTGGCGGCTTTGACCACGCCGCGCATCACCCCATGTTCCACTCGTGCCGTATAGGTTGACCGCTCCCCCTTGGCCCAGCCCACTGTCGGGGCCGGCACAGCGAGCGCAAGCCATACAGGCACCAACACCCACTTAACGTGACACGGTTTGTGCATGAACCTCCGGCCTCCTTCCGGTATCGGACGCCCGAGACAGAGCGGGCTCCCACAGTTGGCGTAGCGTATCGGCCAGCTGAGCCACATTCTGCCCGCCGATGCCGGCTGGGACGATATCCTCACCCATGGATGCTTTCAGCGTGGCATAGGCAGTCTCAACCGCCGATTGTGCGCTGTCGAGCCGCACCTCAGCCAGCACATCGGACACCTGCTCGCGTATCATGATGAGATCATTGGCACTCCGTGTCAGCCAAAGATTCTTCGTCTGTTCCGCGATCGCCGTCTGGGTCTCTTGGTAGGCTCTCGCGTCTTGGTATTCCTGTTTGGCATACATCAACTGCGCTGCCCCGATCTGCACTTCCGTCAGAATCGCTAATGACAGCGCCATGCTCTGCGAGTTCAGGACCTGGCGATGGGCCTCGACGGCTTTGAGCTTGGCGGGAACACGGAAGGCAGAGAGCAGATTGTAGCTGACTTGTGCGGCGTAGCCGACCCAGTTCTGATTCAGCAGAAACATGTTGCTGTTGTAGTACCCGCCGAAATGAAGTTTCAAACTCGGAAACAGCTCCAACAACACTGCTTTCGCCTCTTTGGCGTTGATCCGCTTCTGATAATCGATGGTGCGTAATTCCGCCCTGAACAATAAGGCCTGCCGCTCCATGCTCTCCTGATCCAATTGGACCGTCGGGAGCACGTCCGTCCTCTCCCGCACCACCAGATCGAAGACCGTTCCCGGCGGGAGTCCCATCAATGACGCCAATTGCGTTTTCGCGGTCGCGAGATCTCGATAGAGTCGGTGAACCTCCCGTTGGATCGTGAGCAATTCCCGCCGGTACGTGAGGGGCGTCAGAAGCGCCTGAAGTTTCTTATCGACTATTAGCCGGGTGTCGGACAGCGCCTTCCTTACGGACTCGTCGAGAAACTGAATGCGGTGGAGCACCCGTTCTGCACTGACTGCCCGCCAATAGGCGCTACGCACCTCCTGTTCGAGCCTGACCGCAATACGCCTCTTCTCTTCCTCCGCGATCATCACGCTGTCGGCCGCCTGCTGCGCGCGCACGAAGGACAATCCGAAATCCAGTACATCCCAGCTGAGCGCCAGATTGCCGGAATAGACATGCCTCTCCGAGGAAGTAAACGGCTCAACCGCTTGACGGCCCGTCACAAGCGATCGCCCGACGCCGCCGGTGTAATTATTGCGCCCGTCGAATCCCGCATTGACCGACACTTGGGGAAGCAAGGCATAGTGCGCCACGTCGAGCTGCTGATGCGCCAACTGGGCCTGCATGGCTTTGACTTTGGCATCCAGGTTGTATTTCAACGCGCGGGCCAATGCTTCATAGAGATCGATTGGGCCGGTTACCGGTTCAGGAACCTTTGAGACCTCCTGTAGATCCGTCAACGCGCGCGCGCGCACGTCCTCCTCGGTCAGCACATAGGGCTTGACCATGCACCCGCAGATCAGCAGCAGATTGGCCAGCGAGATGGCCGTTCTTAGCACCGTAATGCGCGTCATACATCTCTCTACCCAGTGGCCAGAGACATGTGACGTTCCGGCTACACTAGTCCGACCCCTCCGCGGGGTACAGCTCCACCGACAATATCGGGGAGATCAGACATGAACTTGAGGGAACCGCAACGAATGGAAAGGGTTTCCGCCTGTCAGGACGAGAGGACAGCAGCACCATCTGGCTCCAGATCCCGTGGCGTGACAGGCAATGGGCATTTCCTGGATTTTTCAGGACTTGTCGGATATATCTGTGCCATCTGTAATCTGCGGCATGAGCAGCGGATAACCAGACCGTTGAGACCAAGGACCTCAGTGAGAGCACCATCATCGATCCAAGGTCCAGCTAGACTCACGTTGCTGGAGGCGTTCGGGCCTGATGCCAGCAGCAGTGCTTTCAAGTTACCGGTGGAGCAACTATGGCCTCGATCCTGATCGTAGACGATGAAGCGTCGATCCGAACCCTGTTGCGGAAGATTCTCGAAGAGGATGGGCATCAGATCCGAGAAGCAACCAACGGTGAAACCGGTCTGGCACTCTACCGCCAAGCTCCAGCGGATCTTGTCATCACCGATATCTTGATGCCGGAGCGAGACGGCATGGAGGTCACCTTGGAGCTGACGCGGGAATTCCTGGATGCCAAAGTCATCGCCATGACCGGCGCCACGGGCGATCAAAACTTCCTGAACGTCGCGAAGCTTTTCGGCGCACGGCGCGTGATCAAAAAACCCTTCTCAGTCGAAGCAATCCGCCGTCTTGTTCGCTACACGCTGGACCACTGATCGCCTCTGTCTCATCGCGCCGTTGTCCTCCGCCGGCATCACTTCGAACAGCATCCCGTCGCTTTCACCTGGGAATACACTCCCGCAACCACCTTCTACGCCGTCAGGTTTCGGCCATCAGACTGAAACCACTGACGCTCAAGCCCAATAGACAACAGCGGCCGCTCATTTCCTCTCAAGCCCTGGCCGCTTCTCCCTGGAATCACAAACGGCCGTAACACGAGCGGGCACGGATCTCTGTCCTAACATTACATTCGGTTCCCTTGTCCCTCATCCGTAGGGTTGCATCTCGCTCTCCCTTTCACGGATAAGGAACAGAGCGACAGGCTATCAAGTTTTGACCGGCAGACCCGATGGATTCTCTATGATGAAGTCAGCGCGTCGATTTCGATATCTGACCAGCCTGGCCATGACGCTCGTGCCGGCATGGTGTCTGGCAGGATCGGCAACCTCAGCCTTCCGCGTGACGGCTACGCTTGACCCGACATGTACGGTCCAGACAACGCCGACAACCTTCGGCCACTACAACCCGCTTACCACCCACGCGACATCTCCTCTGGACATCACCAGCTCCGTGACCATTACCTGCAGCAAAGGAATGGCCACGACCATTGGGCTGGATCGTGGCCTGCATGCCGACTATGCCCAAGGTACGACCAGGGCCATGAAACACGTTTCACGGAACGAGTATCTCAGCTATGACCTCTACCAAGATGCCGTCCATACCACGCTGTGGGGAACTTCAGCCGCACATCTGGTCGTGCCCCCCGTAGCGCCTGATACGAAACCCCGTACCTACTGGATTTTCGGCCGCATCCATCCCGCTCAGGATGTGTCAGCGGGCGAGTATCACGATACGGTGGTTGCGATCGTCAATTTCTAATCGAACGCTGAACAAGTCCGCCGGCGCCATCCTCGCTTCACTTGTCGATGGTGAAACCTGCCCCCTTGCCGAAAATTGTCACTCTCTCAACCCGTTTTTGTTCAATGTTGCTGTTGGCTACTCCGACCTCTACGTAGGCTCCCCTCACAAATGGTTGGAAATTTCATTGATCACACAACAGCTTGGACTGTCTTGCAACAGACATTAACCGGCACGAACAAACTGCCACGGATATTGCAATGAGCACCGCGAACAACGCGCGCATCCACTTCTTAGCTGTAGAGGAGGAATCGCATGAACAGGAATCGAATTGCGAAACATCTCTCGATATGGGGCCTCTCCACCGTCGCGCTTTGCCTGGCGGCACCGGCCGCCCATGCAGCGACTGCGGCTTCCAATTTCACTGTGAGCGCCGCCGTCACAGCAACCTGCTCTATCTCAACGGTCAACATGAACTTCGGCAACTACGACCCGATCACAAC
>JABMDG010000299.1 GCA_015904045.1 Nitrospira sp.
CGCCACCATGGGCGGGCTGAGTCGGTACTCCGCCGGGCGGCACTCCGCCCGACAGGGACGAGAGGGAAATCGTCCCAGGATTGAAGGTGGCATCGGGCACGGGATTCTCTGTCCTGGTGTAGCCGGATCGCACGGCGATATCCCAGTCCCTAAACCACACCGGCTTCAGCCACTTATATTCGGTCCCGACTGCGATCACCGGAACAGGCTTCCAATCTCGGGGCTGTGGGATCGTGACTCCATTCGAAAGATGCACATCGAGATTTCTATTGGAATTCCACCCGATATACTCCACGTCAACTTCGACCTTCCATTCCCGATCACTCGTACGAACCGGCCAGACAGCGACGGCTCCGGTCACCATTTGCGGCAGTACAAGATCGGCGGAGCCATCGGCAATCTTTGTTCCGTTGACCATAAGCGATCCACTCAACGGCAAGACCGCCTGGCTGCGATACACAAGTCCTAGAGAAAGAGTCGGTTTGCTCTCATGATTCTTCAGTGGAGTATAGAGCGCACTCACCGTGACGCCTGCGCCGGTGCCGCTGCCATTGAGCTCGACCGATGCGCCGGCTGGAATGCCGAGGCCCCCGGCGCTCACTTGCCTCTGCTCCGCATGCCCCTCGCCAAGAAAACTTGCGAAGGTGTAGATGTCCGCGCTTACACCCAGCGATAAGTCCTCAGTTACTTTATAGGCGATGGTCGGCTTGATGGCGAGAAGCGGCAACGCGGCCGAGGTGGTGGCTGTATTGAAGGGGCCATTCACCGGATACTCAGTTTTTAAGCCAAATGGCGTATTCAACCCGACGCCGATGGTAACTGCAGAAAAGCGTGGCGCTCCGAGTGCCCCGATATTGGCAGTGATATAGGTATGCCCGGGGGGGGGAAACACAAGCGCCCCTCCGAAATCTCCATGAGTCCCAACCCCCGCCTGATTGGTTGCCCTGATCGACCCGCCCATTAACGAGATTCCAAACGACGTCTGCACGCCATCAAGTCGGCTGAGCGCAGCTGGATTATAGTGAATGGCTGAAGGATCGTCGGCCTGGGCCGCAAAGGCGTTACCTTGGCCTGCGGCAGCCACTCCTTGAGGCTGAAACCGGAGTGCTTGCGCCCCCACAAGCGAGGGGATGAGGGAAAACAGGATGGCTAGCGTGACGGTACCCGCAAGACATCTGCCGAACAGTTCAACCCTTACCATGAGGAGTACTCAATTCAAACCTCGCTTCCATGGAATAGTAGCGTTTTCAAGGATAGTGACTTACAGCCTATATTCATATAGATCCATTAGGACCTATACAGTAGATCCATATGCCCCCTCTCGTTTTTCACATATTGTGTATGCTACCCTTTACGACATACGTCCATTAGGAGAAGCCTCCATGGCACACACCCTGAAGAGACGCGCCTTCCCTAAACACATCTTTGAACAGCTTTCAAAGAACGACTGCCAGCGCTTTATTGAGGCGATCCATTACACTACAGAAGCGGAAACCACGAGCGATGTTAAGGATGCCCTCGTGCAGTTCCAGAATCTGTTCCCCTTTTCACGAGTGATCGGAGGCCTCGCCCGATTGAACGCCAAGGGCGCCTTTGACGGATTTACGAACGTCATCAACGTGAGCTACCCCGAAGAGTGGATTCGCCTCTATTGGCAGAATGGTTATTTCGAGGTAGACCCGGTCTTTCGGACAGCGCTGCAACAACCAGGCTCGCAACATTGGCAGACAACGTATCAGAAGACCGGCTCTGACTCTGAAAAACAACGGGAGTTTGTGGAAACAGCAAGAAAGTTTGGACTGGTCGATGGAATTACAACGGGATCTGCCGATCCCATGTGCGGAGTGGCAACGTTCTGCTCGTTTGCTTCAAACGACAAGATCGATGCGACGCGATATATGCCTCTCGTAGAATACTTCGGCTACCACGTCCACCTGGCGCTATTGCGCACCGCTCCTCCCAGCGCGCAATCCCTGGATAAGTGTGTCAAACAACTGACCTTACGGGAGTTGACCATTCTGAATTGGGTCAAGAATGGGAAAACGAATTGGGAAATCGCGACGATTATGGGCATCACCGAACGGACGATACGATTCCATGTCGAAAGTATCTTCACAAAACTTGGGGTCACCTCACGATCCCAAGCCGTTGCCACCGCCATTGAGCATGGCCTCCCAAACGTCGTGTAAGAGCCTGCTGTGCAACACACCCGCCACTGCCTAGCAAGCCGGGAAACAGTCAGATAGATTCCCACGCCATCGACATCTCGGCATTTGAGACAATCCCACACAGCTATGCAGGATGCGCATAATGGCCTCTGATCTCACCCGACCGCCCGAGTGCGCGCTCAACTACCTTCGACCAGCTTAGGCTCCGAGCCGGTTGAGAGAAACTCGCGAAGCCCAAGACGCCCCGTTCCAGACGCAAAAACAACGCCGGCGGACATTTTCAGCATTCTGCCCAAAAGCAAGCAACACACTATCTGGCGCTATCTGGATAGACCCGCATGACCACTCGTGCCTACCAAGCTTTCCACTGAATCCAATCGATCCACCGCGCTGAACGTCGCGTTTCGCCCTGATATGACTGCACCGTCTACCGTTGTAATGGTGGAGATCCATTGCAAAAAATCCGGACGCTGTTTGGCATTCCGTTCGTCAAACTGCTCCATGTCATACAATGCCGCTACGGCGCTCGCTCCAGCCGGTGGAAGCTTGACAACAGGGCCGATCGGCTCACAAGGGAAGCCCAGCATGCGAAGTGCCCGCAGAAACCGATGCTCAACTTCGAGATAGTAATAGCGAATCTCATTTTCCACCGCCCATTGATAGACCCCCTTCAACACCGCCAGCATCGTTCGCGTCGATAGCTTGGCATCACGAATATCAGGGTCAACGGCAAGCCTGGTAATCTCCGCTGTATCCGGTGCTTTTCGTATCGTATGCTCACTCGGCAACAGCGCCATAAAGTCCTTCTCCAGCATGAACTGTCCCGACGAAGGCAGGAGTCGAGCCATTCCCAGCAATGTTCCATCATTGTGAAAAGCCCCGACTGTGCAACCCCACAGATCATAGATATCGACTTCTTCGCGGTCTGTTGAAGCGGGAACCCAGTGCAGCGCTTCCGCAAACACTTTGTGCCTGAACCGATAGGATTGTTTGAGTTGAGCTCCTTTCAGAGTCGCCACCAGAAATTCGCCTTCTTGAAACTCAATGTGCTTCAACTCACGCATCGGATGCCTCCTTTTTGTAGAACGGCAACCTCACCTCAACATTCGGATGTGGCGCTCGCTCATAGGTTGCATGGTGATTCTCAAAATTCTGCTCGTCCGTCACCTGGCGGATCCGCCAGGTGACGGACGACATGGCGATTCGGTATTAGCTTGGCCTGTTGTGGCGATATATTTGGACAGTACTAAAGTAAGCTTGGAGGGGAGGTAGCGCATCATGCTGCACGACAAGAAAGGATTCCGTCTTCTGAATGGGTTTCGCGACTCCGCACTCACTGTGCGTTCGAATCACACGCCATGGCCTTCACAACGCACGGAACGCTCGTCCGTCTACCGTGAAAACCCAAGGA
>JABMDG010000003.1:0-7521 GCA_015904045.1 Nitrospira sp.
TTCGGAACGCCGCAACAGATAAGCAAGAAACGACACGGTGGCCGCAAAATAGAGGGCCATGGTAATCATAAAACAGACGGCTGCCATCGGGAAGTTCCCTGCTCCGGTTAAAGAACTAATACCGATAAGATAAACAAGAAATTATATAGATGCGACAAGAACGGAGTCAACAAACCACCGGTGGATCAGGGACTTTGACGGGCCCACCGGGTAAGAGGGGGACTCTTTCGCTAGTCGGGGTGCCAATCGGACATGTCGACGATCTGACCGTCCGGGCACTCCGAACACTCGCCGAAGCCGACGTGATCGCCTCGGAAGACCCATCGGCCACACAAAGCCTGCTGGCCCATCACGGATTGACTGCCAATATTACAAGTTACGGCCCCTCGAATATCAGACAGAAAGTCGCGGTGCTCATTCATCGGTTGCGTCGGGGCGCACACGTTGCCTTGGTGTCTGACACGGGATCTCCGGTGGTAGCCGACCCAGGCTCCCTACTTGTCCAGTCCGCCCACGCTCACGGGATCCGAGTCGTCTCGGTTCCCGGCCCTTCGGCGCTGACAACGGCAGTCGCAGCCGCAGGAATCCCTTCCAGCCATTGGTTTTTTGAAGGCCAGCTGCCGGAAGTGAAGTCCGGACTCCGCCGTCGACTGCAGACTCGGCTCCAAGACAAAACTCCCACCGTGGCTTTCTGCTCAGCCACCTCGCTTGTTTTCACCATGCACACGATTGCCGCCATCGCCCCACGACGGCACATCGCTCTCGTCTGTGACCTCACCAAGCCGGACGAGCGGATCATCCAGGGAACGGCGGTGCATGTTCTACGGAAGTTGAACGATGCTATGACCGCTCAGGACATCACCCTCATTGTCAAAGGAGGAGGATCGGGGAATCGGAGTAAGACCGGACCTGCTAAAAGAAAAAACAGGCAGGGAAATGGTCAGTTATCTTCTCGGCGGATCAGAACGCGGTAGGCCTGTTCAAGGCGCTCTTGAGCCAAAACCGTGTGCCCTTCGTTTTCAACACTGCGGGGAACGTTCCGAATGGGATCCCCCTCGTCCAACAACACGGACAGCACCTGGCCTTCTTCCATGGTTTCAAGCTTGAGCTTTGTTTTGACAAAGTTGTAGGGACAAATTACCCCTCGAAGGTCCAGCTCCGCATCGGAAGTAAGAGCTGACTGCTCGTGCCCTTGCTCATTCATGGATCGATCCTCAGCTTCGCGTAGGTGCAACCGACTACGCTGTATATGCAAGAAGGGGGCAGCCGAAGCCGCCCCCATCTGAAAACAGGTTTCGGAACGGTGTGTTTATTGTGCGCCCTTGATAAGGTTTGGTTTATTGACATCAGAACCATAGTCCGACTTGGTCTGTGCCTGGTATCCCCACCCCGGCTGCGGCTCGCAGTTCCAGCACGGAGCGGAACCCGTAAACTCGCCGATGGTCGTATCGATCGCGCCCGAGATCTTGCCCGGCAATACCGCTCCAGGAATCCCACCGGTCACGCCGCCGCCATTGACGCGGAGCGCACGATCATTGTACGGATCCGGACGCTGGCCAAGTCCGCCAAATCCTTTTCGTGTCGCCACGACGTTTGTCACGGAAACTTCCAGAACAATCTTCCTGCCGACTCCATATGGCTGGTCCTTGCTGGTTTCTTCCTCCACTTGGACCGTGACTTCATCGCCGACATTGAGTTCTCGAATCGCCTGCATATTCGACCGATCCGACAAGTACAAGGGGATGACCGTGCGGGCACCGTAACCCGCCTTGCCTTCCTGCCCCTCATCCTGCATGCGGCCGGCTCCACCGGTCTCGATCATCAGCTTCCGCTGGGGCAAATCGAGCGCGAAGACACGACCCATCACGGTCTCAGGCTGGGACAGGCGGTCGAGAAACGTATTCCGATCGAACGCCTGAACGCGATTTGCGTTGCCGGACACGTCGCCGACACCGGTCCCGACACCGAGGGACGATCCGCCAGATGATTGCTGCAGGCGCTCTTGCGCTGCTGCAACGCTCACAGAGCCGACAAAAAGAACTGTGGCTCCCAGTGCCAACACCTTATGCATGTGCTGCCTCCTTGTGAGTTAGAAGATGACGCGCTGGTAAGGTATAAAATAAAGTCCAAGGTGCAAAGACGACTATCTGCATTGCGTGCATATCCAAATGCGTCGGTGCTCGGAATCGAATCGTTTCAAGAACTTAGGACAACCGCCGTATCCTGTCAAGAGGCCTCGCCTTGTCGATACTGCACAGGACACACGCCTCATTTAGATCTTCAGTTTCGCCTGGTGCCCAGAGGGAGGGTCGAACTCCCACTCTCTTGCGAGAACCGGATTTTGAGTCCGGCGCGTCTGCCAGTTCCGCCATCCGGGCGTACGGCTTACCGACGTGCTACAGGGCGCCTTTCTAGCATGCCTCCTGCTGAGGGTCAATCGGCACTGCCTCTTTTCTTCGAACAGACCGGTCTGCTAGAATGCCTCGGCGGTTGAACGTCTTCTTAACGACACGAGCAAAGGAGTAGCGCGGACATGGCGGAAGTGGCATGTGTGACCTGCGGACAAACGGGAGAAGCCATTACCGCTCCCCTATTTCTCGGCAAGCTCGAAGCGGAGGTAAAAGCCAAGGTGTGCACGGGCTGCTGGAAGAAGTGGGAAGGGATGCGCGTCATGGTCATCAATGAGTACCAAGTCAATCTTGGAGACGAAAGCGGGCGCGATCTGGTCCGCAAGCAAATGAAGGCCTTCTTGAAATTGGGCGAACAGGCTGACTCCTCCAAAATCGCTGAGAACTATCGCCCGCCGAGTGCCTGACCCAACGAATCACGGCACGTCACCTCCCTGAGCCGTATCGTTCCTGAAAAGATTTTCCCTGTGTTGTCGCCGGGTTCGTTGACATGACGAATTCGGAAGTGATAGATAGTACTGTTTTCGTTGTCTCGCTCTCGCCTTATGTAAGGGCAAGAGGAGCATAGAGGAATTCCTTTCGACATGATTACGCAGATGCAAGTGAAGGGGTTGATGTTTGACCCCTATAATAACGCGTACATCGTGCGAGAACCGGATTTTGAGTCCGGCGCGTCTGCCAGTTCCGCCATCCGGGCATAGCTTCAAACGTAGATGGCAACAGGATGCTTTTCTAACATGATGCATCGAGAGGGTCAACCGGTATAGATCTCTATTAAAGCCATGCCTGCCACCATCGCAACTGCCGGCTCAGAGTCACCCAAAGTAGTGGGCGGACTGCGATGGCTGCCCCCCTGTTAAAGTGCCGGACGGTTGTGTAACGTATAGGTGCTGCGGGAATACCGTAGCCATACGCTTCGCTCTCTTCCTTGATCGACGCCAGGCGCTGATCGGCGCAGAGGTGGTTCCATGAATACATCGATGTCTACAACCCATTCGCTTCACGTGAGACTCGATGTACTGGTCTTATTCTATGCGCTGACCGTCGCCGGCTGCGCACAGCCGATCGAGACGATCGAAATGACATCTTTCGACCCATCGCATGATCAGATGGCCATTGCCGGCTACTACCGGGATGGGGCCATGGATATGCGGGAGAAAGCGGCCTCGCTTGCCGAGAGCGCCGTCCGGTATGAGCAACTCTTCGGCCCTCAGTCGGATTGGGTGAGTGGAGCGCGGCAACTTTCGCAATACTATACCGCCGCGGCTCAAGAGCAGGAACGTCTGGCTAACGCCCATGCGGAAATCGCCCGAACAGGACGACGGCATCGCCAGTGAGCACCATACAAAAGGAGGACCTATGAAACCCTCAGTCTTTTCCCGTCCAATCATACCGATAATTTCGATGCTGCTGTTGATGTACGGCTGCGGGACGACTGTCGACCAAGGGAAACGAGGCCTGCGCTGGAACCCGTTCACGTCAGGGCTGACAAAAGAGCCGCTCAGCGAAGGGTTCTATTGGCATGCGCCGTGGAATAAGGTGTTTGAGTACGACGTCAGGTATCAAAGCTTTACAGAAAAGGTGGATGCCCTAACCGCCGACGATCTCTCGGTCACGCTGCACGCGGCGATTACCATGAGACCCATTGGGGAGGAAATCTATTTCCTCGCTCAGGAAGTGGGGCACGGCTGGTATGCGCAGCTCGTCCGACCACAGTTCCTCTCGGCCGTGCGCGGGGTCGTCGCTCAGTATACGATGGTCTCACTTCCTGAACGGAGCAGCGAAATCGGCAACAAGATCGAAGCGGTGATGGTCGAGTCGCTCAAGGGCCGGCATCTGGACGTGTACAGTGTGGCCTTGTCTGAGATCGAATTTCCTCAGATGGTGTTGAAATCCATTGAGCAGAAACAAGCGAAGGAGCAGGAAAAAGAGCAAAAAGAATTTGAGTTGGTCATTGCGCAACGCAACGCCGAGATAGCGAGGATTCAAGCCAAAGGGGAAGGCGATGCCTTGCAAATTCGCGCTGAGGGCGAGGGAGAGAGTCTACGCATTCGCGCCAAGGGACAGTCACAAGCGCAGGAAATTATCACTAAAACTCTCACACAGGATTATTTGAAGTACAAATTGTACGAGAACCCCAGCACCAAAACGATCATCGTGCCGGATAAGCTGAATGTGCCGATTATTGTGAATCCGGGATCGGATCATTCACGTTGAACGGCATGCAGGAATCGGTCAGAAAAAGGGGATAGCGCCTGTCGTGTATTGCTCGCATCTCATGGCGCACAACGCTGGCTTCGTAGGAAATGGGCCCACAAGCAATTCCACGAATGCTACAGCCGTTGATATGGATGCGAACGTAGGATTATCAGGAAAAAGATCGGCAGCAGACAAGGCGGAGAAACGCTTCAACAACCCTTGAACTTTTTCGCGAGGCACGCTTTCGAGAGCCGCTTGGCTTCGGTCACCTGCGCGGGAGTCATCCGCTGCGCCACATCATCCCGATTGGCTTCAGCCTGCTTCTGCTCATCGCCCTTCAAATGAACTGCGGCGATGTTCACCCACATATAGGCCCGCACATAGTCTTGTTGGACGCCCAAGCCGGCGAAATACAGTTCCGCCAGATTGTTCTGCGCCAACGCATGACCCTGTGCCGCTGCTTTTTTTGACTCTTACCAATCAGCAGGTCACCTACGATGGGCAAGAAGTTTCGAGTGGCAATTGCAGGCGCCAGCGGATATGCCGGCGCAGAACTCGTTCGGCTCGCCGCCGCACATCCCTTTTATGAAATTACTGCCGTCACGTCCGAGAAATCGGCCGGCCAGCTGGTGTCAGCCGTATTCCCCAGTCTCACCGGCATTGTAGAACATCGCTTCGAGGCACTGGCCCCGGAAGCCTTGGCTGAACGGGCGGACGCAGTGTTCCTGGCACTGCCCCACACCAAGTCACAGGACCCGGTTGCATTGTGCATGAAAGCGGGCAAGCTGGTTGTCGATCTCAGCGCCGATTATCGCCTCAAGGATGTCGCAGCCTACGAACAGTGGTACCAAACCCCGCACACGCACCCACGCCTCTTAGAAGAAGCGGTCTATGGTTTGCCGGAACTCCATCGGGAAGCCATTGCGAAGGCAAGACTTGTCGCCTCGCCGGGCTGTTATCCGACTGCCGCCATCTTGCAGCTCGCGCCCCTCATCGCCAAGAATCTGGTGCAGCCGGATCTGATTGTGATCGATGCAAAGTCCGGGATCTCCGGAGCCGGACGCAGTCCTGCTCTCCCCTACCACTTCCCGGAAGCCCATGAATCACTGGAACCGTACAAGATCGGCAAGCATCGGCACATACCTGAAATCGAACAAGAGCTGTCGGGCATGATCGGAAAGACCGGATCGGTCACCGTCACCTTTACCCCGCACCTGGTACCAATGAATCGTGGAATTCTCAGTACGGCGTACTGCAAGCTGGTGCATGACATGACGCTCGCCGACCTCCGGTCTTTGTATAGGGAATTTTACAAGGGAGAGCGGTTTGTCCGGCTCTATGAGGATATCGTCCCCAATCCCCGATATATCAGAGGCTCTAATTTTTGCGACGTCGGGGTCTACACCGATCCGAGGGCCGGATGGGTGGTGACAGTCGCCGCCGTCGACAATCTGGTAAAAGGCGCCGCAGGCCAGGCCATCCAAGCTATGAATCTGATGATGGGACTCCCTGAAGAGAGTGGGCTTACCCTGCCGGGCAGCTACCCGTAATGACCAACTGACAACTATCGATTGTTTCAATCCACACATCCAACGACTGATCGTGAAGACAAACCAGACCTCCGGTGTGACCGCTCCTTTAGGCTTTGAAGCAGCCGGCATCCATTGCGGGATCAAGAAGCCGGGAATCCTCGATCTGGCGCTTGTCGTGTCAACCGTCAACGGGCCGATCGCTGGCGTGTTCACAAAAAACCAGGTTGCCGCGGCTCCGGTGATTCTCGATCGACTGCACCTCCGGCGGCGGCAGGGCCGCGCCATCATCGTGAATAGCGGAAACGCGAATGCCTGCACAGGGGCGAATGGGCTTGCTTCGGCGCAGGTCATGGCCTCGACCGTCGCGCAGAGTCTTGCTGTTCCAGTGCATCACGTTTTTGTCGGATCAACCGGCGTCATCGGCCGCGTGCTGCCTATCGATCGAATCAAAGCGGGAATCCCGGCCTTGATCGCCCAACTCAGCAGCCGAGGCGGGCCCCAGGCAGCCCAGGCTATTCTGACCACCGATCTCCGTCCAAAGACCGTCGTCGTTCGAGGCACGATCGGCGGCAAAGTCGTGACCATCGGCGGCATGGCCAAAGGCTCCGGAATGATCCATCCCAATATGGCAACGATGCTCGCGTATTTGACCACCGATGCCGCGATTGCGCCTGCAGCGCTTCAGCATGCGCTCAAGTCCGCAGTCGACCAATCGTTCAATTGCATTACCGTGGACGGCGACACCAGCACCAACGACACCGTTCTCTGTCTGGCCAACGGACTGGCCAAGAATTCTCTGATCCGGCAAGGGACGGTCCACTATCGCCGTTTTACCCAACTCCTGACTGAAGCCTCTGAACAGCTGGCCCTCGCCATTTGCCGGGACGGTGAAGGCGTGACCAAAGTCGTGAAGGTTCTGGTGACTGGAGCTGTAACAGCGACAGCTGCGAAACGTGTGGCTGCCACGATTGCTACGTCCAATCTCGTCAAGACCGCCCTATTCGGAGAAGACGCCAACTGGGGCCGAGTCATGGGCGCTATCGGCCGATCCAACGTTCGCATCAAGCCGAACAACGTGACGGTGCGCTTCGATGACGTTGTGATGGTCAAGCGAGGCATGGGAGTGGGGCTCGCCGCGGAACAGCAGATCGCACAGGTTTTCAAACAAAAAGAATTTACGATTGCAGTGGATCTTGGGGATGGCCGGGCGCAGGCGCACATGTGGACGACCGACCTCTCATACGACTACGTCCGTATCAACGCAAGCTATCGATCTTAAGCCGGAATTCTCCGGCAGCGTCTTGAAAACACACAGGGACTGTGATAGCGTGCCGAGGCTTTAGCAGTCGCACCAATCTATTCGTCCAATTTAGGACCGATAG
>JABMDG010000003.1:7621-15502 GCA_015904045.1 Nitrospira sp.
GTGCACTTCGGGCACCAGACGAACCGCTGGAATCCAAAAATGAAGAGGTTCCTCTTCGGCGAACGCAACGGCATTTACATCATCGATCTGCAGCAAACCCTGACCCGCATGGAGCAGGCCTATGCCTTCGTCCGAGATACAGTAGCGGCCGGAGACTCCATTCTGTTCGTCGGCACCAAGCGCCAGGCTGCGGAGATCCTTGAAGAGGAAGCGAAGCGGGCGAATATGTTCTTCGTCAATCAGCGGTGGCTCGGCGGCATGTTGACCAACTTTCAAACGATCCGCCGCAGCATCGACAAAATGAAAAAGATGGAAACCACGTTGCTGAACCCCAGCGAGCATGGCCTTAAGAAAAAGGAAATCCTTCTGATGCAGAAGGATATCGCCAAGCTCCAAAAGTATCTGTCGGGCATCAAGAACATGCGGAGCCTGCCGGGTGCCGTGTTCATCCTGGACACCCGTATAGAGAAAATTGCCGTACAAGAGGCGACCAGGCTGGATATTCCCGTGATCGCCATCCTAGACAGCAATTGCGATCCCGATCATATCACGCACCCGATTCCAGGAAACGACGACGCGATCCGGTCGATCAAATTAATTACGTCCAAGATCGCAGACGCGTGCATCGAAGGCGCGCACCTCAAGACACAGCGTGAAGAAGCGGAATTTCAGGCGTCTCCCGCGGCCAATGACAAGAAACCGGCCGCTCGCATGGAAAGTGTCCCGGCAACCTAAATTTGATCATCGGACGGCAGTGAACGATTCCATTACATCAGACGTCGAAGGATAATGGACCATGGCAGGATCAAGTCAGCTTGTAAAAGAACTTCGTGAAAAGACCGGCGCCGGCATTTTGGATTGCCAGAAAGCCCTCACCGAGAACGGGAACGACATCGAGAAGGCCATCGACTATCTCCGGCAAAAAGGTCTCGCGGCGGCGGCGAAAAAGTCCGGGCGCGAGACGAACCAGGGGCTCGTGCATGCCTATATCCATATGGGGGGCAAGATCGGCGTGCTCATCGAAGTCAATTGTGAAACGGATTTCGTCGCGCGCAACGACGAGTTTAAAGCGTTCGTCAACGACCTCGCGCTGCAGGTCGCAGCGGCCAAGCCGACCTACGTGAAGCGCGAAGATATCGCCAAAGAGGTCCAGGACAAGGAGCGCGCAATCTACGAAGCGCAGGCGAAAGAAATGGGCAAGCCCCCTGCCGCTTGGCCGAAAATCGTTGAGGGCAAACTCGAAAAGTTCTACCAGGAAAACTGCCTGCTGGAGCAGTCCTTCATCAAGGACCCGGCCGTCATCATCAAAGACCTGTTGTCCCAAAAAATAGCCAAGATCGGCGAAAACATGAACATCCGCCGGTTTACCCGCTACCAACTGGGCGAAGCATGACCACTGCCAAATACCGGCGCCTCCTTCTGAAAGTGAGTGGGGAGATGTTGGCCGGTGAGCAGGGCTACGGCATCCAACCCTCCATCCTCGAAGGCCTGGCGTCTGAAATAGCCTCCGTCGTTGCCCTCGATGTTCAAGTGGCCGTCGTCATCGGCGGCGGGAATATCTTCCGAGGAATTGCTGCCAGCGCTTCGGGCATGGAGCGGGCGTCCGCCGACTACATGGGCATGCTGGCCACCGTGCTCAATGCCTTGGCACTCCAAAATGCCCTCGAACGGATCGGCATCAACACGCGTGTGCAATCCGCCATTGAAATGCGCCAATTGGCGGAAGGATACATCCGCCGGAGAGCCATTCGCCATCTAGAGAAGAACCGCGTGGTGATCTTCGCCGGGGGCACGGGTAACCCGTACTTCTCAACCGACACAGCCGCTGTGCTCCGTGCTATGGAGATCGGCGCGCAAGTCATCATGAAAGGCACGAAGGTGGACGGCATCTACGACGCCGATCCCATGAAACATCCTGGCGCCACGAAATACACCGACATTCCCTTCATGGCCATCTTGAATCAAAACCTCAAGGTAATGGATTCGACGGCTATCAGCCTCTGCATGGATAACAATCTTCCGCTCATCGTGTTCAACCTCAAGATTAAGGGAAACTTCAAGCGAGTGGCGACCGGCGACCCTATCGGAACTCTGGTCACCGCCGGCCAACGTTGACCTCAACACGGAGTATCGCCATGTCCAACGCAGCCGCGGTTCGGCAAAAGCCGTCGGTCGTCAGCACCTGATCCCCGTTCACGATCGATATATTGGCGCCTTCGCGTGACCAAAATGGCTTTCTGACATAGGCGGCACAGTCTCCCGGTCCGGAAAAGAAGGCGGGCAACAGATTCGGGTGATCGGGATACCACTCCCACAGCAACGCCAGCAGACCTTTGTGGCTGAGCACCTGCTTCCAGGCCGGCTCCAGCACCATCATCGAAGACCGGGGCAGCTCCGCCGCAAATGCGTCCTGACACATCCATTCCCAGGGATAGAGCTTGAAGAGGGCTGAGATCGGCTCGTTCCGGTGATCCACAAACCGCCGCCTCCCCGGCTCCCACCCGATCTGTTCGATCGGCAAAGTCTGCACGCGCCACCCGGCCTGGTTCGCCGTATCGGCCAGATAGGTCACCGTCTGCCGATCCTCGTCGCTCCCATCCAAACAGGCCAAATGGAGCAGATCGTTCGAGGTTTGCCGACGGATCGCGCGCCACTGCCCGATCAACCGCTCATGCAGGCTATTGAATTGATCCGCCTCCGGACAGATATCTCGCAGCCATCCCCATTGACCGACCGCTGCTTCCAGCAACGAGGTGGGCGTATCGGCGTTGTATTCGAGCAATTTCGGCGACCCGATCCCGTCATACCAGAAATCAAACCGCCCATAGAGCGACGGGTCCTGCCGCTCACACGAATCGATGATCCGGGGCCGCCAGTGTTCGGGGATGCGGAGATCGGCAAAACGATCCTCGCGGATGATCCGCTCGACCGCCTCGACACAGAGCCGATGCAGCGAGGCCGTGGCCGATGCGAGACAGTCGACCTGCGCCTCGCTCAACTCATAGGCGGCATCCTCGCGCCAATAGCCGCCATCCAGACTGTGATAGGTGACGCCGACGCGATCCAGTCGCGCCGGCCAATCGGCGCGCGGCTGCATCGTACGACGATGCATGGCTAGGCCCCCTCTTCCGGCTTATAGAATTGGCCGCCGGTCCTGCCGAAACCGCCGCGTTGGCACCCGGCCGTCAGCCCATCGCCTGAACGACCGTCGAATCCCGGCAGGGCAGCAGGGATCAACCCCGGTTCGTTCATCTGATCGCCTCGCACAGACGAACCATCCGATCCCTGCCCGACAGCGATCCACACCATCTCTCCTAAGCCATCCGCTGCCGCGGCCAGACTCACCCGCACCTCGGTTGAATACCGCAGACGAGAAGGCACCGACCCGGGCATAGGCCCATCCGGCCATTTCTTTTCCATGGGAACCTTTCGCTCGAAATAGAAGACCCGGGAAGGAACAGGGAAACTGGCTGAGCTCACGGCCAGCCGGACACGCGCGCGCAGACATCTTACACGGATTGAGGGCTCGCTGGGTGAGTCAACTGCGGCCACATCATGATGAGGAAAACCCACAGACAGGATAAAGCGGCCGGGCCCGGTCCGTGGCACCGCAACATTCCGTGGTTCCCAGCACGTCCCGAAAGATTCCGGCCAGATCGCGGAACAGCTGCCCTCCGTCGCCGAACGAGACCGAACCCTGCTTTGTCGCCTGGGTCCTGGAGTGGAGCGCCACCACCGGCTGTCACTGCTCAAGCGCACACCGTCAGAGCCTTGCGTGCACGGCTCAAGATCCGCCCCCTCCATTCTTTGCGACTTCAATGGGCTATTGCTGCTAACATGTCTCGCACCGCAGAATCTCGTAACCGTGACCACAAGGAGCGACCGTGAACCGAATGCCCCTCCTCACCGCCTCCATTCTGCTGGCACTAACCGGCCTTCTTCCCGCCTCTGCGGCCCAGGCAGAAAACGGCTCTCTCAATAGCGGCTCTAGCTCGTCGCGAAACGCCGCTATCCAAAAGACCAGCAGCGCCGACGAATCGGCAGCCGGTCGCACACAGACAAATGAGGCTGAAGGGCCGTCCCCAGAGGCCGCTCATACCAGCAAGAGTCTGGAACCCGTGGGCGTTCTGTTGCTCCTGCTATTCCTGGGAGCGGCGACAGTTTTCTACTACCTCAAGATACAGCGCCCCTCCCTCCCCGACTTTTCCGGACTCGCCGGGCGCGACCGCGCCATCGATAACCGGTCGGAAACGCCGGCTCGCGCACACAAACGAAACCTGTCGATTGACCAGGTCACCTCCGCGGATAAAGCCACCTTCCAACAACTGCTGAGCGACGTTCATGCAGCCTGGAGCAGGCAGGACCTGGCCGGATTGCGGCAATTCGTGACACCGGACATGGTGAACTACTTCAGCGCCGCGCTGGCCGATCACACCAAACAGGACATCCACAACCATGTGGAAGATGTGATCTTGCTCCAGGCCGAAGTCCTGGAAGCCTGGATGGAAGGCACCGCACACTACGTGTCGGCAAGGCTTCGCTGGAGCGCCCGTAACTATAACCTGTCCCTGACCAAGCAGCGCGGAGAGCCAGGATATGTCGTCACGGGCAGCGAAGAGACGCCAACTGAGTCGCGCGAAATTTGGACCTTCGTGCGCGATCAAGATGGTAAATGGCTGCTATCAGCGATTCAGCAATAAGAAAAGCGAGACGTGCGGAACAGGCGGGATGAGACGTGAAGCGTGAACGGTGAAACGAGGCGAGAGAGGGGCTGTCTGGTCAACCGATCGCCCCCTGCCAGAGAAACCAGAGAGCATTCATTCACCACTGTATGAATAGGCTCAGAGCCGCTGCAGTGACCGGCCACGCAATTAGATTAAAGAAACGGGAGAGGCCGTCATCATCGGATGCCAGGGCAACGACCAGATCACCGCCGACGACATCGCCAAGTGGACCGGCACGATCGCCTATGAAGTCCTCTGCACCATCGGCTCACGCGTCCCGCCTGTACGCCAGAGCTCGCAGCCGCGCTCGGCAGGTTGGTCCAATCCGGCGGCGACACGGAGGTGGAATTCTCGCTAGCGCTGCTCCAGAACTATCGTGGTTCGACATCCGCGGACGGCGTCCTGAAAGAGATTGTGTCGCGCTTTCCGCAGGACGATCGCAAGATGGACGGAGTCCGGATCAGCATCAACAGCCCCGGCGCGGTCTCCGGTGAATTCGGGTTGGCGGAAGCCTGGCGAGTCAGGAAGGAGTCGCTGGCGCGCTGGCTGGCGGACACACGACCGGCGGTCAACGCGTTCGCCGAGCAGCAGATGGCAGAACTCGACCGGATGATCGTGGCAGAGCGGCGCCGTGTGGAGGCCGAACGGGAACTGCGAGAACGAAGCCGACATGAGGACGAGTCAGATGGGTACAGGGCGAAACCATTCTGATAACAGAAACATCCTGTGCGCTGCGCTCAATTCTGATTCATTCACACTGTCCGCCGCAGCATCTCGCTGACATGGTAAGGCTCCGGCCTTGTAATCACTCATCCCACTTCGTTATCCTGCCGCGCCATACGAGCTGACCGTTCTATACCCTTGTCCATTTCCATGATTTGGCAATGGTTTCTACTCTGATTGGAGGCACCCCAATGATACTGACCTTGTCTCTGCGCATCGGCTGCATCATCAGCCTGATGACGCTGTCCGGATGCGGGCTGAACATGTTTGCGGGCTCGAAGTCCCCGGTGATTATCGACCACGTAGGAGATCGAGTGGGAACCGTGGCGGCCACCACTGATCGAAGGGTCGTGCTCGTGCGGCTCCAGGAGAATTCGGCGAGTGAGGCCGGCCGGTTTTGCACTCAACCACCGCTCGATGCCGACCAGAATGTCACCAGCGCGCTCGCGGCGATGCGTGACCTGTCCACCGACAAGATCGATACACAGTTAAAGGCAGCCTTGGCTCGCTCCTTCGCGCAGATCCTACCGGCATTTGTCAGACGTACGCAGGGGCTTCAACTATACCGGGAAGCCATGTACAACCTCTGTCAGAACTACCTCAACCATGCCATCAAGGAAGAGGCCCTTCAGACACAATCGATGAAGATTCTAGACGTGTCGGTAAAATTGATCGAACAGGAGCTGACACTTGCGCATGAGGCCATGAGCGAGCTCTCTCTGCCTACTCCCGGGATGGCTCGTCCATAGTCCGGATGATCGATGCAGGCGAGGCGTACTCTTCGGTACGTTGAGCCTGTGAGCAACAGGACCTGCCTGCGCGAAGCGCGTCGGCTGAGGCAGGGAACACAGCTGGCTGACTTTGTCGGCACCCTGCCACACACGCGGCATGTATAATGTACTCATGCGGGCGATCGCGTTCAGCATCATGGTAGCCCTCGGAGGCATAACGCCAGGCCTCCTGACCGCTGCTGAAGACCGCCCATCATCGCAGCCGGGCGCGCGGGAACGCTTGAATCACATATTGAATTCTGAAGGCGGCATTCACGTGTACAAAGACCATCGAGGGACCGTCGAAAGCACGATCACGCTGCCCGACGGCGAGCGAATCATCACTGTACAACCACCCCACCGATCAGGACTCAATCTTGGCCCTCCCCTTCAATTGAACAGTCAGCCGCTCCAACTGCCTCCTCCGCCCCCCATTCCAGCTCAACCACCTGCTCCGGAGTTTCCGCAGAGGGCGCGCTAGCCCGCATTCTTCATGACGGTTCGTCGCGAAGTCGCCAAGCCGCGTCGTGAGACCGGCGCGCGGAGGCTGGAAGTCCTGAGGCGTACTCGTGCAGTACGTCGAGGGACCGAGGGGCGAGCCCGCCGCCCGCAGGCTTGTCGCAGCAGCGGATCGGCGATTGCAGCAGAAGCGCTCATGAATAATGCGGGCTATGACAACCTTCGTTTCGCAATCAGTCATTTCCCCCACCGCACCTTGCTCAAGCCTGCGCTCAAAACGACCGACACAACTACAGAGGACCACCGCCGACAGCGCGCCAGAAACACACCACCACACAGGGGGCCATGGTGACGAACGCACAACTCGACCAGACCTGCATCAACACAATCCGCACCCTTTCGATGGATGCCGTACAGCAGGCCAATTCAGGCCATCCGGGAACCCCGATGGCCATGGCTCCGGTTGCCTACTGCCTGTGGCAGCGAATCCTGCGATTCGATCCGAACGATCCGATTTGGCCGAACAGGGACCGGTTCGTGCTGTCGATGGGGCACGCCTCTATGCTTCTCTACTCACTGTTGCATTTGACCGGGGTAAAAGCCGTGAATCCCCAATACGAACGGCTGGGCGAGCTTTCAGTGCAACTGGACGATCTCAAACGCTTCCGCCAGCTCAACAGTAAATGTGCAGGACATCCCGAATACCGCTGGACCTCCGGCGTGGAAACCACGACCGGTCCACTCGGACAAGGGGTAGCCACCAGCGTCGGGATGGCGATCGCCGCCCAGTGGCAAGCCCGGTACTTCAATCGTCCGGGTTTCGATCTATTCGACTACGATGTCTACGCGCTATGCGGCGATGGCTGCATGATGGAAGGCGTCACAGCCGAAGCGGCGTCCCTGGCGGCACACTTGAAACTGTCCAACCTCTGCTGGATCTACGACAACAATAAGATCACGATTGAAGGGCACACAGAGTGGGCCTTCAGCGAAGACGTGGCCACCCGGTTCATCGGATACGGATGGAACGTGACCCGAGTCGGTGACGCCAACGATCTCGACCAGCTTGAACGGGCCTTGACCACGTTTAAAAAGGAATCGGATCGCCCGACGCTGATCATTGTCGACAGCCATATCGCCTATGGCTCCCCCAACAAACAAGACACCCACGCGGCACACGGCGAACCGCTGGGCGAAGAGGAAAT
>JABMDG010000003.1:15602-18373 GCA_015904045.1 Nitrospira sp.
GGTTTCCACTCACTCGCCAATTTCTTGGCCTTGTTAATTTGAGCCTCCGTCATCCCTTTGGCCAGGATATCACGCAGCATGGGCGCGGACTTATCTCCGTTCGTCGCGGCCAGACTGATCCACATATACGCCTTGACCTTATCTTTCGGGACTCCTTCCCCGTCATCGTACATAATCCCGAGTTTCGTTTGAGCAAGCGCCTCTTTTTGGTTTGCCAATAGACGGAACCATTTCAAAGCTTGCTGATAGTCCTTCGGACCGCCTTCTCCGTTAAAATACAAGGTGCCCAGGCCGAACTGCGCCTTGGCCTGTCCCTGCGCCGCAGCTTTCGCATACCACTTCCTGGCTTGTGCATCGTCCTGCGGCACCCCTCGGCCCTTGTGATACAGCAGCCCCACGTGATACTGCGCCAGGGCATCGCCCTGCTCCGCCAGCGGCTGCCACTCACGCATGGCAGTGGCGTAGTCTTCACTGTCATAGGCAGTCATGCCAGCCTGAAAATCGGCCCATGCCGGCACGGCGAGACAGAAGATCGACAACACAAGTGTACTCGTCAATCGGAAAGACATAGGCTCCTCGCAAAAATGGCGCATTCTAAAAGAATCGCGCCGGGAGGTGCAAGGTCAACCACGATGCAGTCAGCGGCGAACCACAGATCCAAGCAGGCCTGTGACAGAGAGACCAGCTTTGTGTCAGCTTATCTGCTCCGGTACTTCTCAGACAGGTGTGTGACCGCTTGTTCGGCATGTTTCGTGGCCACGTCCGCATGACCTGCTTTCCCATGCTCAATGGCCTGTTTGAGTTCCCTGATCCCTGCGTCCACATGCGGAGCCTCGCCGGCCTTCAGGGCAGACTGTAGCGCTGCTTCCGCACTGGTCAAGAGTGCACTCACATGACCCTGTCGGCCATGGTCCGCCGCCTCTGTGGCAAGCGTGACGGCCTCCTGGCGGTACTGCTCCTCAGCACGGATCACATCACGCCTGGCCCCGCCTTCGCCAAATACCGGTTGCAACGGCAGCACCGTGGCGGTGACGAGAACGAACACGGAAGCGAGTGCGACAGCTCGTGGCATAGTATTTCGTGTCATCGGAATTCTCCCTTCTTAAACAAAGGACCCAACCTCCGTGAACACTCTGTTCCAACGTGTGGACGACTCGATGGTCTGTCCATCTTTTTCCCGTGATATTGTACCATCCGTACTCCCAGAAGCTCCCCAGGAAGAAACGATACCGGGACATTCTACTTTTTTCCAAGTAGCTTGATCTACGACTCTGAACGGTGGGACGAGGGTGCGCAAAGCGCCGGACAGGTGCGCACCTGGAAACTCAGAATGTCCTCATTTTTCGCCGCATCGCCAAGTGGACCGGCACCATCGGCCGCGCGTGCCGCGGCTGTATCACGAAGGCTGACCGCTGGGCGCAGGCTCGCTTCGTTCCCCCTCTCTACAGTGTCTTTCTGATCTCCTTCCACTCCTTTGCCGTCTTCGCCTTGCGCGGGATCTCGCTTTTGGGCGGCTCAGGGAGGATCACCGCGTCGATGCGCCGCTGAAGAAATGCCTCAGCAAAGACCTTTGTGCGGCCAATCCCGACTTTGATTGCATTCCAGCCTGACGCGCGAAGCTCATCGATCTTTGTCCCCAAAGCCTCGTTGCCTGGAGGAAGCACCAGGATGTACCCGGATGGAAAGTGATGAGTCTTCAACCACGCTCGCGCCTTCGTGCTTGCCTGGAACCCATCCGACCCGGCAGACGGCACGATATAGATGACCTTGTAATAGAACTGGGTGAGTTTCCCGATCTCTGCTGCCGCATCGGGCATCGGCTTTTGCTCCTGATTTTTCTGAGGCCCGGTGCCTGGAGGTGAAGCCTCGACGCGGACTGTCTCAATCAAGGAGGCCATGTCGATGGCCAGGATCGGATTGCGCCGCTCCCATACGACCAGATTCGCCTCTCCTGTCGCCGGCAGGACTCGAGGGCTGGCACCGACTCGAACCTGAATCGGCAGCACCCCCACCGTCTTTGCATTGTAGGAAAACGCCGCCTGACCGTCCGTGCCGGTCGTCGCCGTCGCAGCAACCTTGTCATCGACGACTAACTCCAATGGTTCCCCGCCCAGGCCCACATTTCTCACCGCACCGGTCGTGTCGATTTTCACTTCAATGGTTGCCGGCTGGCCTGGGACCGTAAGCGCATCCTTCACCTGAATCGCGGCGACAATTTTCTCCGCCGCGTCACAGAGGCGCGCCGATACAACTATGATGAGGAGAATGGAACAGAGGGCTGAGATGCTGCGGAAGCGAGTGGTCATGGGCCTCACGGCCATGTTAACCCGCGTGACTCATGATGGTTCGTCGCCCATTCGACAAGCTCAGGGTCCCGAGCGCCGTCGAGGGACGAAATCGCGTGGAGTCGCATTGTTCGTGAAGCGTATCTCGTATCTCGCACACAATGATAACCGGCATTGAAACATTCTTTCCGTCCTGCGCTTCACGCTTCACGAGATACGAGCGACGAAGAACGGAGTGGCGGATCGGCTGCGTCTCGGCTCGTAGAGACGGACAATTACAGCAACCGCACTCACGAAATACTGCGAGCTAGGCCTTCAACGCCGTCAACACCTCGTCTGCATGCCCGTCGACCTTCACCTTGCGGAAGATCGCTTTGACTTTCCCCTCGGTATCGATGATAAACGTGCTGCGCTCGATGCCCCAATACTTCCGGCCATACATGCTTTTCTCTTTATACACGCCATAGGCCTTGGAGATCGCTGCAT
>JABMDG010000003.1:18473-25265 GCA_015904045.1 Nitrospira sp.
CTCCAATTTCTCTATCGCCTGGCGCTCGAAGGACATCTGGACGCCACCCTGGTCCAGCAGTTCATCCAGGTGGTGGGAGTCTATCCGGTCGGGTCTGTCGTGGAACTGGATACCGGCGAGACCGGCCTCGTCAAAGAAGTGCACCATCATGCGCCGTTGGCGCCTCTGGTCCTCATCGTGAAAAGCGCGGGCAAGACCCTACTCTCCACGCCGCGCGAACTGGATCTTGCAGCTCAGATTGAGAAACCCCGTCGGCACGTCACGATCACCCTCCATCCGACGCAGGCCGGAATCGACCCGACCGACTACCTCGACAAGAAAGCGGCCTAGTGTCGGTCCTTACCTGAGCCGTTGCTCTTCGTCACCGTGCCGGCCCTGTTCCTGTGCTCTCGCCCGCATCTCGGCCAGTTTGACGTCAAGCTCCTCGAGATGCGCGGCCACGAGCGCGTCATCTGAGGCCAGAAACTCCTCGATGGATTCATTGAGTTCCGCGGCAGTACTCGCCGACTCGATCATGCGCTGATACGCCTTGGGCTGTTTGGCCAACCAGCGACGGAAGACCGTCGCCGACCCGGGCCTGCCGACGATCTGCTGCCAGTTTGGCCGCAACCGAGTCATCTTCTGCATTTCATCAGCGGGCTCTTGGCGTTGGACTTCGTCGTGCAGCGGTGTTCGCGTGACCGCTCCACTCTCCATGTGGTCCGCACCGGATCCCGCTCCGGCTCCACTCAGACTTCCCCCCAGCGCGGCGGACGGAACCAGGAGCAGCACGGCCAGAAGCGACCCACAGCGACAAACACTCACAGGCACCTCCTCACACACAGGCACGATTCAAGCGCTGACCCCGTCCTCGTGCGCTCACCGGTCTTTCGGTTTCCACTCACTCGCCAATTTCTTGGCCTTGGCAATTTGAGCCTCCGTCATCCCTTTGGCCAGAATATCCCGCAGCATGGGCGCGGACTTATCTCCGTTCGTCGCGGCCAGACTGATCCACATATACGCCTGGACCTTATCTTTCGGCACGCCTTCCCCGTCATCGTACATAATCCCGAGTTTCGTCTGACAGAGCGCATCTCCCTGGTTTGCCCCTAGACGGAACCATCGCAGGGCTTGCTGATAGTCCTTCGGACCGCCTTCTCCATTAAAATACAAGGTGCCCAGGCTGAACTGCGCCTTGGCCTGTCCCTGCGCCGCCGCTTTGGCATACCACTTCCGGGCTTGTGCATCGTCCTGCGGCACCCCTCGGCCCTTGTGATACAGCATCCCCACGTGATACTGCGCCAGGGCATCGCCCTGCTCCGCCAGCGGCTGCCACTCACGCATGGCGGTGGCGTAGTCTTCACGGTCATGGGCCGTCATGCCGGCTTGAAAATCGGCCCATGCCGGCAGGGCGAGACAGAAGACCGACCACACAACCGTCATCGTCAATCGGAAAGACATAGGCTCCTCGCAAAAATGGCGCATTTTAAAGAATCGCGCCGGGAGGAGCAAGGTCAACCACGAGGCAGTCAGCGGCCAGCCATGCGCCGGCGCAGGGGCCGCACATCCGGCAGCACATCGGCGGCGGCACCGGCTCCCGGTCTTTCGTCAGGTGTGTTCGATGGGTCAGCGACTCAGGAAGGAAGCGGAAGGTGAACAGGCCGTTGGGCCTGGCCGGGAACGGCCCGAAGAACTGCTCGACGGATCAGGAGCGAGATCGGTTCCTGACACCGTTGGCTGCTGCGGTGTCAGCCTATCGGCTCCGGTACTTCTCAGACAGATGTGTGACCGCTTGCTCGGCGTGTTTCGTCGCCACGTCCGCATGACCGGCTTTCCCGTGCTCAATGGCCTGTTTGAGTTGCCCGATCCCTGCGTCCACATGCGGAGCCTCGCCGGCCTTCAGGGCAGACTGGAGCGCCGCTTCCGCACTGGTCAGGAGGGCGCCCACATGACCCTGTCGGCCATGGTCAGCCGCCTCTGTGGCAAGCGTGACAACATGCGATCCGCGTCGTCCGTCGCTCGTATCTCGTCGTTCGCAAACGCTTCACGAAATACGCTTCACGTTTCACGCCTTATAAGATGAGGCCCCGTTCACGAACCAGTTTCTGCTTTACCATCTGGAACATCTTCTGGTAATCGACCTGGCCCTGTTCGATCTGTTTTTCATAGACGGTGAGCATCTGCCGCACTTCCGCATTCACACGATCTTCCAGGGACAGATCCTCCGTCATGACACGGTTCAGCGCATCGATGAACGCCTTCCGGTCACCAACCAGATTGATGTGCCCCTCCTGCTCAAGACGTCCCACCACACTCTCAGCTATATGCCGCACACGTTCTTTCGACAAACGCACGATACCTACCCCTGCTCAACCGTGATCGTCGCGGCCTCCATGACCCGACGCAGTTGCGTCGCATCCCCGACGATCCGTCCAACCACATTCACTCGATCTGCCGGAACCGGATCGCTTCCCATGCTCATCGGCGTTCTCCCGAAAAAGATCGCCAACACCTGACCGGCTCCCCAGTACGCAATATCGCCGACTTGCACTTTATTCGTCGCGGTTTCCCGATAATCGGTAACGCCGGGGATTTTGAAGTAGAACTCTTCTCCCCAGGCATTGATCGGCGCCTGAACCGGAAGCGCCGCATACACCGCTTCCGCCGTTTTCGTCCCCTTTAGTTCCGCTTCAAGTCGAACTCCCCCGACCGTGATACGAATACGTTTCGGCAACTGGGTCATGGCATTGATACAAATCGTGAACCGAACATCGCGCCCGCGGGCAGCTGATACACGTGCGAACTCTAGCTTGTCTCCTGCGCGAAATCAAGGCTACAATCCCCGCGATGCTGACCTCTACATTCACCTTCCTACAAGGAATCGGGCCCACGACCGAACGCCGGTTCTGGCAAGAGGGAGTGACGGACTGGCAGAGCTTCTTGAAACAGCCCCGTATTGCCGGACTCTCTCCCGACAGAAAATCCCTATACGATCGCGAACTCGCCCTGGCCCAATCGGAGTATGAAGCAGGCGATCTGCGCGCGCTCGCCACGCGTCTGCACCGACGCGAACATTGGCGCTTCTATGATACCTGCCGGTCCGGGCTCCTCTGCCTCGACATCGAAACCACCGGGCTGACACCTCATGACGGGGCAAGCGCGGTGACCGTCGTTGGCCTCCATCGAAACGGACAGACGCTCACTCTCGTTCAGGGAGACACGTTGACTGTCGATCGGCTGCAAGCCGAACTCGATCACTGCACACTACTCGTGACCTTCTTCGGCACCGTCTTCGATGTGCCCTTCCTACGCACGGCCTTTCCTCAGCTCCGGTTTGACATGCCCCACTTTGATCTCTGCTTGGCCGCGCGCCGTCTGGGCCTTCGTGGAGGACTGAAACACCTCGAGCGAGAACTCGGCATCGAACGGGAATCTGCGCTCCAAGGTCTCGATGGCATGGATGCCGTACGATTGTGGATACAGTGGCGGCAGGGAGATCCCGCCGCGCTCAAGCTTTTGCTGGCCTACAATGCCGCCGATACGGAAAGCCTTGCGCCTCTCGCCTTGCTGCTCTATAAGGAAATGATGCTACAATTTGGCCCTGGCTTATCATCCTCCGCCGTAACACCACCAACCATTCACAGAGTATCCTCACGATGAGCACCTGGGTCGGCATCGGCCGAAGCGAAATTGGTTTGGTGCGCACCATGAATCAAGATGCGTTTGCCACACTCGATCCGCTGGGGCTGTGGGCCGTTGCGGATGGAATGGGTGGCCACGTAGGCGGAGAAATCGCTGCACAGGCGGCCATTGCCAGCATTACCGCGCAGGCTCAGCTCTCAGCCGACACGCTCCGGCAAGGACAAACCGCTCCTCCGACATTCTTAACCGATGCGATCATGCAGGCGCACCACGCAATATTGGGGCGAGTCCAGCTCGAACCCAAGCTCAGAGGCATGGGCACCACTATCGTGCTGCTCTACATTGAAACGACGGAAGTCCTTACGGCCCATCTCGGCCATCTTGGCGACAGCCGCGCCTACAGGTTCCGATCAGGAACACTCACACCGCTCACGCGTGACCATACGCTGATTGAAAAATATCTCGATCGTGGCATCCTCACCCCGAAGACCGCTCGGACACACCCCGAACGGCATGTCCTCACTCAGGCACTGGGCATGTCGGGACCGCTAAAACCCTCAATTTCGTCCTACCCGTTAGAGCCGGATGATCTGTTGCTGCTCTGTTCAGACGGTATCAAATGACCTGCGCGTTCGACAAGCCGCCATTCAAGAGCAATCCCGACACATACTCAAGACCATCCACGAGTCCCGTCTGACCGAGCAGGCGGAATCCCTGATAGTCCAGACTGCCGAAGCCGCACACCTAGTGGATGACCTCACGCGGGCAACTACAGAACCCCTCACCAGCCGAAACACCGTCAATGACATCTTTGAGGCTATTCTGGCCGCCGCTCAACCTCCGCTGCTCGACACCGACCAAATTGAGCGATTCTATGCGCCGAATCTTCCACCCTTCACAGGAAATCTTGACGCCTTGACACAGCTCCTGGGCATGCTCCTGTCGCATGCCCAACGTTATGTAGCCGCGGTCGGAAGCCGTCATCGATTGCGAATCAGCACAACCCTGATCGGCCCGTACAGCACTCCGATACATCCTGGATTGGTTCAGTCCCCGCCAGTGCCTCCGATCGAAGTCGCCATCCAGATCCAGGAGACCGATGCCCTTACCACAGCACAGGACTTCCCGATCCAAGCAATCGGCAATCTTTTCGATGCCTATGCGTTTATCAAACAACTCGGTGGCCGTTGGGATTTCCGAGCCCCCGTCGGAGGTTTGCTATCGATCAACGTATGGATTCCACTGGAGCAGACGCCTCATCCAGCCAAGACTCCGATACCCCCTGCCCCACCTCTTAATCTGGAACCTCCTCTGATCGAACAGCCTCCCTTGACGCAGGTTTCTACGACGGCGCCTCCCACGCCCTCGCTTTCCGCCTTTCCTATACCCGCATCTCAACCGTTACCAGACCGTCGCAAGAACATACGGACGGCCACCAATCTGCCGGCACGTCTGACCGTCGGCAACACACTGTACAGCGGAACCTTGACTGAGCTGAGCCCGACCGGCGCGACATTGGAGGTTGAAGGTCTCCTTCCATCACTTGAATACCACTCCGCTTCAGTGGTCCTCAAAACAGCCGCCAGTCAGTTGGAGTTACACGGTATGGCGCATGACCGCGAAGGATCATTACCCCAAGCCGCCGCTGAGCGACAGACCTCGCGTCTCGCATTCCAGTTTATCGCACTTGACGATACTGAACACGCGGTGTTGGTGTCGCTCATCGAAGAAGCGCGCGCGCTGGCCCTCACAGTTGAGGTGCTGCTTTCGCCACCGAGAAAGGCTGCCGACCTTGCCGATCCCGCCACAGAAAACGTCCTTCGAGGCACGGACCATCGTGAAACCGTGAGAGTCCGAGTCTCACTGCCTGTCCGCATTACGGCTCCATCGATCAAGACCGGAGCCGGTCAAACATTGGGGCGAGCCGTCAATCTCAGCCGAAGCGGCGTATGCCTCCAAACAGAGTCATGCCTGGAAATGACCCAAGACATAGTCGCTCTTCATTTCTCTTCTTACAGCGCCTTTGATCCACCGCGTGGGCATGAACCGGAAGCACCCGAAGCGATCCTGAGCGGCCGCATCGTTCATATCACTTCCAACCATACTGTTCTCTCTGAGTTGAAACCGGGTTCGTCACCGACTGGACAACTCATCGGTATCCGTTTTGAGCAGTTGACCCCCTTTGCAGAACGGGATATCAACCGTGTGATTGCCCAGCATACCGGCTCCTCAATGGATCTCGCCGGCACCACAGGCTGGTCATCGATTGTCAGCACAAGACGGGAATGCCGGAATGCGCGGAACCAGATGATCGCCGTGACGGATGATCATGCCCGCCACCAAATTTCGCCAAACGCGCCCATTGTTCTCATCGTCCCGGGATTTGGATTGACACAAACAGACTACGCGCCGCTCTCGTTTTCTCTGGCTGCCAACGGTTTCCGCATCCTGCGCTATGATCACACAAATCATGTTGGCCAGAGCGACGGCGACATCCTACAGGTCACATTGCGCAGCATCCAGAGTGACCTCCAAAGCGTATTGGACTTTGTCCGCGCCACCTGGCCGAGCGCTCCATTGACGCTTTTCGCCGAAGACATTGCTGCGCGCGTGGCGCTAAAAACCCTGGCTAAAAACAACCCGGATGCTCATCTGCTCTTGCTGAATCCCGTTCTCAGTATCGAGGGTGCGCTCTCAACTGTCTACGCTCCCGACGCCATTGGAAACTACCGGCAGGGTGTTCGTCGAGGCGTCGCCAATCTGTGGGGCCTCAATGTCAACTTCGATCAATTCGTCGGCGACGCCATTGCAGGAGACTATGCTGACGTGGCCTCATCGGCAGCGGACTTTGCCAGACTGACAACCCCGCCCATTCTCTTGACTTCTCCCGGCTCACATCGTCCCCTTGAAAACATGTTCGGACCTCAACTCGACATGTTCTCCGCCATGGGATCTGTACCGGTCATCGTCCCATTACAAGCCGATGTGTCCGGAAATTCCAGTGCATATGACGAACGTCATGCCGCAGCCTTCCGGACCATCCTCAAACTGATCTCCGCTCCGTTGACCGGCAGTTCTCTATCCCTTCAAATACATGAACCGAATATACGGGCTGTTCGCCAACAGCAACAGTTGGAGCAAGAGCGCGTCCGCCTGCGCCACCATGTGTCG
>JABMDG010000003.1:25365-29229 GCA_015904045.1 Nitrospira sp.
AATCCAGGTTGTTCCCACCCTTGACAATCAAGTGCTCCTCGCCGTCATCCGGAAGGGCAAATCCTCTGGCTGAAACATGGCTCCCCATGTATACTGCACTCTGGTCGCAGCTATGATTCTTCGCACGAGATTCTTGTGAAAGAGTCTCGGCACAGAAGTCTGCGACAAGCGTTCACCACTCTCAGCCTCAACGTATGACCGACCGCGCACTCCCACAGATGATGACTGCGCAGTCCGCTGCTGAATCGCTACGGCATCTGACACAGTTCTCACAAGCCATCGGGGAGATCACAAGCATCCCCGCAACTGCCGAACGCGTGCTATCAGAATTTTCAGAAATGGCGCAGTGCCGACAGGGCGCCCTGTATCTCGCCGAGCATGAACGCGCGGATTTTCGCCGTCTGGCTGCACAGGGGCTGAGTTCGACGGAACCGGCACCGCTTACGATTTCGGCTGATCATCCCCTTGTGCGTTTTCTTGCTACACATCGGCAGATTGCAGACCAATCCACCGGCACCAGCATTGCCGCGGACGCACCCCTCGACAGGCAATCACCGCCGCTGGACGGGATGTGGGGCGACATAATCATTCCGCTTGTCAATCGTGGGCGGTTGGTTGCATTTGTCCTGTTCCAATCAAAACCGGCAACCCGCCAACTGGGCTCCGAACCTATTGAACTCTTGACGGCTATGGCCCAAAGCGCCGCGAATGTGTTGGACTCCCTATTGATCTGCGAAGACCTGCGTCAATCTCAAACGCTGATGCGCCGAACAGATCGGCTGCGTTCACTGGAAACCATCGCCGGAGGATTTGCTCACGAAGTCAGAAACCCGTTGACGTCGATCAAAACCTTTATCCAGCTGGCTCCTGAACGAAAAGACGACTCCGAGTTCATGCTCGATTTCAGCCGCATCGTGCTGGACGATGTCTATCGGATCGAGCGCTTGATCCAAGAAATTCTGGACTATGCCCGCTACATGGAGCCAAAGCTGACCGAAGAAGATGTGAACGAAATCGTGTCGTCATGCTTGTACTTCATCGATGTCCAGGCGCGCTCCCAAGAGATCAAGATTGAAAAAGAGTTGGCGTCTGAGTTACCTCGTGTCATGCTGGACCGGCAGCAAATCAAGCAGGTCCTGTTGAACTTATTTCTCAACGCCATGGATGCAATCGGCAAGCAGAGCGGCACACTTCGAGTCAGAACCAGCAAGATGATGAAACCGGAAGGCGACATCTGGGTACAGATCGAAGTTCAGGATACGGGGTGCGGGATCCCGGCGGCAAATCTCGAACGCGTATTTGACCCCTTCTTTACCACCAAACACGACGGTGGAGACAACGAAGGCACAGGGTTGGGATTGGCCATCGCCCATCAAATCGTTCAAGAGCACCGAGGCAACATTCATGTGCAGAGCGCCGAAGGAGTGGGCACGACCTTTCACATCAACCTGCCCTCTCACGCGTGACAGACAGATAGGAGAACCGTGGATAGTTCAGCCCCCAAAAAACGTGTCCTCTTAATCGACGACGAAGCGCGAATCATCTCTTGCGCACGCAGCCGATCCAGCATCGGATGGCCGGAGGGGATCACAAAGGCGGCTTCGAGGTGCGCTTCATCTTCGCCGAATCTGATCTGATCGCTTGACGCCCGTCCCCCGATCAGCAGCTTAATGGCATCGATCAGGAGCGATTTACCGGCCCCTGTCTCGCCTGTCAGAACTGTAAATCCCGCATCGATGCTCAGATCGAGCTGTTCGAGAACGGCAAAGTTGGATATACGCAGCTCAGTGAGCATGGCTGCGGCAGCAGTATCTAGGCGGTGCCGGCATGTTGTGCAAGAAGTGCGTCGATCATTTCCTTGAATTGGCGCTTCGGCCTGGCTCCAACCAGCTTTTCAACCTGCCGGCCGTTTTTGAAAAACAGAATCGTGGGGATGCTCATGACCTGATAGCGGCCGGCCACTTCAGGATTCTCATCCGTATTGAGCTTTCTCACCTTGAGCTTCCCGGCATACTCCTGGGCCAGCTCGTCGACAATGGGCGCCACCATTTGGCACGGCCCGCACCACACTGCCCAGAAATCGACCATCACAAGTTCCGTTGCCTTCATAACCTCGGCATCCCAGGTAGAATCTTCAACTTTCAAAGCGTCACCTGCCACGTGTGTTCCCTCCTTCAGAATAATAGACCCATTTCCTACACCGAGGCATCGTACTCCAGCGAAGTTTTTACTGTCAAATGCACAAATCCAACGGTGTGCTCTCGAGGGTTGAGTAATCTCCGATGCTCGCAACTCTATCCCTCAACTCGCCCTCAGCTCCGCGGATCGGCCGTACCGGAACTCCCAGAGACGACGCATGCAGCAGAAACACCCACAACTCATGAGAGCCCACCGTTGAAGACTCACCGAGACCCTACCGTCGTCCCATCCGTAGATACCGCTTGTTGCTGTTGGCCATATTGTCCGCCCGGGGTATACCAGGGCAACCCGCGTTCTCCCCAGAGCAACGGAGTGAGAAGAGATCGCATAACGGCCGTTCCGGTATTTTCCGTCCAGCCAAGTCCTGTGAGACTGAGCATGAAGTTGAATTGCTGGCGATCGGGAAATTGCAAGTAATAAAATCCTGCCGACCAACATCTGCATGGATTTTGATAGAGCGCGACCACATCATATTCCGGGCTTCTACCATTTTTGACGTCGTAATAGCCCTTGGCGCCGACCGTCCATCCCCACGGAGTACGGAATGCGCCGGCTGCCGTCACAAACTGAATCTCTCCCGTTGGTGCATAGACCTCATTGAACGAAATGGGGTTCCAGACATCCCCCCGCCTCACCCGATTACCGTCCCGGGAATAGCGCTGCCCGACTTCGACATACCAATTGGTCCCCTCTTGCACGCGAACATCGGTGTTCACTTGGCTGACGGTCCCTTGATAGGGGTCGAAAAAGGCGTCGACGGTCAGATACTGATTGATCGGCGGACGGCTCCCTCCCCCTACAGCCCCTGCACCGCGATCGAACCCCGCTGCATCCAACTGGGAGCGAGCCACGTGCGGCTGATTATTGCCGATGACTGCCCGCAGCCAGATGTCGGAAAATTTTCTGCCTTGCATGTCAACCATGACCGGTTGGAGCGGTTGCGTGACCGACCCCACTAAATCAGAAGGATTGGTACCCGTGGTAAAACCTCCGAAATATCTCGCCTTAGTCTGCACCTCTCCGACGTGGTAACTCTGCGCCACAGTCAGGTCCAGCCAGTTGAACGCTCGGGTCGTGCCTTGTTCCAACACACGACTTCGCAAGGCATAGGTGACCAGATTCTTCTTCGGCAAGTCATCTACCTGGTCTATCAGCGTCAATTTCTCTTGATCGGTCTTTGGCACATATTCATAGGTCACCGATGGTTCAATCGTATGGAGAAATCCTTTTCCCTGCTCCCATCCAAAACGCCGCGTCAACTTCGATGTGGCATCCACTCCGATCCAGAATGTTTCCCGATGCTGGGTCGCCGTCGAAGACGCACCTCTGCTGTAATACACCTCGCGAAACTTGGCCTGCGGCCTGATGCCGACCACATGGCCCAAGTTGATCACCTCAGTGGCGATACCGGGAACGACATCCACACGATTGAGTGTAAATCCCTGTTCGCGATAGAAGTTAACGAAATTCCCTTCCATACCGAGCATCAACGGCGAATTGAACAACGAGACATCGGGCAGGTTGTATCCGGTTTCAGGAAGACGTTGAAACGTATCAGTCCCACCGGCCTGCAGCGGTTGGAGATAGCGGCCCAACAGATAGAGATTCCCGTACGGCAACCGTTGCGTCGCCAAGAGATTGGATTCGTTACTCGGTGAGGCCCGC
>JABMDG010000003.1:29329-42625 GCA_015904045.1 Nitrospira sp.
ATGTATTTATCGACGACTTGCAGAATCTACGAGTGATGGAGTTGGACCGTCCTTCCAAAAATGCTGTCAATTGTCCTTTTGCCTTCAAGTGGATGGCTGATTACGATTCAGAAGCGCCGAGGCTACTGCAAATTGTCGATGCGCATTCGCTGTTTTGTATACCGTGCCAAGAAATGTTGACCGATACTTCTCGATCTGTTGTTACGGCTGTACCGGGAACGTATCCAAAAAAGTTTCAAGTTGCGAGTTGCGAGTCCTCAGAGTACCCGTGCTCACAATATGAGACGTGACCCACGGGACTCCCAATTCCGCTCCCCGGCACAGCGGATCGGCAGTTGCAGCAAAAAAGTCAGGCATCATGCGGACTACCCCCGAATTAAGGACAGCCCACAGCCGCGCACCGCCGCCTTGATATCACCCACCAGCATGAGCGACCCGGTCACACAGACAAGATCCTGTGCCGACGCTCGTTGTCTCGCCGTCCGAAGTGCGTCGACGGGCTGCGGCGCATCAACGATCGGCTTCGGCCAGTCCGCCAGAGCCAGACGAAGATCTTGGACCGTGGCAGATCGGCTCAGGGCCGCTTGAGTGAGTACGACCTCGGAGATAAACGGCAACAGCGGCGCAATAAATTCCTGATGGTCTTTATCCCGCATCATACCCCACACCAGAATAATACGGGCTTCCGGATGGCGCAGAAGAAACCCCTCCAGGTAGCGACCTAATACGACGGCAGCAGCAGGATTATGGGCCCCATCCAGAAGCACACTCGGAGCTTCATCAATCAATTCCAGCCGCCCTTCCCACGTAACAGATTGCAGCCCTGTTCGCACCGCGGACTCATCGACCCGTGCTCCGACTTCGCCGGAAGCTTCGAGCAATGCAAGCGCGCAGGCGGCGTTATCCAGCTGATGCCGTCCGGAAAGAGCGCATCGAAGCCTTTCAAACACCCGTGTCCGCCCCCGATACGTAAAGCACGCAGGCTCATCGCCTTCGACGGTAAACTCCTCTCCCAATGCCCACAGCGGAGCCGCGCGCTCCGCCGCGATATGGCGTATCACGACACCGGCCTCCGGCCCCATTCTCCCGATTACGACAGGTACAGCAGGTTTGATGATGCCCGCCTTCTCAAAAGCGATCGCCGTTTCAGTCCGTCCCAAATACTCCTGATGTTCCAACGCGATCGTGGTAATTGCGCAGGCGATCGGCTCAACGACGTTGGTGGCATCGAATCGCCCGCCCAACCCAACCTCCAACACCGCAATATCGACCTGCGATTCCACAAAGTATCGCAACGCCATAGCGGTCGTCACTTCAAAAAATGTCGGAGTCAACCCCGGCGGTATCGCCGTACGCACCAAATCGACTAGACCAGCCAGGCGATCGTCCGGAATCATCTCCCCGTTCACTCTGATGCGTTCACGAAACTCCACCAGATGCGGAGAGGTATAGAGCCCCACACGCATGCCGGAGGCCTGGAGTATGGCTGCAGCCATGGCGGCAGTCGACCCTTTGCCGTTGGTGCCCCCGATATGCAGGATACGCAGCGCACGTTCCGGACGGCCGAGCGCATGGAGCAACGCCCTCATCGACTCCAGGCCAAGTTTGATCCCATGCTTCTGAAGACCGTAGAGATACTCAATGGCGGCGGGATAGGTCATCCACAAACCGGGAGGATCGTGAAGACTAAAAATGACCGACGAGGGTGCTGACCGTTTCTTTGAGCTGCTTGCGTTCGACAATCATGTCGATCATGCCATGCTCCAGAAGAAACTCAGCCCGCTGGAACTGATCCGGCAACTGCTGCTTGATCGTCTGTTCAATGACGCGGGGACCGGCGAATCCGATCAGCGCCTTCGGTTCCGCAATAATGACGTCTCCCAACATTGCCACACTGGCCGTGACCCCGCCGAACGTGGGATCAGCCAAGATCGAAATGAAGGGTAACTTGGCCTCACCCAGTTTGGCCACCGACGTCGAGGTCTTGGCCATCTGCATCAGGGAGAGGATGCCTTCTTGCATGCGCGCACCGCCCGAGGCTGTCACCAAGATAACCGGCCGTTTCAGCTCCAGCGCCCGGTCGATGGCGCGACACAGCTTTTCTCCGACGACCGAGCCCATGCTACCACCCATAAAGCTGAAATCGAAGATGCACAACACGACCCAGTTCCCATTGATCATGCCTTCGCCGATCACCAGTGCATCTTTGCGGCCTGTTTTTTCCTGTTGAGCCTTCACACGCTCTCGATAGGGCTTGGTGTCATGAAACGTCAAGGGGTCTTGGGCCTCCAGATCGCTATCCCATTCCTTGAAGGTGCCTAAATCGACGAGCAGCCCGATCCGTTCCATGACGGAAATGGGAAAATGATAGTCGCACTTCGGACAGACCTTGTTGTTACGATCGACCTCCTTGCGGTAGACGATTTCCCGACAGTGATTGCACTTGAGCCACATCCCCTCACTGCCTTTGGATCGCGGAGACACCGCCAGCTCAGAGGTCTTTTCCTTTTTGAACCAGGCCATAATCGTATCCCTCGTTCGGATTTTAGTACGGCCGCAGGAAGGCCCGTTAATACCTGCGCAGAATAGCACAGCATTCCCCGCGACGCACGTGCAAAACCTCTAACCTGAACGGAACGTTCTGCTCACTCACCCGTGGATGCGAATACCAGCTTCACCAACATCCATACGCCCACCCCTACGCTGGCAGCACCGGCAAATCCTTGGAGTCCAAGGAATAAGGGACGGCTAAACGAAAGGGAACAGATCAGCGGGAGACTGATCGCTAGACCAATCGCCATCATGCCCGCAATCGACCCCACGCCGAATACAGCGATGGACAGGAGCCCTGGACCCAACTCCTGAGTCGTGGCAAGAATGATGAGCATCAACGCCGCCGATCCGGCCAGTCCATGCGCCATACCGATACAGAGAGGACGAACCGAGTCGGTCAGCCAGTGCCGATGGCGATGATCGTCCTGTCGTTGATGACTGTGTAGATGGACATGGACATCGCCATCGTGATGATGGCGATGCATGTGCCAGCGCTCACGGCACAGCTTCACAGCGAGGCTTCCTCCCAGCACGATCAGCAGCACTCCAACTCCGGACTCGGCAATGAGTTCAAACTGCGGTGGGATGTGAATTCCTAAGGCTAATACGACTGATCCGACGATCAGCAACGTCAGCGTATGGCCGACTCCCCACCATAATCCAACCGCACTGGACGCCCGAAGGGACGGACGCTGGGCCAGAACTGTCGAAACTGCGGCAAGATGATCGGCATCGAGCGCATGCCTGATCCCAAGCAAAAAACCGAAGCCTAACACTGCCGAATATGATGGGTCGCTCATACTATTGCATGATAAAGTGCATGTGACTATTGAAGTGGCGCGCTACGTGACACAATCCCGTGCTTGACTCAACACTCTCTTGAACCGAACCAGTTGACGTCATCTGAATCGTGCGGTCATCCTCCTCGCGCATGCATTTCAAGATGCGGATCTTCTCGCAGCCGTTCAATATCGATCAATCCACCAGCTCGAAGCCCGGTCTTTTCTAATGCCTTCCGTTCTTCCGCGCCACGATCCCGGCGGGCAATCCAACCGGACCGAATCATTTCTCTCATATACTCAGGACTTGCGCCCATGCGAAGCGGCTTGCGCAAATCCGTCCCCGATGCCGCATAGAGGCACAAATACCACAACCCATCGGCCGTGACACGGCTGCGGTCGCATTGCGCGCAAAACGGCGTCGTCGTTGAGGGAATAATTCCAAAGCTCGTACCATCCGGCAAGAGAAACCGCTGTGCCGGTGCGGATCCTCGTTCCGGCACAGGCGTGATTGCGCCATACTGCCGACTCAGTTCCGCAAGAATCGTTTCACGAGAGAGCACTTTGTCCATGGCCCATTCGTTGGCCCCGCCTACATCCATATACTCAATGAAGCGCATCTCGGCCTGATAATGCCTGGCAAACTCAATCAACGCAACCAATTCATCGTCGTTGAATCCACGTATCGCAACCGTATCCAGCTTGAGTTCGGCAAATCCGGCTTTTCCGACCGATTCAATCCCTTCGATCACCCTGGCAAACTCATCCCGTGCGGTCAACCGGCGGAACCGTTCCGGCCTGAGGGTATCGAGACTGACCGTCACCCGATGGAGTCCGGCATCGTAGAGTTCCTGTGCTTGATCAGCCAACAACACACCGTTCGTCGTCAGCGCAATCTCGCTAATCCGTTTATCATGCAGAAGCAGTCTGACCAACCGCGAGACATCCCGACGCAATAACGGCTCACCGCCGGTCAGCCTAATTTTATTCACACCCAAGTCTGCGAAATAGCCGGCGAGCGTCGCCATTTCTTCAAAACTGAGAATGTCCTCACGCGGCAGCCACACATAATCTGTCTCCGGCATACAGTATCGACAGCGCAGATTGCAGCGATCCGTCACGGACAGCCGCAGACTCTTCAACGGCCGCCCATACAGATCTGTCGTCTTTCCACAGCGCGACCGTCATCCGCTGGTCTCCGATGAACACGGCGTCGGTCTGACCTCTGGTTGAGCCGAATTCCTGTCCGAACAGGACCACTTTCGTCCCCACCGGTCCGCTGATCGGATCGACTCGGACCGACGGGATCAACGCAAGTGAAACGGCGTTGCTTTTCACATATTCCACGGGCCCGCAACAGGAGCCGTCCGGCAACGGATCGAAAGAAGCCAGCCGTACGATGACTTCGCCCGCCTGCGCGTTGGCCGGAACTTCGACTTCAATCTGATCGTCTTTCCATCGTTTGGGACGGGTGACGATCCCACCGATCACCACATCGTTGACCCCGAACATCGAGTTCGGATCTCGACCACCGGCCGTTATGCCAAAATTTCTTCCCGTAATGCGAAGGACCCCGCCGCGCTCAGCCGCCGCCGGTGTCAGGGCGTCGATCTGTGGTTTCACAATCGTCACAGAACCGGCCTGCATCTTCTTTTTGCCCACGACGATTTCCACCGGCCCGGTCGTGGCCTTGGAAGGAACTTTAATCTCGATCAGATCCGCATCCCACCGCTGAATCAGTGCAGGAACTCCGCTTACTGTCACTTTGTTGGTCTGGACTGACTGGAATTTTCCGAATCCGGATCCGCTCAACGCAAGTGTCGCCCCAGGGGGGACAGCCTGTGACGACAACTCAACCGTCGACACTCCCGCGTGGGCACTCACCATACCGCCGAAGAGGACCGCTGCCATTACCCCTAGGCGAACCATCATCATGATACCCTTTACATCTCTGCGTTCCCGCCAGACAGGCGCGGAAGTGAGTCAATCGTATGGTCTCTGAACAGGCCGTTCGGACTATAACAATCAGATTTTTCGAGAGTCAAGGCGAGAGAGGCGCGACCTTGCCCTGAGTGGCCGACTCGTGACGTGCAGACGAAAGTTCGAAGGGTAGACGTTAGGCTACTTGCACGATCAGCTCGATTTCCACCGGCGCCCGGCGAGGAAGTTCGGCGGCGCCGACAGCCACGCGCGCGTGCCGGCCGGCCTCGCCGAAGATCTGCACGAAGAGATCCGATGCGCCGTTTAAGACCTGCGGCTGGTCGGTGAAGCCGGGCGCCGAGGCTATATGCCCGACCATCTTCACAATTCGTTTCACGCGATCCAACGAACCGACCTCGCCTTTCACGATCGCCAAGGCATTCAGCGCCGCCGTCTTCGCCGCTTGCACTCCTTGCTCGACGGACAGATCAGCTCCCAGTTTGCCGGTCATTATGAGCTGCCCATCGCGCGAGGGCAGGACACCCGACAGGAAAAGCAGGTCGCCGCTTCGCACAACCGGCACATAATTCGCCACCGGCTTGGGCGCCGCCGGAAGCGCGATACCTAATTGTTCGATGATGGCTTCGTAAGACATCTCGTGACCTGAGCCGCCGATCTCCTCACCCTTCGTCCAGGCTCATCCCAGCCTGAGCGCGTCTCCAAAACTCTCTCCGACCGGCAATCGCTCTGCGCGAAGCGCTTCGACCACAGTCTGGCCTAGGTCGGCAGCGCTCGAGCGTGTGCCCAAATCGACCCCTTGCGCCAGATCCGGTCCGGTCACGAGGAGCGGAACATATTCCCGTGTCGCCAACTTATCTGGCTTGGTGAGATCGCGCCCATGATCGCCCGTCAGGATGACGAGATCCCCGGCGCGTAAGTTATCGATGAGCTCCGGTAACCGGCGGTCAAACTGTTGCAGTGCCGCCGCCGCTTGCTCGGGATGTTCTGGAAATAGATCCAGGCTGGCATACAACAGACCCCGCGGCACCTTGTTCAACATCCTGAGAGTTTCATCGAAGGCGTCGAGGGCTGATCCCACGGGAAACGCACGCGTGAAACCTCGTCCGCTGAACAGATCGGCGACCTTCCCGATCCCCATCGTGATTTGACTGGATCGGTTGAGCACATCCAACATTGTCACGGCGGGCGGTTCCGCTACGAAATCCTTTCGTCCGGCATGGGCGCGGAGCGAAACCGGTTCTCCGGAGACAGGCTGCGCGACGATGCGGATGAACGCCTCTCCTTTTTTGGCCTCTCGCCAGGCGTCGCGGCATCGCTGGCGCAGAAGGGGAGCCGCCATCACGGAGTCATGCGCGGCGATATAACAGGTGATCCCGCCGTCAGTCCATAGAATCGGAGCGCCGCTCGACACATGCTCCGTTCCATATTCACGCAGCATCGTCTCCATGGAGGCCATGCGTTGGCCGATGACTTTTCGTCCAAAGGTCTGCTCAATGACACTGACCACAGGCTCCGGAATGCCCGTCCGATACCCCGCCCGGTGAGGTGCCACGACTCCGTTCATTTCCCAATAACCGGACACAGAATCGTTGCCGCCCGATGTGAATGCAAGCCGGCCGAAACATCCCGTAAGTTGCGCCATCGGGCGCACGCCGGCGATGGGCGCCACATGTCCCAGCCCCAGCATTTCCAAATTGGGCAGATCCAAGCCGCCAACGGCATCGGCCAGATGCGCGAGGGAATGAACGTCCGCGTCACCGTACTCCGCCGCATCCGGCAACGGACCGGCGCCAAATCCATCGATGACGAACACGAATACACGATTGATCATGGGTGTGCTATCGCCCTCCTTGCGAACTCTTCCATTCTTCGAGAATTTTCAGGCTTGCGCTCGTGCCGATCCGATCGGCGCCCGCCTCCAGCATCGCTTGCGCCGTCTTCCAGTCCCTGATCCCGCCGGACGCTTTGACTTTGGCCTGGCCGGCAACGGCGGCTTTCATCAGCCGCACATCCTCGGCCGTTGCGCCGGCGGCGGCAAACCCGGTCGATGTCTTCACATAATCGGCGCCCGCCTCCACAACAAGCCGGCAGGCCGTATGCTTTTCCTGCTGTGTCAGGAGGCAGGTCTCAAGAATCACTTTATGCTCGGCGGATGGCGTCGCGCGTACGACCTCCGCGATATCTTGTCGTACCAGATCATGGTCGCCGGACTTCAACCGGCTGACGTTGATGACCATGTCCAACACTTGGCCCCCCCTGGCCACCGCCTCGACGGCTTCGGCAACTTTAGTTCTTGTCGTATGGCCCCCCAAAGGAAACCCGATCGGGATGCCCACTCGAATGGCGGTACCGGCAACCGCCGCCACGGCTTCGTCCACATAACTTGGTGGAACGAAAATGACCGTGAAGCCGTGTTGCTTGGCTTCGTGGCACAATCGGAGGACATCCGTTTTGGTGGCTTCCGGCTTGAGCACCGTATGATCGATGAGGCTCGGCAGATCCCATCCCGGCATACTTAGGATACTCCTTCTTGTCCGGCAAGAACACCGGTCGCGGGAATGATCAATGTCTGAGAATGGTTCCTACGCCGGAACGGGCGCTTCTGATATTTCTCCACCGCTCTGTTGTGCTCGACCAGGGTCGCAGAAAACTGGTGCGTCCCGTCGTTCTTTGAGACGAAATACAAGTCCTTCGTCGGCGTTGGGTACAACGCGGCGCGAATCGATTGTCCACCGGGACTCGCAATTGGGCCGGGCGGCAAGCCCGCCCATCGATAGGTATTGTATGGGCTCGGATGTGAGAGATCCTTTTTGTGCAGATTGCCGTCGAAGTGCGGCAAGCCATAGATGACGGTCGGATCGCTCTGAAGGGGAATCTTCTTCTTCAGCCGGTTATGAAACACGGACGCAATATGCGGCCGCTCATCCCCTGACCCGGTTTCTTTCTCGATCACCGAGGCCAGTGTCAGCACCTGATGTATCGACAGGCTCAACTCCTTGGCCCGTGCCTGCCATTCGGCCGTCAACACGTGCCCGAGTTGATCAACCATCGTCTTGATAACGGCCTTTGCGGCAGTGGGACGTGGAAAGCGATAGGTGTCCGGGTACAGATAGCCCTCCAGACTGTCGGCCGAAATTCCCAGGGACTTGATGAAGGATTTGTCGTGGGCCAGCCGCACAAACTCCACCTTGTCCGTGATCCGCTGATCGGCGAAGGCCTCCGCGATTTGACCGATCGTATAGCCCTCTGGAATCGTCACTGCATGCAGGACGACACGGCCGGCCACCAGTTTGGAGAGGATCTCGGCCGGCGGCATGGCCGCGTGCAACTCGTATTCGCCGGGATGGATCTTGCGCTCGGCTTCCTGCGACTTCCCGAGCCACAGGAATGCGGACCGGCTCTTGATCAGCTGTTCCTCCTCAAGTATGGTGGCCACCTGCTGAAACGCAGCTCCTTCAGGAATCACCACGATCTTGGAGGGAGGATGCTCGGCATCGGAAGACAACGGCGCTTCAGCCCATCGGATCGTCAGATACCAAGCCAGACCGACGGCCACGGCGGCGACGAGGAGCAGGATCAGAACAATGGGTCGTTTCATGCAGAGACTCGTCGATGGCACCGAACTCTGTGTGTGTGTCTGCCTCTCTATCGGCACCGCCGCCCCAATTGTGAGATGAGTCCGGCGAGTGTGCCGCCAAGTAACTCTGGAGGAGAATGGCGGCGGCGATGCGATCCACCGCGCCCTTGCGTTTCTTCCGGCTGACGTCGGCGGCAATCAGCAGATCTTCCGCCGCCTTCGTGGTTAACCGTTCGTCCCACAGGACGAGCGGGACCGGCAGACCCGCTTCCAGCTTCGCGGCAAATTCGCGCATCGCCTCAATGGCCGGTCCTTGGCGACCGTCCAGCTGAAGCGGCAGTCCAAGGACGACCCGCGCGACCTCATGCGACTGGACTAACGCGGCGATATGGGCGATATCCCGGTCGAGCGTCCGCCGCTCGAAGGTTTCGAGCGGCTGTGCCGTCCAGCCCAATTCGTCACTGAGCGCAACACCGATCCGCTTGGTACCATAATCGAGCGCAAGAATTCGACTGGCCATGATTTTACCGCTGGAGGGTGCCTTCGACCAGGCTAAAAACCTTTTCCAACGCCGCGTCGAGCTTTCCCACGTCTTTGCCACCGGCCTGAGCCATCTCCGGCCGACCACCACCGGTTCCACCCACCTCGGCCGCCATGGTCTTGATAAGATCGCCGGCCTTCAGCCGGCCCGTCAAATCCTTCGTCACCACGACCAACAGCGCCACCTTACCGTCGCCGGTCGCCGCACCCAACGCGACGACGCCGCTCTTCAGTTTGTCTCGAAGCTGATCCGCCAGGGCCCGCATCCCGTTCGCATCAAGTCCATCGGTCCGCTGCACATGGACCGGCACTCCGGCAATCGTGCGTGCGGTTGAGGCGACCGACGTTCCGCTCGCCATTTTCAATTTCAGCTCTTCCAGTTCCCGTTCCTTGTCTTTGAGCTGCGTCATCAGTTTCCGGGTTTTGGACACCAATTCCGATTGCCCTGCCTTCAGCAGGTCGGACAGCTCACGCACATCGGTTTCCAGCTTCTTCAGGAGCGCGTAGGCACCCCTGCCGGTCTGGGCTTCGATCCGGCGGACGCCGGCGGCCACGCCCCCCTCGGACACAATGCGGAACAGTCCGATCTCGCCGGTCTGCCGGCAATGGGTGCCGCCGCAGAGCTCCTTGCTGAACGACTCGACGCTCACCACCCGCACCTGCTCCCCGTACTTGTCGCCGAAGAACGCGAGCGCGCCTTTCGCCACCGCATCCTGAATGCTCATGACATCGGTACGCACCGTCTCATTCTTCCGGATCTCCTCGTTCACCGTCGACTCGATGTCGTCAATGTCGCGGAATGAGAGCGGCCGGAAATGGGCGAAGTCGAATCGGAGACGGTTCGGCGCAACCAGCGATCCGTACTGTTTCACGTGTGGGCCGAGTAAGTCGCGCAGCGCCGCATGCACCAGATGTGTCGCGGTATGATTGCGGGCGGCATCTCGGCGCAGGGATGCCTGCACCGTCATATGCACCTGTTCGCCTTCACGCACGCGGCCCTGGCGAACGGTTCCCTTATGCAGAATGAGCGACGGGGCCGGTCTGGTGGTTTCGCTGATATCAACCACCCCTTCGGGGCCCACTAACGTACCCACGTCTCCGACTTGCCCGCCGCCTTCCGCGTAAAAAGGCGTGACATCCAGCGCCAGTTCGACGGTATCCCCTTCCGCCGCTTCCTTGACCAGTTGCTCGCCTTTCAGAATCGCGCGTACGAGACTCTCGCTTTCCAATTGCTCATATCCAACGAAGGCCGTGGTTCCAATGCGCTGGGCCAATCCCGCCACCGCCGGCCTGGCCGTTTCCTGTTCGAACCCGCCGGTCTTGCGGGCACGGCTCCGTTGTTCTTCGATCGCGGCATTAAACCCGGGTTCATCGACCGTCATGGCCTGTTCCCGGCAGGCCTCGGTGATCAAGTCCATGGGGAACCCATAGGTGTCGTAGAGCTTGAAGACGTCGTTCCCGGCCAACATGCGGCGTCCTGCCGCTTTCGCTTTTTCAATCATCTCGCTCAAAATCGGCAACCCCTGGTCGAGCGTTGCGATGAACCGTTCTTCCTCTCCCCTGGTCGCCTCGGACACCGTGCCGGAAGCCGTGCGGACCTCCGGGTAGGCGCCGTCCATCTGCTCCACAACCGTGGCACTCAGCTCGTGCAGAAACGGTTCTACGATGCCGAGCAGCCGGCCATGACGCGCAGCGCGGCGGAGGATCCGCCGAAGCACGTACCCGCGACCTTCGTTCGAGGGCAACACCCCGTCGGTCATCAAGAACGTAACGGCGCGCAAATGGTCGGCGATCACGCGCATCGATCGATCGGCCTGCTCCTTCTGGCCGTATGAAGCCCCGGCCCGCGCCGCAATGGCCGCCAACAGTGGTGTAAAGAGATCGCTGTCATAGTTACTGTAGACCCCCTGAGCCACAGCCGACAGCCGTTCGAGGCCCATGCCCGTGTCGATGCTTGGTTTCGGCAGCGAGTGCAGCGTACCGTTTGCATCGCGGTTGAACTGCATGAACACGAGATTCCAAATTTCGATGACCCGGTCGCCCTCGCCGTTGGGCCGGTCTTCACCTGGCACGGAGGGCCCCTGATCGAAGTGGATCTCCGAGCAGGGTCCACAGGGACCGGTGTCTGCCATCTGCCAGAAGTTATCCTTCTCGCCGCAGCGCACAATGCGCGACGGTGAGACGCCGATTTTCTTCCAGAATCGCTCGGCCTCCTCGTCCTCACGGAAGATCGTCACCCACATCCGGTCCTTCGCCAACCCGACCGTCTCTGTCAGGAATTCCCATCCAAACTTGATGGCCTCCTCCTTAAAGTAATCACCAAACGAAAAGTTGCCGAGCATCTCGAAGAAGGTGTGATGGCGTCTGGTATAGCCCACATTTTCGAGATCGTTGTGCTTGCCGCCGGCACGGAGGCATTTCTGCACGGATACGGCCCGCTTGTAGGGACGGGACTCTTCCCCGAGGAAGACCCGTTTGAATTGATTCATACCGGCGTTGGTAAACAGCAGGGTCGGATCGGCCTGAGGAATCAGGGCCGAGCTGGGTACAGCCTGATGCCCCTGCCGCTCGAAATAGCGGATAAACGATTGTCTGAGTTCCTGCGCCTTCTGTGTCATGAGGCGGAATCCTTGTCCTCGATGTGGCGGCCCATTATACGTTCAACCGTCTCTTCCTCGAAACCCCGCTGACGTAGGAGGCGCATCGCCTGCTGCGGCGTTAACCGGCGGCCCAGACGCCGCGCTGACGTCAATACGCGCCGCGCCAGTGTTTCCTCATCCAGATTGTGCAGGGCGCCGTGTATCGCCCGGAGGGCCACCGTCTCGGCGACTCCTTGACCCGACAATTCTGCTTCCAGCCGTGCTCGCCCCATCGGCCGCCTGGCCAGACGCGCCTCCACCCAGCGCTCAGCATAGGCACGGTCATCCAAGTACCGAAGATGGGACAATCGGGTGATGATTATCCGGACTTGAGCGGGTGGAGCGCCTTTGTGTCGAAGAAATCCCTCGACTTGGGCTGTCGTTCGATCCCGCCGGGCCAAATAGCGCATCGCGATGGGCATCCACCGGTCCGGTATTGATGGCCCCGGCCGTTTACCGGTGCGCCCGCTTGTCATCACCCTTGGCTGCCGGCTTCTCGTCTTTGTGTTCGGCCTTGACCTCGACCTTCTTCTCGCCTCGCCCCGGCACACCGGCCAACTCGCGCAACTTGGTTTCAATCTCGCGAGCAGCGGCATTGTTCTGCTTCAAAAACTCCCGGGCTGCTTCACGTCCCTGGCCGATCCGTTCGCCTTTATACGAGTACCAGGCGCCGGACTTTTCGATGACACGCTTCTCGACGCCGAGATCGACCAGCTCGCCCGTCTTGGAGATGCCTTCGGCGAACATGATGTCGAACTCGGCCTGCCGGAACGGCGGCGCCATCTTGTTCTTCACCACTTTAACGCGCACGCGGCTTCCCATCACGTCTTGGCCTTCCTTGATGGACTCGATGCGGCGGATATCCAGCCGGACCGACGAGTAGAACTTGAGCGCATTCCCGCCAGTCGTTGTCTCCGGATTGCCGAACATCACGCCGAGCTTCATCCGGATCTGGTTGATAAAGATCACCGTTGTGAGTGACTTCGCGATCGCCGCCGTCAGCTTGCGCAGTGCCTGCGACATCAATCGCGCCTGCAACCCCATGTGGGCATCGCCCATTTCACCTTCGATCTCAGCGCGCGGCGTCAACGCCGCTACCGAGTCGACCACGATCAAATCGACCGCCCCGCTGCGCACGAGGGTTTCGGCGATTTCCAGGGCCTGCTCCCCCGTGTCCGGCTGCGACACAAGTAAATCGTCGGCCTGCACACCCAGTTTTTTCGAATAGGTGAGATCCAGGGCATGTTCCGCGTCAATGAACGCCGCC
>JABMDG010000030.1:0-20865 GCA_015904045.1 Nitrospira sp.
CCCTGCTGGTCGTTGTCTTTCTCTGCGTCACCTATCGATCAATCACCCTGATGGTCTTGAGTCTGATTCCGCTGACCAGCGGAATCCTGGCCGGCCTGGTTGCCGTGAATAGTTGGTTCGGATTCGTTCATGGCATCACGTTGGGGTTCGGCATCACGTTGTTGGGCGTCGTGGACGATTACCCTATTCATTTGTTCAGCCATCTGACCAGGAAGGAGTCTGCCCAGACGACGATGCGTGCGATCTGGCCGACGATGCGGCTGGGGATTGTGACAACGGCCATCGGATTCTCATCGTTGCTGCTTGCCGGCTTTCCTGCCTTGGCGCAACTGGGGCTCTTTGCGGTGGCCGGGCTGGGAACGGCAGCGGTGGTGACTCGTTGGGTGCTGCCTGTCTGTATCCCTGCCGGATTTGTTCCTCGCGAAATCCGGCCGGATTTGGGGCGCTTGGTGGATGGTCTGCCGAAAGCGAAGATTGTGGTGCCGCTGGCGGTCATTCTTGCGACAATTGTACTGATATGGTCTGATACGCCGTTCTGGCAGGAAGATCTGGAAGGCCTGAGTCCCCTGTCGGCGGACAAGAAGGAGCTGGATCAGCATCTGCGACAGGAACTGGGTGCGCCGGATGTGCGGGATCTATTCGTCGTCGAGGGGACGAGCGTCGAGGCTCTCTTGATGAAGGCAGAAGCCATGATGCCGAGGCTGGAGCAGCTGCGAGAAGGTCGTGTGTTGTCCGGCTACGACATTGTCTCGCGCTATCTGCCGAGCCAGCATGTGCAGCAGGAACGGCTGAAGGCTTTGCCTGATCGGGACGTGCTTGAAAGGAATCTCGATGCAGCGCAGAAGGGCCTGCCGTTTATGCCCGGGCTGTTCGCTCCATTCGTGACGGCGGTCGATGAGGCACGGAGTCTGCCGTTTATCGATCGGAATACATTCAGGGGGACGACGTTGGGCATGAAATTGGAGTCGTTACTGTTCTCCCATCAGGATGAATGGCTGGCGATTGTTCCGCTCCGTGGAGTCCTTGATCGGACCCAGCTTGCGACGGCAGCGGCAAGCTGGGGAGACACCTCGGTGAGTTATGTGGACTTGAAGGAAGAGTCGAACCGGCTGATGCGGGCCTATCGCAATCGGATGATGCAATTAGTGGGGTGGGGGACAATGGCCATTACGGTTTCGCTGGCAGTCGGATTGGGATCGATCACTCGGCTCGGACCGGTACTTGCTCCGATCGGCTGCGCCTTGATCGTTGTGGTTGCTGTTTTAAAAGGATCGGGCGAGTCGCTCTCGTTATTTCATGTGGCAACCTTTCTGCTTGTGATCGGGTTGGGGCTCGATTATTCTCTGTTCTTCAATCGACGGGAGGGGACTGAAATCGAGCGAGCCAAGACCGTTTTTGGGCTACTGGTTTGTAGCACGACGACGATTCTCGTGTTCGGCCTGTTGGCCTTCTCGAAGATCCCCGTGCTCCATGCAATTGGATTGACCGCAGCCTGCGGATCGTTGTGTTGCCTGCTCTTTTCAGGGTTGATGGCGCAGCGGGAGGTGACTGATGCCTGATCCAAAACCGATGACTCCCCTGACATTGTCCGCCTATACCCTTGTGACGGCCAACGGCCGAGGGGTTGGCCCCGCTCTTCAGGCTCTCCAGGAGCGGCGATCCGGGTTAAAGCCGTGCGACTTCGAAGATGTGACGTTGAAAACATCGATCGGGCGAGTAGCCGGCCTCGAGGATTTTTCACTCGATGACGAACTGCGGGCCTTCGACTGCCGCAACAACCGGCTGGCCTGGCTCGGTCTTCAGCAGGACGGTTTCATGGTGGCGGCGGCGGAGGCGAAACAGCGATACGGCGCCCATCGGATCGCCGTAGTGATGGGCACCAGCACGTCCGGGATTCTCGAAACCGAACATGCCTACCGCGAGCGCGATCCTTCCACCGATCGGCTTCCGGACTGGTACAGGCCGCGGTATCGATATACGCATAACATGTTTTCTCTGGGGCATTTCGTGAGGACCTGTCTTGGATTGCAGGGGCCGGCCATGGTGATTTCGACCGCCTGTTCTTCTGCGTGCCGAGGAGGTCGAAGCCTGCGGCATGCTGTGCCTGCTCGAAGACAGCCTGGATGTTCCGAATCGTTTCCTCCGTTTGCGCGCGCGGCAGTCCGGCATGGCGGCTTGCATGCCCGACAACGCTCGCAGTGCCGGAGAGATAGAGCCGGCATTCTTCCCCCGACCGAGTGAGCGTGGCTCGGGCGAATGATGGGCTGCGAGGCCCATAGTCCTGAGGGTAGTCGTAGGCGTTCAGTTGGCGCGGATTGCTGAGATGTGTCGCAGGCTGCGTCCCGGCGAGAAACATGATTTGCAGCGGGCCGGATTTCGTTCCAACGGCTGTTGCAGCCGGCAGGGAAGAGGGAAAATCGTCCAGCACCTCGGTCAACGCGTGATGGCGCCCCAGGCAGAACCGTTGATACCGTTCGAGCCCGTCCTGATCGTCGTTGATGTGGGGAAAGTAATTCCAGATCCGCCACAAAAAGGGGTATCCCAAGGTGTGGAGCTGATGGAGCATGGCTTTGTAGGCCTCGTAGGCTGCGGCGTCCATGGACCGGTCCGCGTCCTCATTGAGACTCATTGAACCGATAAGAAAGGTGCCGTTCATGGCGATTGAACAGTCAGGGTCTGTGTGGAGCTGTACGGGCTTCTCGCCTGTCCAGACTTCGGCCATAGGGGGGCCGTCGATCTGAGGGAGATCGAGCGTAATGACCGGACAGGGAAACGCACCGGACAGTGCCGGTCCGAATGTGACGACGGCCATGGGGTACGGTCCGGTTTTAGTCAGCATGAACGGGAGCTGTGCGTACTCGACATACGACACATCCGGTCGGGCGGTTGTTCCTGACACTCGCCGGGCCGTCATGGTGAATGGTGGAATAGTTGTCGATTTCACAGTCGCACTGCTCCGCTCTCGTTATCGGCGATCGTGAACGGCATAATCTTTGAGCGTCGTCACGGTTTCGGGCACGCCGCGGATGCGGCGCTGGAATGCCGTCCAATTCTCTCTGAAGTTGAACAGATAGACGAGATAATAGGCGATTTTGAACAGGAGGATTGGGAACTTGATCGGAGATTTTCCGAAGGCGTCGCCGGCCAGAATGGAGAGGACAGCCTCCTCCATTTTGAATTTGGATCTTTCGGACATGAACAGGTTGCGGAAGGCCGGCTGGGTGAAGTGATAGATAAACCAGGAATAGGTTTTCACGCCCAAGCGAACAGTCCGTTCAAACTCCCGGACGGACCGGTGGTATGCCGGGGACTTTCGCAAATAGGCATCGACGACGTCGGCGCCCAGCGTGGCGCTATTGAGCGCCAGATGCACACCGCTGGAGAACACCGGGTCGATGAAAGCGAAGGCGTCGCCCACCATCAAATATCCGTCGCCACGCATGGTCGAGCGGCGATAGGAGTAGTTGGCGGCCGCGTAGGCTTGCCCGATGAGTGTGGCCCTGGTCATACGTTCCGCCACGGGAGCGCAGAGGGCGATCGTATCCCACAGAAATTGCTCCAGCGGCACCTTTCGGGTGCTGATATACGAGGGCCAGCAGACCGATGCCGATCTTTTCGACTTCCGGGAGCACGCCCAATCGTTCCAATATCGGCAGTGAATGAGGGAGCAGCGATTCGCCGATGTGGAAGCGCGGGTGGCGGTCTTTCTCCAGCACATGCACGTCCCATCCCTTTTCTGCCAGCAGCGCCGAAATGGCCGAGCCGGCCGGGCCGCCTCCGACCACGAGGACGTCGCATGTTGTCAGAGGGTTCGCTATGCCTGAGGCTGAAGTCTGCATGACAATAAATGGTGTTTGAACAGTGGTAATGCAGCGCCGGAGTATACCTGAGAGATGGCGTGATGGCCAGCGCGCGGGCCGTGGTCATTCGCTCGCATTATTCGTGACAGTTCATCGAAAAATCTGGTTGAATCGTGTATCTCGTGAAGCGTATTTCGTATCTCGCAAACAAAGATGTATGCACACTCCTTTTGTCCCGCGCTTCACGCTTCACGAGATACGAGCGACGAAGGCTGGAACAGCGGATCGGCAATGGCAGCAGAAGCGCCCGTGAATTATGGGGGCTAGATGAGTGCGGTCTGGCCAGTGCAGCCTGATTCTCTTGACATCGCTACGCAATCGTCCTAGCTTTCATCGTGCATATCGATGGCAGAAAAACCAGTTAGACGGCGCAAGGACAGCAGGCAATGGGATCACCCAAGAACTTTCTCCTCGTTCTCATCAAGCCGTCCCATTACGACGAGGATGGCTACGTGATTCAGTGGATTCGTTCGGCCATTCCCTCGAACACACTCGCCGTTTTGAACGGTCTCGCGCTTGATTGTGAGGCGCGCAAGGTGTTGGGCGAGGACGTCGCCATTGATATTGACCTCTACGACGAAACGAACACCGTCATTCCCATCCGATCCATCATTCGAAAAATGAAGGGCTATGCGTCCGGCATGGTGGGCTTCGTCGGGGTGCAAACCAATCAGTTCCCGCGCGCGGTCGATCTGGCTGACCACTTTCTCAAGGCGAATATTCCGGTCGCCATCGGCGGGTTCCATGTGAGCGGCTCTGTCGCCATGCTTCCTACATTGCCACGCGATCTTCAAGCCGCCGGAGAGAAGGGCATCAGCCTGTTTGCCGGAGAAGCGGAAGGCCATTTGGATGAGGTCTTGCGCGATGCCTACGGAGGGAAGATCAAGCCTCTGTACAATTTCCTGAACGAGGGCCGGAGTCTCGAGTCCTCACCGTCGCCTTTTTTGCCCGTTCAGATCGTGCAGAACACATTTCGCAGGCTCTCCAGCTTCGATGCGGGACGAGGATGCCCGTTCCAATGCAGCTTCTGCACGATCATCAATGTGCAGGGGCGCAAGTCTCGCTACCGCTCGGCGGATGATATCGAGCACATCATCCGGGCCAATCTGCGGCAGGGAGTCGGCAGATTCTTTATCACGGACGACGATTTTGCGCGGAACAGCAACTGGGAGGCGATTCTCGACCGGTGCATTCAGATGCGGGAAGAGGAGGGGCTGGCGATCTCGTTTACCGCCCAGGTGGATGTCGGCGCCTATAAAATTCCGCGGTTCATCGAAAAGTGCGCCAGAGCCGGCTGCAATAACATTTTTATCGGGCTTGAAAACCTCAACCCCGATTCGCTCGCCGGGGCGAAGAAGCTGCAAAACAAGATCTGGCAATACCGGAAAATGCTGCAAGCGTGGAAAGACCACGACTGCACGACGGTGGCCGGGTATATTTTGGGTTTTCCCACCGACACGCCGGAATCCATCGCGCGCGATATCGGTGTCATCGAACGGGCAGGTCGGTTGTTCGTGGAGCAGGTGGACCTCGGCCATCATTGTAATGGAGGCCACATCCCAGGAGGGCTGGTGTTCCTCCTTGCCGGTGATCGTCTCGATAGTGTGACACCGTTCGCATTCGGCTTCATAGGTTTTGATGCGGGCGCCGTGCGGGGTGTGATCGGTGACGTCCATCGCTCCACCACAGCCAGCTTTGGCGCACGTCAGATGTTCATGCTGAAGGGCTTGGACAAATCGGCGATGGCTCTCCCGTTCTTGCTCTGATCGCATTGGCCTCTCCTTCCTGAATCTCCCTTTGCGTTTTCTGCTCCTGCTTCCCCTTCTGTGAGGATGGGCATGGGTTCACACAGCGCGCATTGACCGAGCGCTGTCTTCTTCCTAAGGGGCGGTACCTCTGTCGGTTCCACTGCGCACATTGAGCGAGCACAGCCCTTGATTTGAAACTACGATCATTCTTGGTGCGCGTTCAGTGAGCAAGGAAGCGACAGAGGTGTCGCTCCATTCCCCTATATCCCCCATGCCCCGCTAATCTGAATATTGGCCCCATTCACGTACCTTGCTTCATCGCTGAGCAGATACCGGACCGCGGCGACGGTGTCGTCAACGGTGCCGATATAGCCGGCGGGAATGCGCTTGGTCATGGAGGCCAGTTCACCCGGCGGTGCGCTGCCCGAATCGATAAAACCCGGGGAAATCGCGTTCACCGTGATGCCGTAGGGCGCCAAGAGTTTGGCCAGGGTGCGCGTCAAGATGAGCACGCCGGCTTTGGCGATGTAGTGGGCCGTGACGTCCGGTTGGGAAATCATCTGGTCTGCGTTGGCCATGCTGAAACTGATGATGCGGCCGGCTTTACGGGCTTTCATGCCCGGTGCCACTGCCTGGGCCAGATAAAAAATGGGATGCAGATTCCCGTCGAACATCTCGTTCCATCCATCGACGGTCTCTTCGAGCAGGTTGATACGATGGTACGGGCCGGCGCCGTTGATCAGCGCGTCGATCCGGCCCCATTTGTCCTCGACCTGCGCCACAAGGCGTTTCACCGCATCCGGGTTCGACACGTCGCACTGAATCGGCCAGGCCTCTCCCCCCTGTTCCTTGATGGCCGTTGCGGTCTTCTGTGCCTCGGTTTCACTGGTTCGATAGCAGAAGGCGATCCTCCAGTGTCGGGCGGCGAGATCCACGGCGACCCCTCGTCCGATGCCTTTGGCTCCGCCGGTGATGAGTGCGACGGGCTGTATCATAGCCTGCTCTCCGATTCAGAAGTGGTAATCCATTATGCTCTCGCCCGCAGCCGTTTGGCGAGCAGTTGCAACGCACCGGCGGTGCGGCTGGTGAACGACTGCTCGTGCTTCGACTTTTTGGCATCGAGCGCGCTGGACTCGATGAGCGTTTGGAGGTCGGCAATCGTATCGACGTCGCGCCATGGAGCGAGTAGAGCCGTTTTGAGTCCGAGCGCTCCGGCCTTCTCTTGTGTCAGGGCAAGCACCTGTTCAGTGGACCAGGGGATGCCGGTGAAGAGATCGGGTATCGGTCGGGTGAGGCCGATCAGGTAATATCCGCCGTCAAGGGCCGGGCCGAGCACCAGGTCGTGGGTTTCCAGCAGCGTGATAGCGTGTTTGTAATACTCGAGCGGCAGTGATGGCGCGTCGGTTCCGATGATCAGGACACGCTTGTATCCCTGCTTGAACAAGGCTTCGAAGGCCTGATTCATCCGCGATCCGAGATCGTCGCCCACTTGATCGATCACCCTTACGCCCTGCCGTTCTTCCATGATCTTGAAAAACACATGGGTGGAAGACGGGGCGCAGGCGAGATAACGGTCGAGGGGCAATTTGAATTTGGAGACTGCCTCTTTCGTCCGTTCCAGCGTGTCGAGGACGAAGCTCCCGTGGAGTGTGGCGGCTTCGTCCGGTGTCAGCGGGGGGCAGAGACGTGTCTTTACCTGGCCGGGAACGGGGGCTTTGGCAAAAATTACCAAAGCAGTACCGAGGACTGAGGACCGAGGGCTGGGGTTAATACCCGGCATGCACTACCTCACCACCCGATAGGCTTGAGCGAGTCGATGGGGACTGACTCCTAACCAGTACAGGAACCGCAAGGTCCACATCAAGAGGATGGTTCTCAGAGGTCCTTGCGCCTCCCACCGTCGAAACGAAGTGATAACGGTGTCTCTGAGCGTTGCGATCCGTCCGGTTCGCTTCAGGCGCCGGCTGAAGTCGATGTCTTCCATGAGCGGGATATCCGCGAAGCCGCCCAGCTGCTCGAATACCTGGCGGCGAACGAAGAGGGCTTGATCGCCGGTGGAAATCCCCGTCAGGCGCGATCGGCGGTTCATGAACGCACTGATGATCCGGCTCCACACGGAAGCACTGTCGAATCGCACGTCGAAGCGTCCGCCGACCACCGTGGGGTCGGCGAAGGCCGAGTCAATGATTCGTCCGGTATGTTCCGGCAACTGCGTGTCGGCGTGGAGAAACAGCAGCACATCGCCCCGGCTTGCCTTGGCTCCTTCATTCATCTGGCGCGCACGGCCTCGTGGAGCTGTGATGAGCTGTGCATGGGGCACGTCGGCGCAAAAGGTCTGGGTCATGGGGACCGTGAGGTCTGTACTCCCTCCATCGACTACGATGAGTTCGCCCACCTGCAACGCTGACGTATGCGCCAAGGTTTGTGCCAAAACGGCTTCTTCATTGAGTGTGGGGATGATGACGGAGATTGTCATCGGTGCAGGATGGCGATCAAGGCGTCGGGCTTCGTTCTCACGTCATTCAGAGGCTCGATGTATACGAAACATACACCTCGCCTCTTCATTCGTTGCGGCCTTGCCGGACACCTTGTTGGCCATCCTGCGAGCTCATGGTGTGGGTTTCTTCGGCTCGTTGAACATAAAATACATGACGATGACCACGGTGCCCCAGAAAATGACCTGCTTGTGCCAGAATAGAATCTCGCCGAACTGGAGAAAGCCCAGCGCAATCGCGATGGCTCCAATCGTGACTCCCCATCGAAGCAGGGGATGCTCCATGACGGCGTTGGCCCAGATGGCCAGCCCACCGAAGTACAAGAGCATGGCCACGACGCCGCTCAACTCGAATCCGCCGCTGATCGACAGAAAGATCTGCAAGAAACCCAGAAACATGAAGGCCGTGCCGACCATCTTGCCCAGCACGCGCATGTGGTGGTCGCTGCCGCTGTCCTCCCGGTCTGGTGGAGCAGGATGATGCACGGGCGGGCGCGTCTGGTCCGGTGGAGTGGGAGCGTCGGGCGGTGTCATGACTTAGGCCTTGAAGTGTTTGCTGAGCGTCAATGCTTGCTGCTGATAGGATGAGCCGAGGCCGACTCCGTATAACTGTTCCGGCGCGTCCTGCATGCGGTCGTAGACGACTTTGAAAAACGTCTGCCCATCGTGAATCAAGAAGGGCACGTCGTGGGGCCGCACTTCGAGGACGACCTGCGTTCCCTTGATTTCCCCTCTCGCGCCATAGCCGAATCCCGGGTCGAAGAATCCCGCATAGTGGGTCCGCAGTTCCCCGCAAGCCGCCTCATAGGCGACCATCTCGGCGGCGTAGCCGGCCGGCACACGGATTCGCTCTTTCGATGCGAGGATATAGAACTCTTCCGGTTCCAACAGCAGGCTGTCGTGTCGATGCCGGTGGAGCGGCTCCCAGAAATCCCCGGCGGCGTAATGGCCGACTTTGGCAAGGTCAATGACGTGGCTGTTCTTTTTTGCGCGATAACCGATGACGCGGGAATCGGTCCGGTCGTCCCCCTTGAGGTCGATGCGGAGGAACAGTCCGTGCTCAGCGCGAAAATCACGGCTGCCTACGGCTTTCCTGGACGGATCATTGTGATAGAGCAACGGCGTGCGCCGGTGCAGCGTGCGCAGCATCGTGTCTGTGACGGTGGCGTCGCCGCGGACGAATCGGATTTGGTTGAGCGATTGTCCGGTGCGTACCTTGATGGCGAAGGAACGGGGGACCACTTCCAAAAACAACGGGCCTTGGTACCCGGCGCGGATTTCATCGAATCCGGCGTTGAGATCGGTGACGATACGAGTGAACACGTCCAGCCGGCCGGTGGTGCTTTTCGGATTGGCCCGCGCCCGGATGGTTTTCGGGAGTTTCAAAGTCTCCAACAAGGGCACCAGATAGACGTGGCCTTTTTCCAGAATGGCTCCGTCGGTCAAATCCATCTCATACATCACGAGATCGGATTGGTAAAAATCAAGCACGTTGAGGCGGGAGGAGATCGTCGAGAGCTCCGGCAAGAAACTGCTGATCAATCGGTAGGCTTTGCGTCCGAGCCGGAGGTCGAGGCTGGCCGGCTGGATTTGCCGGTCTTCGACCGCAGGGGACGCGGCGATGACCTGACTGGTGATCAGCCGCTTGATGTCCTGATACGGGAGGATGCCCGCATGGGGCGATGCAGTCTTCACAGGTCGTCCGCGTCTCCGCCGCAACTATTGCCCCAGGATGCATAGCCGTCACGGTCTGGATAGCTGTCGCCGCAGGCCACTAACTCTTCCGGCGAGTTGTCATGCGGTGACCGGGCACCGACCATGGGGAGTTCACGCCGGATATCGGGAGTGGGTTGCGGGTAATGGAAGGTCTTGTTCTCGTAGTTCCGGAGCACGGCTCCCTCTTCGTCCAGATGGACCAGGTAGTCGGCCGGTAAGAGGGGAATTTTGCCGCCGCCGCCCGGCGCATCGATTACGAAATGGGGCACTGCCATGCCGCTCGTGTGACCTTGGAGCGCCTTGATAATGGTCAAGCCGGTTTCGACCGTGGTGCGAAAATGATTCGTGCCCTTGGTCAGATCGGCTTGATAGAGGTAGTAGGGCTTCACCCGCGCGAGCAGCAGCTGATGCATGAGTCGTTTCATGATTTCCGGGTCGTCGTTGACGCCTTTGAGTAGAACGGTCTGCGCGCCCAGCGGAACGCCGGCATCGGCCAACATGCCGCAGGCAGCTTTTACTTCCGGCGTCAGCTCATCGGGGTGATTGAAGTGCAGGTTCATATAGATCGGGTGGTACTTCTTCACGATCTCACAGAGTTTAGGGGTGATGCGCTGCGGCAACGTACCGGGCACTCGCGAGCCGATACGGATCAGCTCCAAATGTGGAATGGTCCGAAGGGATTTAAACACGCGTTCGAGGAGATAATCGGGCAACAACAAGGGATCGCCGCCGGACAGAATGACGTCGCGGACTTCGGTGTGTTCCCGAAGGTAGGCGATGGCCCGGTCCAATTCGCCTTTCTTGAGGAAGCCCGGTTTCCCCACCAGCCGTTTTCTTGTACAGAACCGGCAATAGATCGGACACTGATTCGTGACCATGAGCAGCACCCGGTCCGGGTATCGGTGGACCAAGTGCGGCACGGGGCTCATGAGGTCTTCTTCCAGCGGGTCGTCTTCTGCCTCGAGATCGGCCAATTCGGCCATTTCGGGGATGACCTGCTTCCAGATCGCATCGCCCTTCTCTTTGATGGTACCCAGCACGGTCGGGGTGATCCGCATTGGGTACGGGCCGACGATGGCACGGAGTTCTTCTTCATCGACGCCAAACCGTTCGGCGAGTTCCTTCGGCTTGACGATGCTCTTGGCGAGAATCTGTTTCCAGTCTTCCATGAAATCGCCCCTCAGTTGATCCTGCAGGAAGGATGGTCGTCGTCTTCGCCCAGCTGGTCGGGCGACGTGCGGGTCTGAGAGAGGAACTTCCCTGTAGCGCGTTTCGCCCCGCCCTGCCCGTGCTGTTCATCCAGATAGGCCAGTATGTCGGCAGTTTCAGTCAATATGAGATCGCCGTCTTTCAGCACCGGCACGTAATACTGACCGGACACGTCGTAGACCTGCTTTCGCATCGACCTGCTATCGGGAACAATAATGTCCTCGTAGTCGAGTCTTAAGTCGGCCAGTTTGCGACGAACGACGTGGCAATCAGGGCACCACTCAACATGGTAGAGCGTGAGCGCCATAACAGGATTCGTCGGTCGTCAGTCATCAATCGGTGATCCAGCCGAAACGCGGCTTTATGCCGGTTGCGTTACGATTGATGAGTGGTGCTCGACGCGTGACCTCCTTGCCGGGCATCAGACGAGACGGCGCACGGTACCATGATTGCGTCCTTCATCCCGTGAATGACTTTTTTGTCCGCCGGACAGACTGTGGCCAGGATACCAGCCAGCTCCACCGTTTCGCCAGTGAGGAAATAATAGGGCGAGAGCCGCGCCCGCCCGGCCATGCGGACCAACCTGCCGGTTCCCTCGTCCAGATAGTCCAACTCGAACAGTCGGCCCTTATGAAATTCTTGCACCAGGTAGGGCGTGGTCTGGAACGATGCCAGCGCGTGCTGGAGGGCGCCGGCCCATTCAGTCTGCGGCAGGTCATGTCCAATCGAGACGCCTCGGCTGCCCCACGCGAGTTCTGAGAATCCGGAGGGTTTGATCACAAAGTGCCGTTCCTTCTGGGTAGCGGTTTCCAGATCGCTCCAATTCGCAACCGCGCGTTCTCCGATGTGGAGGCCCGGGATCGTGGCCGTGGGAGGAATCGGCGAGGGGTCGAGCAGCCAGGTTTTCGGCATCATGGCCGTTAGATGAAGAAAGCAGTCCGGGCCGAGTTCCTTCTTCCAGTAGGAATGCAAGACGGGATGATGCAGCAAGGCAAAGGCCGATTTTTCCTCCAGCGCCGGCTTATAAGGCGGCGTCACTGCCACCCAATCTTTCTTCACAGCGTATTGAACCAATTCGGCCTTGGGTATGTTCAGCAGGTCGAACAGTTCGTAGAACCGATACACGAGACCGATGGCTTGGTCGCCGCTGTCCGTGGGGAGGCGCAGCCCGTCTTCCGTAAAGCGGATCTCGCGCGGCTCGACGCACCAGACCGGCAATCCCTGTTGGCGGAGTTGCGCGGCCAGCCATGTCATTTCCGGTCGGTAGTCCTTGGCTTCCTCGGACACCACGATGGCCACGCAGCCGGCGTGTTGTCCCTGGGCCGATCGGAGCATTGAGGCATAACCTCGCACCATTCCGTCCCGGCCCCCGACAAGGTCATAACAGGACTGAGGACGGGGGACTGAGGGCTGAGGTGCAAGATCGGCGTAGATCCGGCTCATCGCCGCAGTCAGGCCGATGCCGCCGGGCACGGAATCCAGTTCGGTAATGACCATCCCGTCTTGGGTCGGAATCACGTCCGGTCTGATGACGTGCGGCACCGAGTCCCGAAACCGCTTCATGCGACTGTAGTTCACCAGCGCGTCCGGTTTGCCTTGATCGAGCCAGCCTGCCACCCAAGCCGGCTGGTTTCCCTTGACGCTCTCATAATAGAGGCGGTTCAGCGCCCGGTAAAACGACAGGAGTTGCGGGCCCAGCTGAGTAAAGAATCTCAACTGGTCTTGTGGCAGAATCAACGGGGTCGGGCTGATTCGCCACGATGCGGTCGTTTGTGGAGTGGAGGGGACATCCTCAGGTGCCTCACCTACAGACGAAGCGAACAGGTTGGCTGCGTACAATCCTGCACGAACGGCAGCGCAGCGGCTGAGTGCCAGTTCAGTCTGCGGCGGGGGACACAACGGCTCAGTCTGTGCCAATGAGAGAATCCTTTGCTTGGTCGAGACCCCCGCAGATTTCAACGCGGCGTGCGTCGAATGCTAACACGCACTGTATGGCTCCACAAGGGGCTTGGGCTTTGTGGAGGTTGCCATCCTTCAGGGTGTGGCATGAATGAATGTGAGCCATGCTTGCCACGATGTGGCATGCGTCGTATGATGGGCCGATGGGTCTCCTTGTAGCGGAGTCCGAACCATCCGTGGTCGCGCCGAAATCACTGCCTCAATTGGTGCCCAACGCCGCCTGTTTCCGCTGCGACGTCTGTTGCCGTTTCCCTGAAGCCGACAGCTTTCTGCGCCCCTATTTTGCCGGGCAAGAAATTGCCGCGGCGGTGGCGCACGGCCTGCCTCGTGAGTCCTTTCCAGACGAGTCCGGTTCACAGATCGATCTCAGGCCCAATCCATCGGGAGAAGGGTACGTCTGTCCTGCCTTCGATTCAACGACAGGCCGATGCGGGATTTATGAGGTCCGTCCGCTGGACTGCCGGCTGTACCCCTTGGCTCTCATGTGGGATGCGGCATGCAAAGGCGTTGTGTTGGGGTGGGATACCAAGTGCCCATTTCTGAGAGACACGGCTTCCGATACAATTGCCGCGCACGCAGAACGGGTTGCCGGTGAGCTGGCGACCGAAGACATCGTCGAGATGTTGGTTGCCAATCCTCGATTGATCGGACGATTCCAGGACGATGTCGTGATCGTGCAGCCTCTCCCGCAGCTCACGGCCCGGTTGAAGAAGGCACATCCCGATCCCCGACTGCAGCCTCTGACCCCGTCGGATGCTCCGCGATTCGTACAGGCACTGGAACGGGCAGGACTGCTTGCCGATGACGCGCTGGCCGCCTATGGGTTCCCATACCATTTCATCTGGACATCGGTGCTGCCCTCCTGGTGGATTGAATCACACGAGACGTTCTTCTTGTTCTCCCGATCTCCTGACGGGTGGTTCATGCCGCTCCTTCCGCTGGGGGCGGGACCGCTGGACGATGCCGTGCGGGAAGCGTTCCAGTTGATGCAGGAGTGGAACGGGCCCTCGCCGGTCAACCGAGTTGAGAATGTGATGGGCCCGCAGAAACGGGCGTTGGAACGAAGTGGCTTTCAGTTCCGGCCGAAGGAGGCCGACTATCTCTATCCCGCCGAGGCGCTGGTGCGGTTGGCGGGCGATCGGTACAAGTCCCAGCGGGCGTTGTGCAACCGTGTAGAGCGCGAACACGCGATCACGGTCGATCCGTATCGTGCGCATCACCGGACCGGCTGTCTCGCGCTGCATGATTTATGGTCGTCGCAGAAATTGAGCAAGGAGCACCAGTCTCATGATTCGATGGGGCGACTGCTGCTTGAGGACGCCAAGGGTGCGCATGGCCGCGTCCTGGCCGAACCTGAGCGGATCGGTCTGTCAGGGACGGTGGCCGTCATGGACCAACGAATCATTGCGTATACGTTCGGCTATTGGCTGACGCCACGCACCTGGTGTGTCCTGCTGGAGGTCGCGGATCGATCCATCGCCGGCTTGGCTCAATGGGTGTTCCGCGATACCTGCCGCACTGCGCTCAATAGAGGGGCCACCTCGATCAATGCCATGGATGACGCCGGACTTCCCGGCCTGCGCGAAGCCAAACGGGCCTATCGCCCAAGGACGCTGATCGAGAACTGGGTGTTGAAGGGATGAACGCATGACTCTTCCGGCAACCACGCAGGTGCCACCCGCCGTTCGCCGATATGGATGGCTGCCGTTTCTGCTCCTCGTCATCACGGTCGTGGCCCTGGGTGTCGGAATATTCCTGCTCGATCAGGCCGGACGCGGTGTTGCCGCCGCCGTGTGGTTCCCTCTCCTGGCACTTCTCATCTGGTCAGCGGTTCGTTTGCGTATGGAATACCGCCAGGCGCTCCAGGAGAGCGCCTGGGCTCGGGCAGCCGAGGCGGCGTTGCTGCAGAGCCAGGAGCACAACCGGTCAATCGTCGAGACCGCGCTCGACGGCGTCATTACGATCGATGCGTCCGGCATTGTCACCGATTGGAATAGCCAAGCCACGGTCATTTTTGGATGGGCTCGAGAAGAAGCGAAGGGGAAACCGCTTACCGAGACGATCATTCCAGATCGCGACCGGGAAGCGCACGTGCGGGGAATTCAGGAGTATCTCAGGACGGGAGCAGGCCCCGTTCTCAATCGGCGCATCGAGGTTACTGCACGGCACAAGGATGGCCGGGAATTCCCGGTAGAGCTGTCGGTCTCACCAGCCCGTATCGGCGAAGTGTACATGTTTAGTGCTTTCGTCCGCGACATTACGGATCGCCGGAGGGCCGAACGGCGGCTGGCTTCGCAATATGCCGTGACGCGGGTGCTGGCCGACGCCGCAACGCTTGACGACGCGGTGCCCAAAATCATTCAAGCCATCGGCGAAAGCCTGGAGTGGGAGTTGGGCGTATTTTGGAGGGTGGACAGACAGGCAGGAGTCTTGCGATGCGTCAGTGTGTGGAATGCCGAGACGCTAGCCGTGGAAGACTTCGTTCATAAGACTCAGGAACAATCCTTTAAGCCCGGGGAGGGCTTGCCAGGACGGATTTGGGATACGGGCCGGCCGGCATGGATACCGGATGTCGTGAGGGACGGCAATTTCCCCCGATCGGAGACGGCGGCGAAAACCGGTCTGCACGGCGCGTTCGCATTTCCGATCCGAGTCGGCGGCGAGGTCGAGGGGGTGATCGAGTTCTTCAGCCGGTATGTGCAAAAGCCGGATGAAGAGTTGCTCAATATGATGACCGATGTCGGGCTGAAGGTTGGGCAATTCGGCGAACGCACCAGAGCCGAAGAGGCGTTGCGTCTGACGGAGGCGCAATTGCGGCAAGCGCAGAAGATGGAAGCAGTCGGACGGCTTGCCGGGGGGGTGGCGCACGACTTCAACAATCTGCTGACCGTGATTCGCGGGTACAGTGAGCTGACTATGCATCGGCTCGCTCCCGGCGATCCGTCCCGGTCGGACATTGCTGAGGTGAAGAAGGCGGCGGATCGGGCGGCCGGTCTGACAGGCCAACTATTGGCCTTCAGCCGGCGCCAATTCGTGTCCCCAAAGATCGTCGATGTGAATGCCATTGTGCTGAACATGGACGGGATGCTCCGGCGGCTGATCGGCGAAGATCTCATTGAACTCTATACGGACCTCGATTCGCAATTGTGGTCGATCAGAGCTGATGCCGGGCAGATCGAGCAGGTCATCATGAATCTGGCCGTCAACGCGAGAGATGCCATGCCGACGGGCGGGCGGCTGACGATTGAGACCCGAAACATCACGATAGGAGCAGAGAGTCGCCAGGGAATGATGACCCTCGAAGCAGGGGAGTACGTCATGCTGGCGGTCAGAGATTCCGGCCATGGCATGAGTGAGGAGGTTCAAGCGCATTTGTTCGAGCCGTTTTTTACGACGAAGGAAGCTGGTAAGGGCACCGGTCTTGGCCTCTCGACCGTGTATGGTATCGTCAAACAAAGCGGCGGCACGATCGGCATCGACAGCCAACTGGGGCAGGGAACAACGTGCAAGATTTTCTTTCCGAAGGCCGAACCCGTGGAACAGACTGTGTCCGTCACGGGGGCAACGGCCGACCAGGCCCGGGGCCGCGAAACCATCTTGATCGTCGAGGACGATCCGGCGGTTCGGGGTTTGGTTGAGGAAGCCCTGCGGTTAAAAGGCTACGATGTGCTGATCGCACGTCACGGGATCGAAGCCTTGCTGACTGGCGCCAAACATTTGGGGCCGATCCATCTGTTGTTGACCGATGTCGTCATGCCGCAGATGAGCGGCCCTGAAGTCGCGGAGCAGCTGGCGATTGTGCGACCCTCCATGAAGGTCATGTATATGTCGGGCTACCCCGACCACCCTGTATTCTCCAAGGGGGGAGTGAAGGAAGGCACGACGTTTCTCCAAAAGCCATTTACGGTGGAGGCATTGACGCAAAAGGTGCGTGAAGTATTGGATGGAGCGACTGTCGCGCGGACTTGACCTGGACCGTAGTCCTTCTCTGATCGCTTGATCTTGGGCACCGTTGTGTTTATTGTGGCCTTCGAGTCCTCGGGCCCTGAGTCTCGGAGAACGACCATCGGACGAGAGGGCGAGAAAAGATTCCATGACACATCCAGGACGTGAGCGTGATATCGGGCAATATCGGATCGAGCGGGAGCCGTTCTACGCCGAGGTGCGTGGAGAGGTGGGGCTTTTCTCAATTGCCGCGCGCAACAAGATGCCCGTGATGCTCAAGGGGCCGACCGGTTGCGGGAAAACCCGGTTTGTCCAGCACATGGCCTATCGGCTGGGACGCCCGCTGATCACTGTGGCGTGCCATGAGGACCTCACGGCATCCGACCTCGTCGGCCGCTATCTGCTCAAAGGTCAGGAGACGGTGTGGATGGATGGACCGCTGACGCTCGGCGTCAAGCACGGCGCAATTGTCTATCTCGACGAAGTCGTGGAGGCTCGAAAGGACACGACCGTCATCATTCATCCCCTCAGCGACGATCGCCGCGTGTTGCCGATCGAGAAAAAAGGCCAGATTCTGGAGGCCGCCGATGACTTCATGCTCGTGATTTCCTACAATCCCGGCTACCAGAGCGTGCTCAAGGATTTGAAACAGAGCACGAAGCAGCGGTTCATGGCGATCGAATTCGAGTATCCTTCTCCGGAGATCGAAACGACGGTGGTTGAACGGGAGGCGGGAGTCAACCAGGCTCTTGCGGGCAGCCTGGTGAAACTTGGCGGCAAAGTTCGAAACCTCAAGAATCATGGGCTGGATGAGGGAGTCAGCACCAGGTTGTTGATCTATGCCGGGACGTTGATTCGGCAAGGCGTGCCGGCGGAACGCGCCTGCGATGTGGCGATCGCCCGGCCAATCACCGACGACCCGGATATGCAACGCAGTATTCTGGAGTTGGCCAAAGCTATTTTTTAGCCAGTACCCTGTTGTGAATTCCCTCCCTACGATCGTGCGGGACGCTCGGAACGGTGTCCTCCTCACGGTGCATGTTCAACCTCAGGCTTCCCGTACGGAATGTATCGGGGTTCATGGCAACGCACTGAAGATTCGCGTTGCGGCTCCGCCCATCGACGGCGCGGCCAACGACGAGCTGGTCCGGTTTTTAGCCGAGTGTTGTGCGGTGCCACCGGGGAGCATTTCCATTCATGCGGGTGCGAAGAGCCGCTCGAAGCGAGTGATCATCAAAGGCATCACGGCCGAGGCGGTGCTGGCGCGACTGGCGCTACCGAAGAGAAGAGGAGGATGCAAGGAATGAACGCAATACGAAAAGGGGCTATCGTCGGCATGTTGTTTCTCACTGCCTGCTCCAGCGCGCATCCTGTCTTGTATCCCAATCCCCATCTGCAGTCGGTCGGAAAAGAAGCGGCGGATCAAGATATCGAGGCCTGTAAGCTGGCAGCTGAGGAGGCTGGTGCTCAGGCGGGGGGAGGCAAAACCGGCCGGGTGGCGACGAATACGGCGGTCGGCGCCGGGGTTGGTGCCGCAAGCGGGGCGGTCGGTGGCGCCATTTCAGGAGCCGTCGGAAGGGGGTCGATGATTGGCGCGGCCAGTGGTGCTGTGTGGGGTTTGCTGACAGGGCTGTTCCATGCTGCTGGTCCCTCACAGCCCAGTCAGGCCTACACCAATTTCGTCAGCCGGTGTCTGCAAGAGAAGGGATATGAGGTGACGGGATGGCAGTGAGAGGTGTGCGGGGCGCATCCGTCGATGCTCCTTGCTCGCTGCCCGCCCACGCAAGATTGTATTGGAATGAGAGCTTGAGGGCGGTGGTCGGGCAATGCGCGCAGTGGAGCATCGACGGATGCGCCCCGCTAGATTGAAAAAATTGAAGATGTTCCTTGGGAATTCCCATAGAAGCTCCGAACAGGCCGGACGGGTGAACACTCGTGCCCGCTGTCCGCGCACGATCAGCATGTGCTCGCGCATCGCGCACACGAGACACAATCTGGACGAAAGCAACGGGCGGTGCTCTATGCATACGCGCAGAAGGAACTCCTCCCGCACGCAGCCCCAGGGTGGGGTAAGAGAGTGAAACTGGGTCAGCTGTATTTTGATGCCCGCAGTGGAGTGTCCACCCGTCTGGTCTCTGAGAAACGAGAAAAGGAAATTGCTCGATGGGATGCGCAAGACAGGCTATTCTTAGGCACGGTCGGGAGGAGAGCAAGTGGCGATGCCTGCAGGCAGAAAATTCGTCGGTCTATTCGTCGTGGTGTCGTTCCTCGCGGCTTGTGCGGGACCGGAGCCGCTGCTGCAGTCCAACAAGCAGCTACAACTGTATGGCAGAGAAAAGGCCCGTCAAGAGATCGATGTGTGTCGGAAAAAGGTGGAGGCCACGGGGGTAGGTACCGGAGTGCACCAAACCGGTAATGCCGCAACAGGTGCTGTGCTGGGTATGACCCTAGGTGGAGCTGTCGGGGCTTCGGCTGGTGTGATCGGTGGATTGCCGGGTATCGCAATCGGCGCCGCCTCTGGCGCTGGACTTGGTCTCGTGATCGGATTGGTCGGAGGTACCTTCAAACCACTGGTGCCTGACCCTCCCTATGCCGACGCGGTTGAAAAATGTCTGAGAGAGAAGGGCTATGAAGTCAACGGCTGGGAGTAACGATCAGTTCAAAGATTAGGATCTCAGCGGTCATGTTCCACGGTCCCCGCTGCGCAGGAAGCTGCGGCTCAGAATCCGCCGGCCTGTGCGCAACGGGGGCTATACCAGTAACTACTCCTCCATGGACAACACTTTATACGCGATCCCTAAGACAACAGTTACCGCCAGTACGAGAATGATTAATGCCAGCATAGTTGCTCACCTCCTTCCAATTTCGTGTCACTACTCTACCTCCGCTAGATGAAGGCGCCATGATGGGATCATGAAGAATTCTTCATGCTCCGAACCTCTCGTGAGCAAAACGGCAATCGTTGCAGTTGGGGTTATTGCGAAACTATCGACGCGGGAACTGCCTGTGTCTGACGGGTCAGGATGGGCAACCGCAATGTGAAGACAGAGCCTTTGCCGACTTGGCTGGTGACTGAAATGGTGCCGCCGTGAGCCTCTGTGATTTCTTTCACGATGGGTAGGCCCAGCCCGGTGCCGGCGGCATCCTTCGATCGGGCCCAGTCGGTTCGGTAAAAGCGCTCGAAGAGATGCGGAATATGTTCCGGCTCAATGCCGTGGCCGGTATCCTCGACCGCTATCGAGATCTCCTGGCCGGCTGCCTGTAATCGGACGGTAACCGTTCCACCGGAAGGGGTATAGCGCAAGGCGTTGTCGAGCAGATTGATCAGCGCCTGTTTGAGCCACTGGGCGTCACCGAGTATCGGAGGGACCGGTTCGGACTCGAACAACAGGGCGATATGCCGATCGTCGGCCAGTAGCGTCAGTTGGTCCACGAGCTCCTGGATCAGCGGTTCGATCTCGAGTGGCGCAAGCCGGACGGGCGATTTGTTGCTGGTGAATTTCGCCAAGGTCAACAGGGGGCGGGTCAACCCGATGAGACGCTCCACTTGCTCGAGGTTGTTGAGGAGTACCTCACGATATTCCTCGGTAGTCCTGGCCTTGAGGAGTGCAACTTCCAGGTTCCCACGCAGGATGGTCAACGGCGTTTTCATCTCATGCGCGGCGATCTCGCAAAAATTCCGCTGGATCTCGCTGCTCCGTTGGAACTGATCCAGTACCGCGTTGACGGCTTGGGTCAGCCGCCGAAACTCCTGATAGGGCGAATCCATTGCCAGCCGTTTCCCCAGATCGGCCTCCGACATCGTTTCGGCACCTGAACATAGCGCTTCGATCGGGGCCAAGACTTTCTTGGTTAGCCAAAGACTGCCGATCCATGTCACCAGCAGGGTGGTGCCGGATCCGAGAGCCAACAGCAGCACCAGATCGTTCAGCGC
>JABMDG010000030.1:20965-22941 GCA_015904045.1 Nitrospira sp.
CCAGGAGAGGGTCATGGCCTATACGTTCGGGTATTGGTTGACTCCACAGACATGGTGTGTGCTGCTGGAAGTTGCGGACCGGTCAATGCCCGGCTTAGCCCAATGGCTGTTCCGCGAAACTTCCCGCAGTGCAGTCGGGGGCGGTGCAATGTCGATCAATGCCATGGATGATGCCGGCCTCCCGGGTTTGCGCGAAGCCAAACGGGCGTATCATCCTCAGGCAGTGCTTGACAGTTGGATCATTATGGATTGTGAGCGATGAGTATTCCTGCAGAATCACAACCGGCGTCGGGATTTCACCGGTATGGATGGCTGACGGTTCTTATTGTTGCGGTGGTAACGCTCGCGCTGAGCGGTGCTATCGTTCTGCGTGCCTATGCCGAGAGTCGTCTCCTTGTCATCGCCGGGACCATTATTTGGGTGCCGCTGGTCGCGCTGTTGTCCTGGGCGATGCTGCGATGGCGCGCGGAATACCGTCGAGTGTTGCAGGAGAGCGCATGGGCGCGGGCGGCCGAGGCGGCGTTGCTGCAAAGTCAGGAACGTAATCGGGCGATCATCGAGACCGCGCTTGATGGGGTGATCACCATCGACATGTCCGGAATTATTACGGACTGGAATACTCAGGCTGTGGCGATTTTCGGGTGGACCAGAGAAGAAGCCGTGGGGCGGTTACTTTCGGAGACCGTTATTCCCGTGCGCGACCGGGAGGCGCATGTTCTGGGTTTGCGGGAGTATCTTCAGACCGGAGTCGGCTCAATCCTGAATCGCCGCATCGAGGTGTCGGCGTTGCATAAAGACGGCCATGAGTTTCCAGTCGAACTGGCTGTGTCACCGGCGCGCGTCGGCGAGTCCTATATGTTCAGTGCCTTTGTCCGGGACATCACGGATCGTCGTAAAGCCGAACGGAGTCTGGCCTCGCAGTATGCGGTGACACGGGTTCTGGACGACGTCGCGACGCTGGAAGAAGCCGTGTTCAAGGTCATGCAAGCGGTCGGTGAAAGTTTGGAGTGGGAATTAGGCGTGTTCTGGACATTAGACAAGCCCTCGGGGCTCTTGCGCTGTTTCAACCACTGGAGTGCGGCGGCGCTCGATGCCGATGAGTTCATCGCGGCGACTCGGGCGCAATCCTTCAAGCCGGGTGTCGGACTGCCGGGCCGGATTTGGGAAAGCGGGCAGCCGGTGTGGATCAGAGACATTGCCACGGAGTTTGATCTCCCCCGGTCGGAGATGGCGGCGAAAGGCGGGCTCCACGGCGCGTTTGGATTTCCGATTCGTGTCGGCGGCGAGCTCGAAGGGGTGATCGAGTTTTTCAGCCGGCAGGTCCGGGAGCCGGATGAGAGGCTGCTGAATATGCTGGCGGACGTCGGGCTCAAGCTGGGGCAATTCGGCGAACGCGCACGAGCCAAGGAGGCGCTGCATCAGGCCGAAGGCCAGTTGCGGCAATCGCAGAAAATGGAAGCGGTAGGCCGGCTTGCGGGCGGTGTCGCACATGACTTCAACAATCTGTTGACCGTCATTCGCGGGTACAGCGAGCTGGTCCTGAGCCGTCTGGCCCCGGATGACCCTTCCCGACGCGACATGGAAGAAGTCAAGAAGGCGGCCGATCGAGCAGCCGGTCTGACGGGGCAGCTTCTTTCGTTCAGCCGGCGCCAATTCGCGGCCGTGAAGGTGGTCGATTTGAATGCCATTGTCACCAACATGGATGGCATGCTTCGGCGGTTGATCGGCGAAGATATTATCGAGCTATGGGCGGATCTTGAACCACAATTGTGGCCGATCAAAGCTGATCCCGGGCAACTTGAACAGGTCATCATGAATCTGGCCGTGAATGCGCGCGACGCCATGCCGACGGGCGGGCGGTTGCTGATCGAGACTCGAAACGTCACGATTGGAAAAGGGACTCGGTCACAATCGGTGATGGTGGACGAAGGTTCCTACGTCATGTTGGCCGTGAAAGACTCCGGCCATGGTATGAG
>JABMDG010000030.1:23041-24958 GCA_015904045.1 Nitrospira sp.
TGCTCAAGGGGCAAGAGACGGGCTGGATGGACGGGCCTCTGACGGGCGGCGTGAAACAGGGCGCGATCGTCTATCTCGACGAAGTGCTGGAAGCCCGAAAGGACACGACCGTCATTATCCATCCGCTCAGTGACGATCGCCGTGTGCTGCCGATCGAAAAAAAAGGTCAGATCTTAGAAGCCGCAGACGACTTCATGCTCGTGATTTCCTACAATCCGGGCTATCAGAGTGTCCTCAAGGATTTGAAGCAAAGCACGAAGCAGCGGTTTATGGCGATTGAGTTCGATTACCCTCCGGCCGACGTCGAAATTGCGGTCGTCGAACAGGAAGCGGGGGTGAGTCGGGCTGTTGCCGGAAGTCTCGTCAAACTCGGCGGCAAAGTTCGGAACCTCAAAAATCATGGGCTCGAAGAAGGGGTCAGCACGAGACTCTTGATCTATGCCGGCACATTGATCAAGCAGGGAGTGCCGGCAGAGCGAGCCTGCGATGTAACGATTGCCCGCCCGATCACCGACGATCCGGACATGCAGCGCAGCATTCTCGAACTGGTTAAAGCCGTATTCTGAGACGTGCCATCGTGAATTTCCGCTGCGCGATCGTCCAGGAGAGCAGGACCGGGGCGGTCCTCAAGGTGCATGTCCAACCCAATGCAACTCGAACCGAATGTGTCGGAATTCATGGCGATGCCTTGAAGATTCGCGTGGCGGCTCGCCCTCTCGACGGCGCGGCCAATGATGCTTTGATCCGATTCATCGCTGTCCGGTGTGGTGTTCCACAGGCGAGCGTGGTCATTCAAGCGGGAGCGGAAGGACGGCGCAAGCGGCTGTGTGTGAAGGGTCTCACGGCTGAGACGGTCCGGGCCCGGTTGATGCCTAATAGTTTGTGAAGGAGGGGTCAAGACGTGAAGCAGGCGTGGTTAGTTCCCGTCATAGGGCTGTTGCTTCTCACTGCCTGTTCCAGCGCGCATCCCGTCCTCTATCCCAATGGGCATTTCCAGTCAGTAGGGAAAGAGGTTGCCCAACAGGATATCGATGCCTGCAAGCAGCTGGCTGAGTCGGCCGGCGCAGAGGAGGGCGGCGGAGGGCCTGGGCGCGTGGCGACGAAGACGGCTGTCGGGGCCGGTATCGGCGCGGCGAGCGGTGCGGTTGGCGGCGCTATTTCCGGGGCAGTCGGCCGAGGTTCAATGATCGGGGCGGCAAGCGGTGCTGTGTGGGGGTTGCTGTCGGGGATATTCTCCGCGGCTTCTGGACCTTCACAACCCACTCAGGCCTATACGAATTTCGTCAACCGATGCCTGCAAGAGAAGGGATATGAAGTGACGGGGTGGCAGTGAGGGGAGTAGTTGGGTACCGAGGTTGTTTCGGTGCTCGCCCAACGCGCGGCCTCGGAAGGCCCTCGTTGGATGCGCGCAAGGGAAACAACCTCGATACCCCATTCGGAGTAGTAGGAGTAGAGGGAAGGCATGTGGCCGGACAATGTGCGTGGGAGTGTGGTTTGCGTCCGTGGTGCGAGAAAGTGAAAAAGAGGGCGGAGTGCGGGCAAATAGGGTACAAAATGATGCGTGAGGCAACATCAGTCCCAAGAGAGTCATCTCGGCGAATAATCAGAGAGGGAACCTGTGACGAGAAGTCGCAGAACCATAGCCGTTCTTATTCTGCTGTCATGGTGTACGGCTTGTGTAGGGCCGGAACCTCAGTTGCGTTCAAACAAGCAACTGCAATTTTATGGGAAAGAGAAGGCTCAGCTGGAGATCGATATTTGCCGCATGAAGGTGGAGGACGCTGGGTTGCGTTCCGGAGTGCGTCAAAGCGGAAATGCTGCAACGGGTGCTGTGCTCGGTGTCACGCTCGGCGGGGCTGTGGGAGCCTCGGCCGGTATGGTCGGAGGTCTGCCCGGCGTGACGATTGGAGCGGCCGC
>JABMDG010000300.1 GCA_015904045.1 Nitrospira sp.
GCCATGCCGGACGACCGGCCGGGAAGCGGCGGACGCCCGTGTTGCGTACCTGCGCTTGCGAGCAGCAGCCCGAATAACATCAGCATCGCAATGCCCAGATGGTGGTAGCTCTTCAGCGCCTCCCAATTGGCCCTGCCGACGACTTCATAATTTAGCACCACCGTGAGCACGATATAAGCGGCCAGCACGGCATAGCCGGCGCGGCTCAACCCGCCCCTCGCTCGCGCCGCAGCCGCGACGACAATGAACGCCGCGGGTATCATCCAGACCAGATGCTGATCCCAGGTGATGGGAGAGAAGAATAGAGCCAGCATCAAGGTCCCGGCGAAATCCCGCGCCCACGTGGGATCTCCAGGCCCTTCATACGCGCGCCGACTGGACCAGGCAAAGAGGCCGAGCAGGCCGAGTCCCGCAACGCCGACGATTCCGTTTGCGACCGGTGACGGCAGATCCATCACCGGCTTGTAATATCCACGGTCTACTTGCCGAAGCCGATGTGTCGGAGGATAGGTGACCAGATACCGCAGCATGGTATGCCGGAGCGAGAGATTGGCCTTTTGCAGTTCGTTCTCTTGCCGACCCTCCGCTTGCCGATCCAGCACGGACAACACGGCATTCTGCGTCCATTCGGCATGATGCTCCCACCAGCTTGTAGGCCCCATATACAGAACAGGCAGCACGATCCAGGCTAACGTAGCCAGCACCGTGTATGCGGCGACACGCCACTGCCGTTTCCACAGAAACAGGATCACGAAAAGCGCCGGGGTGATTTTGAGTACGATACCGAGTCCGACCAAGGCCGCGCCTAGCCGTTCTTTTCCAGTCCATATCGCATAGATCCCGCCGGTCAGAATGCCCAGCAACATGAGATGCGGCCCGCCGTCGTCGAGATCATTCAAGATGAATTGCAGCGTCAACGCCCCAGCGCCTGCACCGAGCAGCAGAAGACGCCCACCTCTCAGCGCGTCGGCACCCAATAGCATGCGGTGCATGAATCGGATGGTGAGAACCAAGCATCCGACGGCGACGGCGTAGCGCAAGGCCAAACTTGGGTTTCTGTCCAGAACGAGCAAGGGAGCGAAGTAGATGCCGGTGGTCGGCAAATACATATAGCAATAGTCATTGGCATAGAGATATTCCCCTGAGAGAAAGCGCCTTCCGATCTCACGGTGAATATCGATGTCCCGAAAGTGAAACGACCGCCCGAATGAGATGATGTATCCGTGCACCACCGCGGCGATCACGAGGCCGACGTTGAGCAGGCGCGCAAAAAGAGGCGCCCTGAGGAACTCACCGATCCAATGGCCCATGGGTTTCGATTCCTTCGGTCAGCCCACTCAGAACCACCACCGAAAAACCCTGTCGACTTTTCTTATCTTAACAATTGTGGGGGATCCGAGGACTGACTCACACGGCAGGATTGCGAGCTTCTGAGCAGAGCACTTACCGGCGGGGCAATACTGGAATTTCTTTGCCAAGCGTCGAGGGTTGGTTCGACTGGGCAGCGAGCGGTTCCCAGCCCTCTGACTCGACAGGAACGACTACCTCTCCGTTCCCCTCGGCTTCTTTTTCCTTGGCCAGCTGTTCCACTTCTTGAATCAGCGTGTCCATCAATTCTTCCATCGGCACCTTCCGAACGAGCTTGCCCTTCTTGAACAGAATCCCTTTGCCCTCGCCGCCGGCGATGCCGATGTCGGCTTCCTTGCCTTCTCCGATACCGTTGACCACACAGCCGAGCACCGAGACGTTCAACGGAGTCTTGATGTGGCCAAGTTTCTTTTCCAGCTCATTCGCCATACGCACGACATCGATTTCCACACGTCCGCACGTGGGACAGGCGATCACGTTGATCCCGCGGTGCCGCAGCTCCAGCGATTTCAGGATCTCAAACCCGACCTTGACTTCTTCCACCGGATCGGCGGCGAGCGAAACACGAAGCGTATCGCCGATCCCCTGGGCCAACAGATAACCCAGCCCCATCGCCGATTTTACGGCACCGGTCATGGCCGTACCGGCTTCCGTAATGCCGATATGCAGAGGGTAATCGGACTGCATCGCAAACAGCCAGTAGGCATCGATGGCATGCTTGACGTCGGAAGCCTTGAGCGACACCTTCATGTTGGTGAAGCCGACGTCCTCCAGCGCATGCACCGCGTTGAGTGCCGATTCGGA
>JABMDG010000301.1 GCA_015904045.1 Nitrospira sp.
CCGCACGACTTTAGACTTACCCGTTGCCGGTCCTTGAGGATTCTTCATCGGGCTCTTCTTGTAATAGTCATGGTCATACCAGTCGTTGACCCATTCCCAGGCATTCCCGGCCATGTCGTAGATGCCATAGGGACTCTTGCCCATTTCGAACATCCCCACCGGTACTAAGGCCATATGATGAGCCCATTCCTTCTTGCCGAAATTTGCGTGGAGCCTGGTGGGGGTCTCATTGCCCCAGGGATAGAGGCGGCCATCCGTCCCCCGCGCCGCCTTTTCCCACTCCGCCTCGGTCGGCAGACGCTTGCCGGCCCATTTGCAGAACGTGGCTGCATCCGACCAGCTGACGTTCACGACGGGACGTTTCTGATGGCGGGGTTGGTTCATAATATCCCATTCCGGTGGCGCCTCCGTGCCCGTGGCCTCCAGATATCTGGCATACTGACCCACCGTCACGTGGTACTTGTCCATATAGAAAGCGTCAAGGTAGACGCGACGTACCGGCTTTTCGTCAGCTTTCAGGGGACTCCCCATCGTGAATTCCCCTGCCGGCACCAGCGCCATTGGTACGTCGCGGGAATCGGTCTGGAACGCCTCTCCCGCTGACCCATCTGGTTTCAGACTATCCGGCGAGCTCGTCGAACGTCGCCCAGGGAATTTCGCTTCCAACTGTTGATAGACGGTCTGTTGCTCGTTGTTGAGGCCCAGCTCATTGGCGCCGTCTAGGGCTTCCTCCGCCTGCTTCATCTTGTCGGGCTGAGCCTGCCCACTGGCAATCAGACCCTTTGCTTTCTCCAGCAACCGCCACGCAGTCACTTCCTCCAATGACTGCCACACCTTCATTTTGCTTAACCGGGGCTCTCTCCTCCCCGTGATCCTGGATTTCGCATCGAGATGCAACGCGGTCTCGTAATGTTCTTCCGCGCAATCCCAGGCTGCTAATCCTCGACAGGCCTCCGCCAGGTTGAAATGAGCTTGCACATTCGACGGGCTCTTCATGATGCCGGCTTCCAGTGCCACGCGCGCTTCCGCGTACTGTTTGTTCTTCAGCAGATTCTCCCCTTTGGCAAAGTCCTGGTTGCCGGCGTCGGCCGCCAGCGCCGTCACGGAGTGTGCCGTCATGTTCACACATAGGGCAAAACCCAGCACCCCAAGCGTCTGCCTCATAAAGGTCTCCCTCCTACCTGCGACTGCCTTATGGCAGTGGGTCTCGCCTCCCGATACAGAGCACCGGCCGTCGTCGTGAACACAGGCTTCATGGTCGGGAAACCATAACATAACCGAGCCTCAGCATAAAGAAGCCTAAGCGGTTGGCCAAGTCTTGTGCGGTTGATGATTCGGTCTCGCTGGAGGTCTCCGGCAGATGGAAGTATCGAAGCCATTGGCCGACGGCTGTGCACCCTCGGCGGCCTCCGTATTGGTTGATCAGGCCGCCGAGAAGATGTGCACGCAAATAGTCTAAGGTGCAGGCTTATCCTTGTAGGTGCCGTGACCCGCCCGGCCCTTCGTCAGCGTGGTACCGGCCACCCGTGTCACGGAGATCTCCTGAGGAACGCCTTCTCGCTTGACGGTTAACTTCACGTCGGCCCCCGCTTCTCCCCGGACCATCTTCACCACCTCCTCATATGTCTTTCCCGTAACCGATGCGCCGTCGACGCTCACCAACTCATCTCCGTGCTTCAGTCCGGCCTTGTGGGCCGGCCCTTCAGGATATACATGGCCGACATATAACGAGGCCGGATCTCCAACGCGCAAGGCCCCAATGTGGAGAGAGATACCAATCACACCATCCGACATCTTGGCTTCGTCTGTACGACTAGGAATCTCTCCCGGTTGATCTGCAGCATGTAGCGGACCGATCACCATGAGACTGAACACCATACCGGCTATGAGAGCCTTACTTCTGTTTTTCATACCTGTCCCTCCCCTTACATTGATGGTTGAAGCGAAAAACTCAGCTGCCGGCTGGAAACCATGAAGGATAGTGCCGGCATGAACTAACTAGACTCACGCTACTAGGTTTACATGAGAAATGGGTTAGGTGGGCATTAGACCTCACTCAGCTGGCGCCTTCTGCGACAACAGCTCGGTGCCGGCTGTAGAAAAAAGCTACTTTTCTCGATCGGTTGTTCGCATCACGCGACGAAACCGGTGAATGTCCAAGGCTGATGGATATGTCTCTTGAACCCGTCCCGCGGTTCTCTCCTTGCACCCGTCAAGGACTGATTGGTCGGAGAGGTGGTCTATTTGTCCAAAGAGATGACGGGATGGCCTCGACCATGAATAGAAAGGCATAGCAACAGAAATGAAATCGCGCTGGTGTACGTCGGTCTTTGTTCTCTGGATCCTGACAATCACTGTTCTGGGATGGTTCTTTATCAAGGGATGGACGACGACGGGGAGTGACGGGCGTACGGAAATACTGCTGGCGGGAGCCGAGCGTGATCAGATCCTTGGGGAGATGCGTCAACTCTTGAAAGCCGTGGATGGCATCGTCAGAGGTTTGGGGGCGGCGGAGCCCGATCGGAAGCTGATCCGAGAAGCCGCAAGGACGGCGGGGATAAGTATGGCGGCGGATGTGGAGCCAACCATCATGGCCAAGCTGCCGTTGCCCTTCAAGCAGTTGGGTATGTCGATCCATAAGGACATGGACGCGCTCGCCGATGCTGTTGTACGGGAAGAGACCCCGCAGCAACTTCTGCAACGGTTGTCGAGCATGACGGCCCGCTGCACGGCCTGTCATGACATGTACAGATTCAAATCGAGCGAGTAGCCGCAGCGGTCAGCAATCAGCCGTAGAGAACAAAAAGTCGGAACGAGCGTGAATCTATTTCCGATGAAAGAACCAGACCGGCTCAAGGAGCAGGAACGGACACGCGAGCAGATCCGCATGGAGCGTCCGGAAAAGCCGCAGCACGAAAGAGCGGAACGGCCTGAGCGCGGCGGACGGTAATTCTGAATAGCTGTGAATTGTGAGTGCTGAATGGGTACATCTGGCTAAGATCGCCTTGGAAAAGTACTTTCTGATGAAAATGGAACGAGGCGTCAGCGAACCATTTTTTGAGAAGGCGATTCTCGAAGGGATGGGTGTTGGAAAGCGCGAACAGACCGGCTAAGCGGGTCGTCGTCGCCCTGAATCCTTTGTCCTGGCGGTGTCTCACACAGGCAAAGAGGAAGGGAGGGCAATATGAAACTCAATGAACGGTTGCGATTGATTGCGGGGGTCTTTGTGCTGGGGGCGGTCGTTCTTGG
>JABMDG010000302.1 GCA_015904045.1 Nitrospira sp.
AGTTACGAACGTGACTCGAGTCCCTGTTTTCCACGCATTGAACCACAGTCGTCGTAGCGAAGAGGCCTCCTTCCAAAGACCCCGACGGATGTCCTCCCAGGCAACAGCGATGATCATACCGGTGTTGAGCAGGGGGATGCTCCGTTTGGCTGCATACGAGACGGCCAGGGCACTGCCTTCGTGGGCCAGTCGAGCCTTCAAAGAATGTGGGTGCTCCTGGATGCCGCTATGGAGCACCCCGCTATTGCGCCCGCTGGTTTCCATTCCCGCGGCCTGGTTTCGTTCGAGAACGACGATGCGAAGCGGTCTGTCCCAGCGCCGCTGGCCCAATTCTCTTGCGATGGCGCAGCCCACGACACCGGCGCCGACGATACAGATGTCATACGTATTCATCGACTCAGTCCTTTCTGCCCAAGGCATGTTTGCAAAGACAGGGGCTTTGCGGAATCCGGCTGTCTGGTGTGAACGGGGCGGGCTTTCTGGTCGCAGGGATTCGGAGATGGCCTATGGGTGAGGATCTTTCGAATAAGTACGCGAAGATTCTCTTCGTGTTTTGTGGTGGTGGCTGCAAGGCCGTGTTCCAGGCGGTCGCCGCAACAGAATTGGTCAAGGCGGGGTTCACTCCTGATCACATCATGAGCGCTTCTGCTGGAACCTGTAATGCCCTCGGATTCGTCGAACAACCAGGTGTCGCCGGTGCGGAGAAGACTTTGCTCGTCTGGGAAAAGTATATCAACTCTCCGGATGCGATCTATGAAGTCCATCCATTCCTCCGGGAGCGATTGGCCCATCTCTTGGGCGTTGTCCCACAGGCCACGCAAAGTTGGGGGCCAAGTGGTTCGGTTCTCCATGATCTGAGAAGAGCCGTTACCTTTCTGCCGCTGGTCATCTCGTTAGGTGTGCGGATGCCGCTTCGTATAGCCGGCCGTGCAGTCAGTGTCGTCTTTCGCCTCATGGACGCGTTTTCGTCCCCGCACAAGTCGTTCCGACGAGTGGTCCAAGCGCCTGAAATCCAGGAAATGTTTGGTGAATTGGATAAGTATTTCGATTTCAAGAGAATGAAGGCGTTCCTCGACCCGTTGCCCCTGCTAGCCAGGCTCGGCGGGGAGTTTGATCTGCAAAAAGTCCTCGCAAGCCCCATTGTCTGGCATATCCTGACCGAACGGTATGAAGACGGAGCGACCGTCATGTTTTCAAATAGAGACGCTGATATTTCTATTGATACAGGTGACGATTCGCGAAGCAAAAAAGCCAAGCTGGATCTCTTCTTTCAACGAATTCGCGCCTCCATGGCATTGTACCCCCTCTTTGAGATGGTTGAAATGAAGGGGCAACGTTTCCTTGATGCAGACCTCGCCAATCCACTCCCGGTTGAAGAGGCGTTCAGCCTGGGCTGCGATACGATTTTCATGTTTCTCAATGTTCCAAGACAGACGGTTCGGGCGGAACCAAATCCCCTGCGGGATCTTGGGGAATTGAACGATCTCATGCGGTTAAACGAGCGGTATATCCACCATCGTATCAAGGCCGCACAGGAGATGGCCAAGGAGCGAGGCGTGAACCTGTTCATCATCCGCCCGGAAGAGATCCCTCCCGGTCTTGGGCTGCTGGAAATCGACAGGAACGTGATCGAGTTCGTGAAGAGACACGAGCGACAACGGATGAAAGAATATCTCGGCAATCTTGATGCGCATAATTTGCGAATGGTCTCGCCACTTCCTAACCCCAGCTGCGTCTCTCTCTTTGGCGAAGGTTCGAAGGAGGGTCCGTGCGCCGGGTATTGAGGATTGGCCATCGTGGGGCTGCAGGCCATGCTCCGGAAAATACATTGGCTGCAATTCAAAAGGGGATTGATCTGGGGGTCGACTTTGTCGAGATCGATCTGCGGCGTACGGCCGACGGCGCGCTGGTCGTACTGCATGACGCAAGCGTGAATCGGACCACCAACGGGAGGGGGCGCGTCGATCGATTATC
>JABMDG010000303.1 GCA_015904045.1 Nitrospira sp.
AGATACAAAGCCGCAGCGTTGGCTGGCATCGGAGTGGTTGGCCGTATAAGCCCTGACCTGGAAACTATTGCCAAGGATACGGATAGTCCTGTTCAGGGCGCCGCTCAAGAGGCCATGAAGGCAATTGCGGAGATTAATCAACGCCGTTGAATGCCGTGCAATGAAAAGGGACGAAGTGAGGTCGCCTCTGCGCAACGGACAATATTGTCGGTGATGAGAAACCTCAGGCGGCTTTCGCGGGTTTCTGGAGCTGTCTGTTCGCTGCCGCTACAACGTTGTCCGTCGTGAACCCGAATTTCTTTTGGAGTTCCTTAAGGGGAGCCGACGCTCCAAACGATTGCATGCCGATGATCTCGCCCGTCAACCCCGCATAGCGAGCCCACCCGAACGTGGAAGCCTGTTCCACGCAGACCCGTGCCGTGACGGTCGGAGGAATCACGCTGTCGCGATACTGCTGCGGCTGATGCTCGAACAGCTCCCAGGAGGGCATGCTCACGACGCGCGCCTTGATCCCTTGTGTTTTCAACTGCAACGCTGCCTCAAGACAGAGTGAGACTTCACTGCCGCTGGCGAGGAGCAGCACGTCCGGTTTCCCTCCGGGCACGTCGGCCAACACGTAGGCGCCTTTTGCCACTCCGGATGCGGCGGCATACGTGACCCGGTCGATGGTCGGGAGAGCCTGGCGGGTCAGGATCAACGCGACCGGCTCGTGCTGCATCTGCATAATGACGCGCCAGGCTTCCGCCACCTCGTTCGCATCGGCAGGGCGAAGGACGATGAGGTTTGGAACAGCCCGCAGCGAGGCCAATTGCTCGATCGGTTGATGTGTAGGCCCATCCTCGCCGACTCCGATCGAATCATGCGTGAAAATGTGAATGACAGGGATTTCCATCAGCGCGCTCAAGCGGATGGCGCCCCGGCTGTAATCGCTGAAAATCAGGAAGCCGGAGCCATAGGGACGTACTTTGGAGAGGGAGAGTCCGTTCAATACGGAGCCCATCGCATGTTCCCGGACGCCGAAATGCAGGTTGCGGCCACCGCGATCCGTTGCAGTGAAATCGCCGGCTCCTTCGAAGGTCAAGCGGGTCTTTGTTGATGGGGCCAGATCCGCAGATCCTCCTAAGAGCCACGGGATCTGTTTCGCCAGGGCGTTGAGGATTTTGCTCGAGGCATCGCGGCCGGCCACTCCCTTGGCATCGACGGGGAATACGGGGAGGTCCTTGTCCCACCCATCAGGCAGTCGGCGCTGTTGCATATGAGAGAGATGGTCGGCGAGCTGGGGGAACTGGTGTTGGTAGTTTTCAAACTTGGCCATCCAGGCTGTGCGCGCCGCTCGCCCGCGCTGTCCCATGCCCTGCTGGAAATGCTCGCGGACGCCATCTGGAACCAGGAACTTTTCGTTTTCAGGCCAGCCATAGTTCCGTTTGGTCAGCCTGATTTCCTCTTCGCCCAGCGGTTCGCCGTGTGCCGCGTGGGTGTCTTGTTTGTTGGGGGAGCCATAGGCGATATGGCTGTCGACAATGATCAGCGTCGGG
>JABMDG010000304.1 GCA_015904045.1 Nitrospira sp.
ACGCACGGGTCACTGCGGAAACCAGAATGGAGGACGCCGCTCGCCAGCTCACAGACCAGAAAGTCCTCATTGATCACACGCGTCAGGAACTCATGGGGTCATTCCAAGCTCTGTCCGGCGAAGCGTTGAAGCAAAATAACGAGGCATTCTTGAAGCTCGCCGCCGTGTCGTTTGAAAGCCTTCACGTCAAAGCAGAGGGTGACTTGGTGCAACGGCAACAGGCTGTCGATGCCCTGGTCCGCCCACTTCAAGAATCCCTGCAACGCTACGATGAACAGTTGCGCTTGTTGGAGCAATCTCGGCAGTCGGCCTACGGTGGATTGGATCAACATTTGAAGTCGCTAGCGGAATCGCAGCAACGGTTGCAGCTGGAGACTGGAAACTTAGTCAAGGCCTTACGGGCTCCAACCGTGCGAGGCCAATGGGGCGAGTTGACGTTGAAGCGAGTCGCTGAGTTGGCAGGCATGGTCGACCACTGCGATTTTATCGAACAACCATCCGTCACGGGCGACGATGGGCGTTTCCGACCGGATATGGTCGTGCAGTTGCCTGGCGGACGCCAAATTATCGTGGATGCGAAGACCGTGCTGTCTGCTTACCTCGATGCCCATGAAGCCCAGAGCGAGGCCCAACAGCTGGAAGCCTTGCGTCGCCACGCAGCCCAGGTGAAGAGCCGTATGGACGAGTTGTCGCTAAAAGCGTACTGGACACAGTTCGACCGTGCACCGGAATTTGTTGTGCTGTTTCTCCCGGGTGAGCAATTCCTCGGTGCGGCGCTGGACCAGAACCCCCGACTCATTGAAGAGGGATTCGCAAACGGAATCGTGTTGGCGACCCCAGCGACACTCATTGCCTTACTCCGTGCAGTCGCGTACGGCTGGCGTCAAGAACGAATGACCGCCCATGCAGAAGAAGCCGGTCAGTTAGGCAAAGAACTGTATGAACGCATGGCGGTACTGGCTGAACATATGAACGACGTGGGCCAGGCTCTTGGGAAAAGTGTGTCAGCGTATAACCGAGCCGTCGGTTCTCTTGAAACACGCATTCTTCCCGCAGCCCGGCGTTTCAAAGAATTGGGCGTCTCGTCGGATCGGGATATCCCGGTGCTGGAGTCGACGGAGGTGGTTCCGCGTAAGACCTTGCCGTTTGATATCGAATGAAGGAGCAGCATGACCGACGAACAAGCCATGGTCGAAGCATTTCACAGTAAGTTCGAGATTGTGGCACAAACAGCCCCGATGGATGTGAGTGAAGAGACGAAACACCTTCGCGTTCGACTCATTCAGGAAGAGTTCGACGAATTGAAGGAAGCCATGGCCTCCGGAAATCTCGCCGCAGTCGCCAAGGAAATCGCTGATCTCCTGTATGTGACCTATGGAACAGCAGTTTCCTACGGGATCGACATGGAACCGGTGTTTCAGGAAGTCCATCGGTCGAATCTGAGCAAAATCGGCGGCTACAAGCGGGCGGATGGAAAATGGGTGAAGCCCCCCACCTATTCACCGGCGAATATTGAACCGATTTTGGAGGGCCAACGGAAGCAACTACCGGCGGAGCGGCTATCGGTGCATGATGCCGCCGGTGTGCCCCAGAGTTCATGAGAGATCCACACTGCCCAAGTTGCGGAACCCCCTTCGTCCGAGTCGTCTATGACGAGGGAACTATGGAGCGAATTTTGAATCGCTTCAGGATGTTCTCATTCCGGTGCCAACTCTGCACCGCACGCTTCCGTGTCTATCGGGCCCAGCCCCCAGGCCAGACCTCCATCGCGGATCGCCGGCAATACAAACGATTGCCCGTGTCGTTCAGGGCCAACCTCCTCGCAGAGAACGCCAGGCGGATGGACAATCGCGTGACGGATATCTCCATGGGAGGTTGCACGCTCGAAACGACAGCAACCTTGCCTCAGGGCTCGTTTATCGAGCTGGTCATCAAACCGGCTTCCAATGAAGAACCGATTAAGATTGGGACAGCTATGGTGTGTTCTTCGCGACCAGAATCGATGGGCATCCGATTTCTCGAAATGGTCGCGGATGACA
>JABMDG010000305.1 GCA_015904045.1 Nitrospira sp.
CCATTTTTCTTTCAATGCCACCGGAGGGCGATGCGAGCGGTGCGAGGGCAGCGGCGTGGAAAAACTGGAGATGTATTTCTTCGAAGATATCTACGCCCCTTGTGAGATCTGTGACGGCAAACGGTTCAAACCTGAAGTCCTGGCCATCCGCTATCGAAGCAAAACGATCTCCGACGTGCTTGCGATGACCGTGGACGACGCGCTGACCTTCTTTTCCGGCGCACCGAAACTCCAGGAACGGTTGCATGTCCTGTCGTCGATCGGCCTCGGCTATCTGCGCCTCGGCCAATCGGCCACGACCCTGTCAGGCGGCGAGGCTCAGCGATTGAAAGTTGCGACCGAGCTTAAAGACGCTTCGGCAACAAACATCCTCTACATCATGGATGAACCCACCACCGGCCTGCACTTCGACGACGTCAAGAAACTCCTCACTGTGCTCTACAAGCTCGTGAATGCCGGCAATACGCTGGTCGTCGTCGAACACAACCTGGATGTCATCAAATCGGCGGACTGGGTGATTGACTTAGGCCCTGAAGGCGGAGCAGCAGGTGGTCACATTATCGCAGAAGGACGACCCGAACAGGTGGCAACGGTGGCCGGCTCCTATACCGGACAATTTCTTGCGCAGACCCTCGACCTCCACTGACCACTCAACCATCACACGAACCCGCCATTCAGCGTGAGTCCATAATCTCAACGCAGATTACCTCTGGTAGCACAACCTGCTACGCCTGCAGCCATACGAAGCCTGCCGCCTACTCTTCCGGCTTGTCCGTTTTCGGCGCCGGGTGCTCGCCGATCAGCCTGTTATGCAGGAACTTCTTGCTGACCATCGTAATGGCAAAGGCGAGCCCGATGGCGATAGGTACAAAGATCGCCGACGCAATATTCGCATTCTGCAGCCATCCCACTTCTGACAGCCCCTTGAAGACATACCCTGCCAAACCGGCGAGGTAATAGGCGATCACGATAACCGACAGTCCTTCGACGGTATGCTGGAGCATAACCTGGCTCTTCGTCGTCTTGTCGACGCTTTGGAGGAGGGCGAGATTCTGCGCTTCCACAATCAGATCGACGCGCGTCCGGATGATGGCAATGATCCCCTCAAATCCGTTCCGCAACGTATCGATCCGCCTCAATAATTGCTGATACCCCTCGGCCACGCCGGTGATACCGCTCAGCACATAGTCGGAGAGCGGCCGATAGGACTCCAGCGGCTTCTCCGCCAATGACGCCAGCGTCGCATGGACGATCTTGTCGTACGGCGTCGACGAGGACAGCTCGAAATGCAGCTTCCCGGCCATCCGGTTCGTCTTCAGCAAATCCTGCGTCAGGGTGTTCATCCAGCGCTGCAGTGCCTGCGGGTCGGCGTGTGCGATATGGCCCGTGATGATTTCGCGTTGCTGCAAATGCACCTGCTCGAACTTATAGACCTGATCGATCGCGGCGGAGAACAGCGGCTTCTGCATCAGCAACAGATGATAGTAGGTCTCGATCCTCACAATGGCATCGACGATATCTTTTAGATGCGACGCGTTGGAGCGCGACGGCCCGGCCGTGACCCAGTAGCGTTCCCTGCCCTGTTGATCCGGTGTAAAGCTGGTGATCACGGTCGTGTGCTCATTGAGAATCCGGCTCCCATAGAGCACAGGACCTGGAAACCGCGAGCGCATCTCTTCACGGGACGAAAGCGCCTCTGCCGACAAGAGGATATCCAACCGGCACACTTCCGTTCCCAAGGCCGTACTTGGAAACTGATAGTCAGGAAAGGTCAGAGGCCCGAACTCAAGATCGTGACTCCCCGGCGGGGGTAGATGCCAAAGCTGGTAGTTATAATACTCGGTGTGGGCCTGCCAGATGACGATGAGCCGGTCGCCGGTCGCTTCCTCCTTGACGCCATAGCCGAACGCCTCCCGCAACACCACGTTCTTTTGGGAAACCTTGAGCACCCCCAGCAACGACTGGAATTCCTGCCGGCTTGCGGGTCGTTGCACCGGCGGGTCAGCCATGCGAAAGGCTTTGTAGTGCACATGCGCCGGAGCCCGCAACCAGTGGGTCAACGGAACCTGCGGTTGCTCATGCAATTTTCGCAACAAAGCATCTGTTTTCAACGGCACTCCTGGCGATTGATCCACGATGGTCCCTCCTAGCCCACATTATTCATGACAGTTCGTGACGAAACCGCCAAGACGCCTTGCGAGACGGGCACGCGGAGTTCTGAGAGACCGAAGCATACTTGAAACAGTATGTTGAGGTCACGAGGGGCGCGCCTGCCCGCTGGCCGCGCAACGCTTGCGGCCAAGCTGGTCGCAGCGGCGTATCGGCGGTTGCAGTAGAAGCGGTCATGAATATTGTGGGCTACAGTCCAGGCCTCTTCTCCGCAATGACCTGCACATCGAGGAATTGCTCCTCCCGCATGACGTCGAGCTGCAACCGCCGCCCTGACTCGACCTGGCAAATCCGCTTGGCATCGCGCTCCGTTTTGACGTCGGCCAGCGGCAACCCGTTGCACCCGATCACACGATCGCCGACTCTCAAACCGGCCTTCTCAGCCGGCAAGCCGCTTCGCAGTTCTCTCACAAGATAGAATCGGTCTCCCCGTTCTTCCTGCAACTCCCAATGGACCCCGATACGCCCGGATCCCAACAGACCGGTCTGAGATCCGAACAGGGTGAGAATCCGGTGGACGATCACACGCGCCGAACTTTCCGGATTATCGATCGTGGGATCGGTCAAATGCCCTTGTCCGCTGAAAAGCAGCAGGCCCGATTCGACATCGATCATCCGCAGCGCCAACGACACGCTATTGGCATGTTCTTGCTGCCGCTGTTCCCATTGCTGTACTTCCCCGACGATAATTGCTTCCGCGCCGACCAGCTTGCCGACCTTCAGCACATTCGCATCATCGGCATGGGTCAACTGAATCACCTGTTCCTGGAGCACTTCATTCAGTTTCGCCCGTTCAACCATCCGCATATCGAGATCCAGCATGAGCGTCGTGACGATGCCCGCCACACGAGACCCGGTGCCCGGCACACCGGCCATGTCTTCGAAGAGCATGACCGCCATCGTCCGATATTGGTCAATCGATTCGCGGTCGATCGGACCCCTCCCCGACACCACCGGCTCCGGCCTCGCTGCAGAACCATTGATGGAAGCAGGCGCTCCGGCCGTGGCACACGTGCGCCGTCTTTGCATAATGGCGGCCGGCGGACCCCAGGCACAGAGTTCGTTGTCGATCAGCACGACATGCTGCGGATACTCGCGCTGATCGGAGGCGATATTGGTGAAGGGATAGAAGACGCACCCACCGATCACCATCGAGAGCGGGCAATACGTCAACTCGTAGATCCATTGTTTTCTCGCCGTCAGGGAATACTCCCAGATCAGCATGCGCCCATCATCCCTCAACACGCGATCCGGGTATCCGATGTTCTCGAGTACCTGCGCTTTCGTCATGGGAATGGTCAGCCGATCCAGCTTGGCCTCCGATTTGATGATGGTGTAGCCGAGACCGCAACCGGATAACAGCGCCGACACCAGGGCTATCGTCAAAAGACCTAACACGGCGCGCGCGCGCGATTGACCCCGATAGAATGGCAACATGCGGTGAGCGTAACACCACGCACGGAAGGCTGCAACGGAGATCTCGTGGAAAGCGGATGAAGATTGAGCCGAGCGTCGGAAGTTTCCCCCCTCCACCTTAACCCAAGCCTTAACCTTCAAGAACGCGGCAGACTATTTCGACGTTCAGCTAATTGCAGGACGGATCGAACGGCATCTCCGCATATGGACGGTAGGTATCACCGAGGGTGAGCAACAGATCACGCCAGACTGAGGACGGATCTTT
>JABMDG010000306.1 GCA_015904045.1 Nitrospira sp.
CGCGCCCCCGTGCAGGACCAACCGGGCCTGCTCGTCAGTCACCGTCATGGCCGGCAAGCAGTCCAGCGCCTGATTCAGTGGAACCAGATGCCGGGGCAATGTCCCGATGGCCAACCGATCGGCCACCTGATCAACCGTCAGCGCCTGCTCGATGGAGAAAGGGCCCACGCGACGACGCTCCAGCGCAGCGAGATGTCCCCCGACTCCTAGCGCCTGGCCGATATCGGCGCACAAGGTTCTGATGTATGTGCCTTTTGAGCACACCACGCGCAGAGTCACATCCCGGCCATCGACGGTCAGAATGTCCAGTTCATGCACGATGATCGGTCTGTCTGCCCGTTCAACTGTCTCACCGGCCCTCGCCGCTTTGTAGAGAGGCCGGCCTCCAATTTTCACGGCCGAATACATCGGCGGGACCTGCCGTTGCGGGCCACGAAAACGCCCGACCACCTCACGCAGCGCGTCTTCGGAAACCACACTCGGATCTGCTTGCGCAAGCACCTTACCGGTCGCGTCTTGTGTATCGGTTGTCTCACCCAGCCGCAACACCGCACGGTATTCCTTATCCCAATCGAGTAAGTACTCCGCCACGCGCGTCGCGCGGCCAACCAGCATCGGCAGGACACCGGTCGCCGCCGGGTCCAACGTACCCGCATGGCCGACCTTCACTCCGCCCAACAGGCCGCGTACCTTGGCGACGACATCGTGAGAGGTCCAGCCCGCTTCCTTGTTCACCACGAGCACTCCCTCGGCCACGGCGGTTCGTCGGCTCATGTGCGTCACGGTACCCATATCGGCCTATGATTCCGAACCCGCTCTATCCGAAGCATCTGGAACATTCAACTGCGGTGTGGTGCCGACCTGTTCGACAGGCTCGTGTAACCCGTCCAAGAGTCGCAAGATGCGGTCGCCGCGCAGGCCGCTGACATCTTTCTTGAAAATGACTTCGGGCAGATACCGCAACCTGAGGCGCCGCCCCAATTCGGCCCGCACGAATCCGCTGGCCTTGGACAACCCAGCAAACACCTCCTGCTCGGCCTGTCCCGTCTCCATCGTCGTGACAAAAACATGGGCGATGCGCAAATCCGCCGTCACCTCGACCCCCGTCACCGTCACCGAATGCACACGCGGGTCCTTGATCTTCCGCATCAGAATATCCGCAACTTCCATCCGGATTTGATCGGCCACCCGATCGGCCCGCTTATAGGTAGTCTTGGACATGCGCTGATCCGCTGCTTCAATAAGGCCGGTGACGAGCATCACGCCGCTTCTACAACAACTCTAACCTGGTTCGGACGACTTCAACCGCAGGCATGCTCTTGATCACGTTCAACGCCTGTTCCAACACCTGACTCGCGTGGCTGCCCTCGTTCGCCACACAGGCCATTCCCAACACCGCCTTCTGCCACAGATCTTGTCCGTCTACTTCGGCTACCGACAAATTGAACTTTCCGTGCAGTCGGTCTTTCACGCTATGGAGCACCTGCCGCTTATCCTTGAGCGATTGGCTCCCCGCGAGAAAGAGTTCGACGGTGCAGACGCCGACCACCATGTCCGCCCCGCATCCGCTCAGAGCTTCGTCGCGATCTTGTCGATCGCGTACGCCTCGACGATGTCGCCAACCTTCACATCGTTGAAGTTCTCGATGCTCAAGCCGCACTCGTATCCCTGCTGCACCTCGCGCACATCGTCCTTGAACCGCCGCAGCGAGCCGAGCTTCCCCTGGTAGACCACGACGTTATCCCGGATCACGCGCACGCCGGCACTGGCACGGGAAATCGTTCCGTCGATGACGTACGACCCAGCCACGGCTCCCGCCTTGGGAATCATGAATACCTGCCGCACCTCGGCCCGCCCTAACGTGCGCTCCTTGAGCGTCGGCTCGAGCAGCCCTTCCATCGCAGCCTTGATGTCGGCAATGGCGTCGTAAATGACCGTGTACAGTCGGACATCGACCCCTTGCTGCTCCGCCAGCGAAGCCGCTTTCGGCTCAGGCCTGATGTTGAACCCAATGATGATGGCACGCGATGCAGCGGCCAGCAGCACGTCGGACTCCATGATGCCGCCCACGCCGTTATGGATGACGCGCAGCTTGACGGCGTCCGTTGAGAGCTTTTCCACCGCGCCGGCCAAGGCTTCGGACGAGCCCTGCACATCGGCCTTGATGACGATGGATAGCTCCTTGACCGATCCTTCTTGAATCTTCGCGAAGAGGTCGTCGAGTGACACCTTGGCAGGACCACCCAGCTCGGCAGCCCGCCGCTTCTGGGCCCGCTCTTCGGCGATCTCCCGGGCGACCCGTTCGTCCGACACCACTTGGAAGACATCTCCGGCGGACGGCACGCCCGGCAATCCGATCACCTCCACCGGGATAGAGGGGGTGGCCTGTTGTACCTTCGCGCCTCGATCGTCAATCAGCGCCCTGACACGCCCGCTGTAGGTTCCCACGACATACACGTCACCGACCTTGAGCGTACCGCTTTGGACCAGCACGGTCGCCACGGGGCCTCGGCCTCGTTCAACCTTGGCTTCAACGACCGTCCCCTTGGCTGGCCGGTGCGGATCAGCCTTTAGTTCCAGCACTTCGGATTGAAGCAGGATCATCTCGAGCAGGGTATCGAGTCCCGTCTTCTGCCTGGCGGACACTTCCACCATGATCGTGTCACCGCCCCAGGCTTCGGAAATGAGCCCGTGTTCGGACAGCGCATTCTTTACCCGATCGGGATTCGCCTCCGGTTTATCGATCTTGTTCATCGCCACGATGATGGGCACCCCGGCGGCTTTGGCGTGGTGAATCGCTTCGATCGTCTGCGGCATGACCCCATCATCCGCAGCCACGACCAAGATGACGATATCGGTGATCTTCGCGCCGCGCGCGCGCATCGACGTGAACGCTTCGTGGCCCGGCGTATCGAGGAACGTCACTTGTTTCCCACGCACCGGCACCGTATAGGCACCGATATGTTGCGTGATGCCGCCGGCTTCCCCTTCGGCCACTTTCGTTTGCCGGATGGCGTCGAGCAGCGAGGTCTTGCCATGATCGACGTGGCCCATGATCGTGACGACAGGCGGGCGCGGCTCCGGCCGGTCTTCGCCGCTGGTATCGATCACATCTTGCAGCAATTCCTCGCCGCCTTTCTCTACCGCCACCTCGATCTTCACACCGCTCTCTTCAGCAAGCATCGAGGCAGCATCCAGATTCATCGGCTGATTGAAGGTGAGCATCTGCCCCATCTCCATCAGCTTGCGGACGATGTCCGCCGGCCGCTGCCCGATCGCTTCGGCAAACTCCTTGACCGTGATTCCAGCCGTCAATTTCACGCTCTTCTTGCGCGGCTTGGTAATCTCGCTCGGCGCACTGTGATGCAGATGTTTCGAGCGGTCGTCGCGCCGCTGCACGGGAATGGCTCGGAGATCTTGCCAGCGGGCGGCATCTTCACGGAACTTGACGTCGTGCTCGTCGTCCTTGACCCGACCGGGCTTCTTCGCCTTCTTGAGCTTGTCTTTCTGTCCCTCGGCCTCGATAGCCTCGAACGCCATGCTTTTTTTCTTGCCGGCAACCGCCTCCACCGTCGCGGCTGCGCTCGGCGGGGTACCCACCGGAGCCTTGGTCGCAATGGCTCCTGACACCGGGGCCATCGGAGCAGGAGCCGGCGGTGTGGATAGGACTGGCTGGATCGGCGGCGCCACCTCCGCATGATGAACACGCTCGGCTTCCACGGCGAGCGGCGGAACCGACGAAACGACTGAACTCGGCGCAGGAGCCGGCTGAGAAACCGCAGCGGGTGCCTCGAGGTCGACGGCCGGCGCGGGGGCAAAAGCTTCAGCCGGTTCGTCTTCCTTCTTCCGCTTGATCAAAATACGTCGCTTGTCAGGTTTCGCAGGCGACTCGATAACCGGACTCTTCATCACTCCGGCTTTGGTGTGGGCCGTATCATGCACTTTCACTCCCTGTTCTGATTGTCTCTCACCCGCTTTGCCTTCACCCTTGACGTTGGGGAGAAGTTTCTCCAGCACCTTTTGCACCACATCGTCGTCCAGTGCGCTGCTATGGGACGCAACGGACACGCCCATCTTCTTGAGCTCGGGCAAAAGCGCCTTGTTCTCTATCCCGAGTTTCTTGGCCAATTCGTAAACGCGCATGCTCATCGGAGATCCCGGTCGGCTAGCTGGTGGTCTCTTCCCCGGCCTCGGCCCTGGCTGCCTGCCGCGCTTCTTCCTGCAACCGCTGGGCTTCGGCTTCTTCCGCGAGGGCGGCTTTGATTTCCTTATCCCGTTCGACCTTTTCTTTCTCGTACTCGGTCGCACTGATGATGTCGATCTTCCAGCCGGTCAGCCGCGCGGCCAGTCGGACATTTTGCCCGTTCTTGCCGATGGCCAACGACAGCTGAGAGTCGGCGGCGACGACCAGCGCCGACTTCTTTTCCTCATCGATACCGACCTTTTCGATCGTGGCCGGGTTGAGCGCTTCGGCGATGAAC
>JABMDG010000307.1 GCA_015904045.1 Nitrospira sp.
TTGTTAAATCAGTGGCTTAGGTGATGGCTTGAGGAACCGAACGGATACGTGTGAGGGGCGCGCCAACAGGACGAAAAGGTCTGGCCACTTGAAGCAATGGGAATGAAAAAGGAGAAAGAGAAGAGGAGCTACTGTCTGATCTTGGCCCAGGCCTTCTGGTATTCCTCGAAGGAATCGACTTCCATCCAGCCTTTGAAGATCGGAACGGCTTGCACCGTGTGGCCCCGGTCGATCAGTTCCTGGACCATGTCAGTGAAGGAGGCTTTGATGAAGCTGCCGGCTTCGTGGAAGCCGGTCGATTTATACTTCTCTTGCGCTGCGCGGTAACAATCGTGGAGAGCCTGCGTACCTTGCTCGGAAAACATCGCCATACCGATGAACTCGCCGTGTGCCTGTTCATGGGGCAGCTGCTGGCCAATCTTTACGATCCGCTGCTCGCCCTCCGGCATGACAAAGCGCGACAAGGCCTGTGTGCTGGGCGGCACGGCCAGAGACACCAAATCGGGATTAATGTGGGTCGGTTGTGCGTTACGGCGAGACTCATCCAGCCAGGCGAGATCAACTACCAGCGCGATGTCGGCCGGGCTCTTCAGCAATTTCTCCAGCACCGCCTGGTCGAACATAATATCGCCGTACAAGACGATCGTCCGGCCCTTTAGTTCGTTTTGGGCGCAGAAGATGGAAAAGAGTTCGCCGGTGCTTTCGTACCGGTCGTTGTCGTAGTACCGGATGTTGGGAAGCGAAATCGCCTCTTTCTTGTACCCGCGAACCAACGCAATGTCTTTGATCTCGCATTCGTTGAGTGCGCTGATCTGGCGATCGAGAATCGTCTTTCCTTTGATGTCGAGTAAACACTTCGGTTTGTCCTCGATGAGCGGCAGCAACTGCTTTTCGAATCCGGCCGCGGCAATGATGGCGGTGATCTTTTCCCCACCGACCGGCAAGAACTCTTTCTCATCCCGTTCCATTTGGGGGACACCGACGATGTCGTAGACCTCAGGGAGCGAGACGATGATGTTGTTGGCGGCGCCGGGCCGCGTATCGTTCCTGATAAGCGCGAGCGCGTCCTGCATGGAACGGATCGCCGCCCGTACCGGCTGATTGGCATAGATGATGATCTTGGCTCCCGCCTCTTCCAATTCCGCAGCCGTGGTTTGGTCAAAAATCGTCGGCACGACGACGAGAGGCACGCGGCCGGACCAGGCTTTGTAGACGGCCCGAAGTTCATCGAACTTCTTTGATTTCGAATGGATCAAGACCGCATCGGCTCCCGCCTCGGCGTAGGCCTCCGCCCGTTGTAACGCTTCCTCCTGACCCCACCCCGCGATGAGGGCCTCTGTCCTCGCGATGACCACGAACTCCGGGAAAATCTGCGCGGCCTTGGCCGCCTTGATCTTGCTGCAATGCTCTTCGATCGGGATCAATTCACGGCGGACGCCCGCATAGAAGCTGCATCGTTTGGGATAGACGTTGTCTTCGATGCAAATGCCGGCCACACCGGCCCGCTCCCGGTCGTTGACCGTGCGCATGACATTCAGGGCGTTGCCGTAGCCGGTATCGCAGTCGGCGATGACGGGGATGCTCACCGCCTCGACGATATTTCGCTCGACGGCGAGTTGTTCGCTGGAGTCGATAAAGCTGGCGTCGGGAATGCATTTCATCGAGGCCGAAATGGCAAAGCCGCTGGCCCAGATGCCGTCGAAGCCTGCGCGCTCGATCAGACGCGCGCTCAGGGCGTCGTGGGCGCCGACAATTTTGATGGCTCCAGGTTTCTTTAAGGCGGCCCGGAGTTTCGCGGCGTTCGTCATAGGGCCCCATCATGCGAAAGCGGCGGACAGTTGTCAATGGAAAGTTTGCGAAAAAGGGGCGGCACGAGCCGATCAGAATACCGTTGAGGGAACGTCTTCTCCCCAACGCTCGCGCAGGATGGCGCTTTCAATGAAGATGATGCCACGGTCCAGACTCGATTCGAATCGCAGGGTCACCTCCGTCTGGAACCCGTGCCAGGCGTAGACTTTAACCGGGCCCACGGCGATCTGTCCCGGTGTTTGGTCGAGCGGGCCGTACTGGGATTGCAGGTACGCCAGGATCGCGTCATGGGTGGCGTGCCCGCTGTAGCGGACAGTGACTCGGCCGAACTTGTGATGAAAGGCCGTCAACCGGACGGAATCGACTGGTGTTGGGCCAAGCATCGGCGGGTGGTCCTTGTACTCATAGGTCTGGAACCGTCCGGTATCTTCGATGCTGACGAAGCGGTCTTTGTCCGAAACGGTTGCCCCCCACGGGATGCCGTCGAATCCGTTGGGATCGTTGAGTATGGGAACAGCCGGCGCCTGGGATCCCTGAAGCAGCAGGACGCCTGCGAACCCTGCCATGACAAACTTCATCCATCCACGAAGCTGATGGGGTGACGGATCAATCCGCCGAATCGGTGATGTCATCATTGAATCGCGGTGCCAGTGTCCGGCTGTCGATGAAGATGTATCCGCGCTCCGTACCGGCTTGATACGTCAGATTGATTTCAGTGTCTGAGCCGCGCCAGTTGTATTGCTGGTTGAGCCCCCGCGTCATTTGTCCGGGCACACGCTGAAGAGACCCGAACTGCGTCTCGAGGAAGTTGAGCACCCGCTTGTGTACCTGCTCGCCTTGGTATCGGATCGTCACCCGCGCGAACTGATCGTCGATCGAGACATAAAGGATGCTCGTCATCTCGGCACCGGCAAACGCCAACGGATCGGTCTTCCGCCGGTATTCCGCGACGTGGGTCCCCGACCGCATGGTTTCCAAATCCTGGCGCGCCGTCAGCGGCGTTCCCCAGGTAATATCCTGGAATCCCTTGGGATCGTTCATCATCAACACGGCCCAGAGGGGTTCTGCCAAAATCACTGTGCCGAACATGAACATACAAGAGCGGATCAACGACGACGGAGAGAGGAAGCGTCTCATAGCGTTTGTCGGAGACACGGCGCGGTAATTCGCCGCAAACGCTACCATGTGAAAGCCGTGAAGGCAACTCGTCGCGCTTTCTTGATGAAGCACAAGTCCCTGGCATATAATGCGCGGTCTTTTTCACCGCCTGGGCCGCATGCTCATGCAGAAGCACCGAGGCAAGGGCAGCAAGGAACAGCAGTATGATGGACAGTGATGTGTTCGTGCAGTCGCTCCAAGACCTGGGGGTGAATTTTTTCACCGGTGTGCCCGATTCGATCCTAGGGGGCATCATCGCCGAATTGATGAACCGCCGGTTGTATACCCCTGCAGTGCGTGAGGATGAAGCGGTGGGGATGGCGGCCGGCGCCTACATGGCAGGCAAGATGCCGGCGGTGTTGATGCAGAATTCGGGGCTGGGGACGTCGCTCAATACGCTGATTTCGCTGAACGTGATTTATCGCCAACCCTGCATCCTGATCGTGTCGTGGCGGGGCCAAGGCGGGAAGGATGCGCCGGAGCATCTCGTGATGGGTGAAGTCATGCCGCAATTTCTCGACACGATGAAAATTCCTCACCGGACGCTGACAGAAAAAACGGCGGCCGACGATTTCAGATGGGTGACGGAGACTTACAGGAAGCAACAGATTCCGGTCGCGCTGTTTATCACCAAGGGCGTCGTTAAGGGGCTGCATCCATGACCATGAGACCTGAGCAGGGCACGTTGATCAGCCGGGCACAAGCGATGGCGGCGCTGCTGGAGTTGTTAACCGATCAGCCGGTCATCGTGTGCAACGGGTTTCCCTCGCGCGAGGCCCAGAAGATCGCCGATCGGCCGACGCACTTTTACATGATTGGCTCGATGGGCAACGCACCGGCCATCGCCTTGGGCGTGGCGTTGGCCAAGCCGAACAAGCAGGTCGTCACGTTCGACGGCGACGGCAATGTACTGATGGGCATGGGCACCTTGGCGACCGTCGGCGCGCTGAAGCCGAAAAATTTCATCCACGTCGTCTTCGACAACGAGGTGTATGGGACGACCGGGAACCAACCGACGATCTCCAACGTCGTGCCGCTGGAGAAAGTGGCGAAGGCCGCCGGCTATGTGAACACCGTCCGCGTGCTCGATCGCGACGACCTTGTGTATGAGTTCAAAGACCTGTTGAAAAAAGACGGGCCCAGCATGCTGCTGATCAAGGTCAATGAATTCCAAGAGGAGGCGGAACGGATTCTGCTCGATCCGCCGGACCTGACGAAACGGTTCATGCAGGCAATCAAATGACGTATCTCGTGAAGCGTCGTTCGTCGCTCGTGGCCGGAGTCCAAGTCTCAGACGAGATACGCTTCACGAACGACGAGGTGCGACAGTGATTCTCCTCAACCCTGGGCCGGTCAATGTCACGGAGCGTGTGCGGCAGGCGCTGCTCCGTCCCGACATCTGCCACCGTGAGTCGGAGTTTACGGAGCTGCTGCACCGCATCCAAACCAAGCTGCTCAAAGCCTTTGTGCCGGGGGCGGAGTCGGACTACGTCGCGGTGGTCATTACCGGCTCCGGAACATCCGCCGTCGAAGCCGCATTGCTGTCATC
>JABMDG010000308.1 GCA_015904045.1 Nitrospira sp.
GCCGCCGCCACAAGTCTTCATTTTTGACTGGCTCTTTGCCGGCCGTTTTCCAGCCTCGTTGTTTCCAACTGTGAATCCACTCACTAATACCTTTTTGGACATACTGCGAATCGGTATAGACCCGCGCCGTGACCGGCTGTGTGAACGACTGCAACGCTTCGATGACCGCAAGCAACTCCATCCGGTTGTTCGTCGTCGCCGGCTCGCACCAGGACTCCCCAGCCCCCAGGACCGGGATTCCCGCTACAGGCGCCATCTGTGTAGATATCGATCATTCGGCTCGCATTCGTTCAACTGGCGGAGGGATTGTACTACGATACCTTCTGCTTCGCCTATCTCTACCGTGAGCCCTGCTTGTCGGAGCCTCTCCCTCTCGACTTCGCCTGATGCTCCACACAAGACCTTCCACTCGACACCATTCTTGAACTTGTGCTATCAAATCTGGTTCCGTCACACCTTAAGAAAGGACCGTTCATGCGACTCATTGTTTTGTGTTTGGCGACCATGCTTTGCCTTGGCACGACTGCGGCATTCGCTGGAGCGCCTGAGCCGACAACCGAGGAGCAAAAAATCCTCTATGCCATGGGATTAACCATCAGCCAATCCATCGAGTCCTTTGGCCTGAACGCATCTGATCTCGAACTTGTGAAGTCCGGTATCAGTGACGGGGTTCTCAATAAGACCCCCAAAGTGGACCTCCAGACGTTCGGCCCCAAGATTCAACAACTGCAACAGGCCCGCGCCTCGATCATCGCAGAAGGGGAGAAGAAGCGGGGGGCCGCATTCCTCGCAAAAGCCTCGTCAGAGCCCGGCGCCAAGAAAACCGAGTCCGGTGCCCTCATCACGACTATCAAGGAAGGCAAAGGCCCGTCCCCGAAACGCACGGATACGGTGAAAGTGCACTATAACGGTACCCTGATCGACGGGACAGTATTCGATAGCACCCTCAAGAAGAGCGAGCCGACCACTCTCATCGTGAGTGAAATGAGCAAGTGCTGGACAGAGGGGATAATGCAGATGAAAGCCGGTGGCAAGAGCAGATTGATCTGCCCGTCCAATCTGGCCTATCGCGACAAAGGGCTGGCTCCTCTGATCAAGCCGGGTGCAACATTAGTATTCGATATCGATCTCGTTGAGGTCGTGGCCAAATAATCCACTACGAGTCCCCTCCGGAAGGTCGAGTGAGAGAGTCTCTCACGGCGGACTGCCTGTGAAAGGACGGCTGAGGCTACGATTTTGAGGTTGAGCGTCGGAGGGATGTTCTTTGTCCTACCCCTTAGCCTTGCCCTTAACTTTCCTATTCCTATTGACCGATCCGGGAATCTTCGGTGTCCCCGTCTTCACATCGGCATTTTGGGCCCTATGCAGGAGCGCGTGGTCCATGAGGACGAGTGCCAGCATGGCTTCGGCAATTGGTGTGGCGCGGATGCCGACGCAGGGATCGTGGCGGCCGTTGGTTTCGACCATGACCGGATTGCCCTGCTTGTCGATCGATTTGCGCGGAATGCGGATGCTCGACGTGGGCTTGATGCCGATGGTGACGACGATGTCCTGGCTGGTCGAAATGCCGCCGAGAATGCCGCCGGCATTGTTGGAGAGAAATCCCTCCGGCGTCAGTTCGTCGCCATGTTCGGACCCTCGTTGCGTCACCGACGCGAAGCCTGATCCAATTTCAACCGCCTTCACGGCATTGATACCCATCATCGCGCCGGCCAAGTCGGCATCCAGTTTCGCGTAGACCGGCGCGCCCCACCCAACCGGCACATGTTCCGCCACCGTCGTGACCTTGGCCCCGACGGAATCGCCAGCCTTCCGCAGCTGGTCCATGAACGATTCCAGCTTAGCCACCGCATCGGGATCGGCAGAGAAGAATGGGTTCTGCCCCACAGCATCCCAACTTTTAAATGGCAACTCGTGCGGACCAAGCTGGCTTAAGTAGCCCCGAATCAAGACCCCATGTTGTTCGGCCAGCCACTTTCGTGCAATCGCCGCCGCTGCCACACGCACGGCTGTTTCTCTCGCCGACGCGCGGCCTCCGCCCCGGTGATCGCGAATCCCATACTTCTGCCAATAGGTGTAGTCCGCGTGCCCGGGCCTAAAGGTATCGATCAGATTCCCGTAATCGCGGCTGCGTTGATCCTCGTTGTGAATCAGCAGCGCGATCGGGGTGCCGGTGGTCTTCCCCTCGAACACCCCGGAGAGGATTTCAACCGTGTCTGATTCCTGCCGCTGCGTGACGTGGCGGGACGTGCCGGGCTTGCGCCGGTCCAAATCTTTTTGGATATCTTCAGTGGAAAGGGCAAGCCCAGGCGGGCACCCATCGACGACGCAGCCAATCGCCGGCCCATGGCTTTCGCCGAACGACGTGACGGTGAAAATTCTGCCGAATGTATTGCCGGCCATGAGGACGAGGGCTCCCTACTCGACCAGATCCAGCTTGATGCGTAGCTCCTTGAGTTGCTCGCCGCTGACGGCCGATGGGGCGTCGGTCAACGGACATTGCGCTCGCTGCGTCTTCGGGAACGCGATGACATCGCGGATCGAATCGGCGCCACCGAGCAGCATGATCAATCGATCGAGGCCGAAAGCGATTCCGCCGTGCGGCGGCGCGCCGTAGTCCAGCGCTTCCAGCAAGAAACCGAACTTCGCCTGCGCCTGGTCCTTGTTGATGCCGAGCAGGTCCAGAATCTTCAGCTGAATCTCGCTCCGGTGGTTGCGGATGCTCCCGCCGCCGATTTCGCTCCCATTGAGGACCATATCGTACGCCTTGGCCCGCACTTTGAGCGGATCGGAATCCAAAAGAGCCAGATCTTCATCCATCGGCGCGGCAAAGGGATTGTGCATGAACACGTACCGCTTCTCTTCCGGCGAATAATCGAGCAGCGGAAACTCGGTGACCCAGAGCGGCTTCCAAGCCGTCTTATCGATGAAATTCAATTCCTCTCCCAGCAGCAGCCGGATGCGTCCGAGCACATCATGCACGACGGCCGACTTGTCCGCGCCGAATAGCACGAGGTCTCCCGGCTTGGCTTCAGGCAACGCAACTGCGAAGGCCTTGGCATCCAGGAATTTGGCGATGACCGATTCCAGTTGGCCCTCCGTCGTCATCTTGAGCCAGGCAAGCCCCTTGGCACCGAAAGTCTTGGCGGTTTCACCCAAGGCATCGATCCGTGTTCGAGACAGCGCCGCGCCGCCTTTGACGATCAATGCCTTGACGATCCCGCCTTTCGCCGCCGCGTCCTTGAACACTTTGAAGGTGCTCGCCGCGCCAAAGGCCGTGACATCGTAGAGCGGCATGTCAAACCGGAGGTCGGGCTTGTCCGACCCATAGCGTCCCATCGCCTCGGCATACGTCATGCGCGGGAACGGCGTCGGCAGTTGCACCCCGCCGGCTTCTTTGAAGATGGTGACGATCATCCGCTCCATCAGCGCCATGACTTGTTGGCGGTCGACGAACGACAGCTCAAGATCAATCTGGGTAAACTCCGGCTGGCGGTCGTTGCGCAGATCTTCGTCACGGAAACAGCGGGCAATTTGATAGTACCGATCGACCCCGCTCACCATCAGCACTTGTTTGAACAGCTGCGGCGACTGCGGCAAGGCGAAAAACTGGCCCGCGTTCACGCGGCTGGGGACCAAGTAATCCCGCGCCCCTTCCGGCGTGCTCTTCGTCAGCACCGGCGTCTCAACCTCCAGAAACCCTTCGGCATTAAGATACCCTCTCGCAGCCTGTGCGACAGCATGGCGTATGCCCAGTAATCGTTGCATCTTGGGCCGTCGCAGGTCGAGATAGCGGTATTTCAGGCGGATGGCCTCGGTCACTTCGGCCTCATCTTCGATGACAAAGGGCGGCGTCTTGGCTTCATTCAGGATCTCAACCTCGTCCACGAACACTTCGATCTCACCCGTCGGCAAATTGGGGTTCCTGGATTCATCCGGACGGGCCATGACCTGCCCGGCAATCGACACCACACATTCGCTCCGCAATGTGTGGGCGGCTTTGTGGACGGCGGCATTGCGTTCGGCATTGAAGACCACCTGCGTAAGGCCGGTCCGGTCGCGCAAATCGATGAACATCACGGCCCCGTGATCCCTCCGCCGTTGGACCCAGCCGTTCAGCACGACCGATTGTCCCACCTGTGTCCTGGTCAACTCACCGCATGTATGTGTCCGCTGTTTCATCGTTACGCCACTTTCGCTTTCTTCGGCCGGGCCCACCCCGCTCGCCGAACCGGCCTGCGAGGACGGTCCGGCGGCTGCTCTCCCCGCTCGACCATCTCCACCCGCTCCTCGACCAATTCCCGCAACGCATTGGCTTCCCGGTCTGTCAGGAACCGGAATTCTCCAGAGCCAAGCTGTCCCAACGACAATGGCCCCATTTTGACCCTGGTCAAGCGAATCACCGGATGGCCGACCGATTCCAACATCCGCTTCACCTGATGTTTGCGCCCTTCACGAATCGTAATTTCCAGCCACGAATTCGCCTG
>JABMDG010000309.1 GCA_015904045.1 Nitrospira sp.
AGTTCGTTAAGACCGTACCCCATGCACTTGAGGAAATTCTCATTGGCCGTGATGACCGTCCCCTGCATCGTGAACTCGGCAGTCGCGTACATCCGATCAATCGCGTCGACGATCCCCTTCATTTGCTGGCGCGCGACTTCTTGCTCCGTGATGTCATACCGCACACCCACGTATTTGCGTGGCTTGCCGTTCTTGCCGAGCACCGGCGCCATGACCGCATCCTCATAGTACGGGGTTCCGTCCTTGCGCCGATTCTTGACGACGCCGTGAAAGATCTTCCCTTGTTCAATCGTCGCCCACATCTGCTTGATGACCTCTCCAGACATGTCCGGATGACGCACAACAGCGAGGGACTTGCCCATCAATTCGTCCTTTGAGTACTTGGAGACTTCGCAGAATTTGTCGTTGAGCGAAACAATGTTACCCTCGAGATCAAACTCCGAGACATTGGTGGTTAAATTCATGATGGCGTCGCGGACCTTGAACTCGTCTTGCCAGTTGTCGCGCTCCTGCGCAAACTGGGCGGCCTGCTCCTGAGCGATCGTGGCCATCTCCTGCTGCTTAGCGGCGGCCGATTTAAGATTGTCTCCCATCTCATTGAACACCTCCGCCAGTTGTCCGATCTCATCCCGCGTACGGACGGACGAGCGGGCTTCCAGATTGCCGTTCCCGATCGACTGAGCGGCTGACAAGAGATTCGTCATATTGGCCACGATGAGTCGGGTCACCAGGTATCCGAGAAGCATTCCAAGCACAATCACCGCGGCGATGCTTGCAATCAGTGTCCAAATCGCCTTTTCACCGGTTGCGCTCCCCTCCTCGTTCATGTCCTTTCCAACATCGGCGACCGTCAGTAACAACTCATCGAGCGCCGTGAGGGCCCCTTCCAGCTTCTGGTCCACCTGCATGATCAGCGCGTCTGAAGTCTTTGCGTGCTCACCTGCCAGCTCGGCTTTCTCGCCTCTGCCGACTCGCTCATGCGCAAACGCCAGGATCTGTTCTGATACGGCAAAATACTCTTCCACCTTCTGACGGAATTCCTGAAGGTCCTGAGGTTCGTTCCGCCCGTTGCGTGACGTTCGGAGTGTCGTGGCGGCATAGACATTGACCGGTTTCAGAATCTCCGCCTTCAATTTGCCGGCCGCCTCACTACGCTGGTTGACGCTCGCCTGGTTAGAGGCCGACATGGCGAGACGGACGGCATAGCGGTGCCGCGTGAGATTGTTCGACGCATGGGCCAGGTTGGTCCCGGCGATCGTATAGTCTTCATAGACAATCCGGAGGTTCTCACGTAACGAGAGCAAACCCATGATAATCAGGAGACCGACGACCAGGATAAGTCCGCTTATCAGTGAGAAGCTCAGCTGCAGCTTCCAGCGGATCTTCAAATTAGCGAACCAGCTTTTCATCGTGACGCCTCCAAATTGAATAGGCCGGCATGTAAACCGTCCACCGCTGAGTGAAATCACTAGACGACTCAGAACGCTGACGTGAGGAGACCGGCCCGTTACCCACCGAATGAGCGCCCGGCCTGGAATCCTGCGTGATCAGCGACACTTGCATTGCTTTTCTCTACGGCTACTCCTTCTGAGTTAGGCTTCCACCGTGGCAACACTGCTCTCCGACATGTCTCCGTCAACCAACAAGTGCTCCATGTTCAGCAGTGTGACCAACTTCTCACCGGACTTTCCGATCCCGCTCATAAAGCTCACATCCACTTTGGCCCCGAACTGCGGCGGGGGCTGGATGTCCTTCTTGTCGATATTCAACACGTCGGAAACGGAATCCACCACAAGCCCTATCACCTTGTCCCGCACGACAACGAGGATGATGACGGTGAAGGCCGTATATTCCACGGTTGGCATGCCGAACTTGGTTCTAAGTTCCACAATCGGCACGATCGTGCCACGAAGATTCAGCACTCCCTTGATGTGAGCCGGCGTGTTGGGGATCTTCGTGACAGCCGAGTAGCCTTTGATCTCCCTGACGCGGAGTATGTCGACCCCGTAGAACTCTTCTCCAAGATTGAATGTCAGGAACTGGTTGCCGTCCGTAGTCAGACCCGCTGGTTGATTACATTCCTTGATCGAAGTTTCACACGCCGATACTGGCATCGCCTACTTCCTTTTGCAGAATGCCCCACCGCAGTCCACTGGGCCATGACGGGTTCGCGGTCAGCCGCACAGCCCCGCGCCACTCCCCATTTCATCAAAAGATCGACACTTCGCTATCGGACTCACCGGCAGGAACTTGAGCCGCTTTACCACCATAACGGCAATCCAGTGATCGGTGGTCATCTTCATCAGAGCAGCCCCCCCCCATCGCCGCCGGTTCCGTCGCTGTTACACCGCCACCGCCTCCTCGCCCTGGGCAATCTCCAGGAGGCCTCGCACGTCCAAAATCAATCCGACGGTTCCGTTGCCGAGAATGGTTGCCCCGGCGATACCATCCACCTTGCGGAAGTTTTGTTCCATACTTTTGATGACGACCTGCTGTTGGCCGAGAATTTCATCCACCATGATCGCCACCCGCTCGCCTTCCGCCT
>JABMDG010000031.1:0-5252 GCA_015904045.1 Nitrospira sp.
GATCGGCGGCAACACCTTGACGGCCAAGGCCGATCCCGGCAGCGCCGCGCGCCAGATGGAAGAGGTCCGAGCCGAACAAGCCGCGTCGGCTGCGGCCGGATTGCGGGATGTCTATTTTGCCTATGACAGCTTTGCCATTTCCGATGAAGGACGCCAGACCCTGGCCCGTAATGCAGACTGGATCAAGTCGAACCCGAACGCCCAATTGAAAGTCGAGGGACACTGCGATGAACGGGGCACCTCGGCGTATAATTTGGTGCTGGGCGAGAAGCGCGCCAAGTCGGCTCGGAACTATTTAGTTGAGCTCGGTGTGGCCCCCAAACAACTGTCGGTGGTGTCGTACGGCAAAGAGCGGCCGATCTGCGCAGAGCATGCGGAGTCCTGCTACTCGCAGAATCGCCGCGCGCATGTGGCCATCAAAACAGGCAAGTAGCCGGTCGATTACGGCAACAGATGTCAAGGCATCGGTGTGCAGCGGCTGCGCGCGGCGGAGTCCGTGCTATGATTCTACGGGGTCATACTGAAGATGAGGAGGGCACCGCGTATGAAACATGCTGAGGCCGTGATCGTCATGGTGGGGTTCTCGTTTCTGTCCGGTTGCGTGGCGCAACAGGCCGATCTGAAACAAACCGAGAAGGTGCTGCAGCAGCGCATCAAGCAGCAGGATGACCAGTTTACGCAGACCAGGGCCAGGCAGAGCCAGGAAATTTCTACTCTTCGCGAGCAGGAATTGCCTCAGCTTCGGGGTGAACTGGAGAAGGCATTGCATGTGACGCAGGATCTCCAGGCCAAGCAGGAGGATCTCAAGCACCGGCTGGCCCAGTCGGAGCAGCTGACGAAGAAACTGGAGCAATTGACTGCGAAGATGGATGCCGACAACACGACACGGCATACCTGGGTCCAGAAAAGCCTCGACACGCAAGATGTGAAGGTGGCGGCCAAGCTTGACGAGCTCTCCAGGGCGATGGAACAGGCCATGGCGGCGCTCAAGAAAGATATTGCCGATGTCGTGCAGCGCACGAACGACACGCTGGCGAAGCGTGTGGATGTCAGGCTGGAAGAACAACACAAGGAATTGACCGGCAATCAGGAGCGGCTGGATCAAGTCTCGCAAAAGTTCGCTCAATTCAACCAGGCTCTGACCGGATTCCGGGAGGCGCTCACGGGTCTTGATGAGCGGGTGGGCCAGGGAGAGCACATGGCATCCGCTCATGCCGCTGAGGTCAACAAGAGTATCGCGTCTGTAGCCAAAACACTTGAATCCGTCGGGGAAAAGGTTACCGCGCGGCTTGATGAGCAAGACCGCCGGATCGGGTCTCTGGCAAAGCCGGCTGGCCAGAGCAACAAAAAACCAGGCGCCCATCCACAGACTACGAAGCCGACGCAACGCTCCGCTGTCGAACCAGACGCCGGGATCGAGCCGGCTGCGCCTGTCGCCAGCGCCGCTGCAGCGCCCTCCTCGGTGGTCATTGCGGCGCCACCAGAATCATCGGTGCCCGCATCCGCGCAGAGCAGCGAGGAACCCGTCGATCGGGCCCGGTATGAACGGGTGCTGGCCTTGTTTCGAGATGGGGATTTGGAAGGCGCCCGCCGTGGGTTCGCCGCGTTTCTTTCGGAGTATCCCAACTCCGATTTGGCGCCCAATGCCCGGTATTGGCAGGGCGAGTCGTATTACGGCAAAAAAGATTTTGTCAAAGCGATCGATGCGTACGATCGGGTGGAACTCGATTATCCCCGGAGCGAGAAGGTGCCGTCCGCGATTCTGAAGAAAGGCTACGCGTACCTGGCCCTGAAGGATATGAAGCGGGCCTCCTCGGCATTCAAGCAGGTGGTGACGTTGTATCCGAAGAGTCCCGAAGCGGGAAAGGCGTCGGATAAGCTGACGCAGCTCAAAGACGTTCGGTAAGCCGTATGGAGGATCGTTGTATGCCGGTCGTGATCGCATTCTGGGCCTTTGTTCCGATGGTGTTGCTGACCGGCTGTGCCAAGCACGCCGATTTTGTTGAGGTACGGGACCAGCTCTCGACGATTTCCCGATCGCAGGAGCAGGACCATCAGCGGGTGGATGCGGTGTTACGGCGGTTGGAGTCGGTAGAGCGGGTCAAAGATGCCGATCCCGGACGGCAGCGGATCGATGAGGTGGTCGCACGCCTCCAAAAAATTGAGACGCGGTTGGCAAAACTGGAAGAGACGGCCGGGCAGCCGGCAGCGAAGGTTGATCCTGCGTTTTCCGAGCCGCGTGTCTTGAAGCCGGTGAAGCCGGCTCTCTCGGCTGAGCCGGGAACCGCCATCGCGACGGCACCGGGGATTACCCCCACCTCGGCTTTCAATTTGGCGTATAACGATTATCTCAACGGCAAGTATGAACTCGCGGTGGCTGGTTTCCAGCGTTTCGTCAAAGACTTTTCAGGCACGTCGCTGACCCCCAATGCGCAGTACTGGCTTGGTGAGTCGTATTACAACTTGAAGGACTATGGACGCGCCATTCAAACATTCGAATTTTTGGTTGCGGAGTACCCCGGTAATGAAAAAGTTCCCGCTTCCTTGTATAAGCTTGGCTTGGCGACAGCGGAAACCGGAGATTTGGTCAAATCGAGGAAGAGTCTGAAACGTGTGCTCGAAGGCTTGGCAAGCTCGATCCGGAGGCGTTCCTGCAGGATTTGCTCGATGATTTGGCCCAATGGGACCATGCGTCTACCGTTGAGACGAAAGTCCGTCCGGTCCTGGCATCGCTGGCTTGTCATGGCGCCGTCAGAGCCGGACGTCCGATGGAGTTGCCGGAGATCGAGGCGCTGGTTGAAGACTGGAGAACAGAAGGAGAGATCACGACCTGTCCCCATGGCCGGCGCACGGTGTTTCGGCTCGGTACGGACGACTTGGAGAAAATGTTCGGGCGGGCAGGGTGGTAGGGTGGCAGCTCACGGTTAACCCGCGTTCCTCGTGAAGCGGGCATCACGAGATACGAGGAACGAAGAACGGGGCTGGGAATCAGTGATTGCAGCAAGACATGCCGAAGTTATCTGACCGTGTGTGCCAACGCCGTCCGCTTGTCGTATTGCTCGGTCCCACTGCCGTGGGCAAGAGCCGTTTTGGCGTGCAGGTGGCACAACACTTTGGTACGGAGGTGCTCACGGCCGATTCCAGGCAAGTGTATCGCGGTATGGATATCGGCACGGACAAGCCTACGGCAGACGAGCGCCAAAGCATTCCGCACCGGCTCATCGATTTGGCCGATCCGGATGAGACATTCAACGCAGGATGGTATCGGCGGGCGGCGCTTGCAGAAATCGACCGATTGTATGCGGAGAGCCGGTTGCCCTTTGTGGTCGGAGGAACAGGGCTGTATATTCGAACATTGGTGCGGGGATTATGTCCGGCTCCTCCGGCTGACCCGGGTGTGAGAGCAGAATTGATGCAGATGTGCCAGGAACAGGGGCGGGTCCGCCTCCATGCGGAGCTGGTCCGGGTTGATCCTGCGACGGCGGCACGGCTGCATCCCAATGATGAAGCCAAGGTCATACGGGCGTTGGAAGTCTATCGGTTGTCGGGACAACCGATGTCGGCTGTGCATCGGGATCATGGATTTCAGGAGGCCCCTTTCTCCACGCTCCTGATCGGGTTGCAGCGTTCGAAAGAAGAGTTGTACCGGCGGATCGAAGAACGAATCGATTGGCAGTTGGCTCATGGAATGGTACAAGAGACTCGCGCACTGCTTGATCGAGGGTATCGGCGGGACGGCGGCGCGATGACAGGATTGGGATATCGGCATGTGGCGGCGCATTTGTCGGGTGAGTGCGATTATGCCGAGATGGTCCGGTTGTTCAAGCGGGATACCCGGCGATTTGCGAAGCGGCAGATGACATGGTTCCGAAAGGAGCCCGGGGTTCATTGGATTTCGGTAGAACGAGATGAGCCGTTTGAGCGCATCGTCCGGAGCATCGTCTCGCTGATCGAACAATTTCTTGGAACATTGGAGCCCGGTGTGATGCAAACCATCACGATGGGAAAAGGACAGATATGAAGGGGAAGCAGATGCGTGGACAGGCGGCAGTCGGAGTGATCGGGGGCAGCGGGCTCTATGAGATGGAGGGGCTCCAATCGGTTCGAGAAATCCGTGTTCGCACGCCGTTCGGGTCTCCGTCCGATGCCATTATTGTGGGCGTGATCGGAGGTGTGCGGGTGGCATTTCTCTCCCGGCATGGGCGCGGCCACCGGCTGAATCCAGGCGAGATCAACTATCGCGCCAACATTTATGCGCTCAAGTCGTTGGGCGTGTCTCGCGTAATTTCCGTGAGCGCGGTGGGGAGCATGAAAGAGTCGATCAAGCCGGGCGATGTGGTGTGTCCCGATCAGTTCATCGACCTTACGAAGCGGCGCGCCTCCACATTTTTTGAAAGCGGGATGGTGGCGCATGTGGCGTTCGGTGAACCGGTCTGTGCCGGCTTGGTGGAAACTCTCGCCTCGTCCGGCCAACGGCTGGGGGCGACGCTCCATCGAGGCGGCGCCTATCTGTGCATCGAAGGCCCGCAGTTTTCGACGAAAGGGGAGTCGAAACTCTACCGGCAGTGGGGTGTCGATGTCATCGGCATGACCAATATGCCGGAGGCAAAGCTGGCGCGTGAAGCGGAACTCTGTTATGCGACGATGGCGCTGGCGACTGATTACGATTGCTGGCATGAGACGGAAGAGGCCGTCACGGTCGAGGCCATCCTGGACACGCTCCATCGAAACGTGGCATTGGCCAAGCGAATACTGAAGTCGGCGCTGCCGGCGGTCGCCGGCACGCAGGACTGCGCCTGCCATCAGGCGCTGAACTATGCGGTGATCACGGATCGAAAACAGGTGTCCGCCGCCGTCAAGAAGAAGCTGGCGTTGCTGACTCGCCGTGTGTGGTCGCCGAAGAAAGGAGCGCGCTGATCATGGGGAAATTATTGGTGGTGGGGTCGGTCGCCCTCGATACGGTGAAAACTCCCTTCGGCGAAGGAACCGAAGTGCTCGGCGGGTCGGCGACGTATTTCTCGACGTCGGCCAGCTTTTTCACCTCAGTGGCGCTCATCGCCGTCGTTGGAGAGGATTTTCCTCAGCAGCATATCGCGTTTTTGAAAAGCCGCGACATCGATGTGACAGGCCTGGAGCGGCGCCCTGGCGCGACCTTCCGCTGGAAGGGCGAGTATACGCATCAGCTGAACGAGGCCCACACGCTGGACACCAAACTCAATGTCTTTGAAACCTTTCGGCCTAAAATTCCGGAC
>JABMDG010000031.1:5352-8180 GCA_015904045.1 Nitrospira sp.
GAATGAAACGCCCGAGCAGACGACTCGACGTGTGGTGTCGTGTATTGATCAATTCCTGGGCAACGTGGGGTCAGGTGCGCAGCCGATCGCGATGCAGCCGGCTGGGATGGGAGACGAATCGGTATGAAAGGCAAGGGGATAACGCAGAGCTCAATCGGGGTGATCGGAGGAAGCGGACTGTACGACATCGAAGGGCTCAAGTCCGTGCGCAGGGTTCAGGTGCGCACGCCGTTCGGCTCGCCGTCCGATGCGATCACGGTGGGAACGCTTCAGGGGGTTGCGGTCGCCTTCCTCTCGCGGCATGGGCGCGGACACAGGCTGAATCCGAGCGAGATCAATTATCGGGCCAATATCTATGCGTTGAAATCCTTGGGCGTCACCCGTGTGATTTCGGTGAGTGCGGTGGGGAGCATGAAAGAGTCGATCCGCCCGGGCGACATCGTGATGCCCGATCAGTTCATCGATCTGACCAAACGGCGGGCGTCCACATTTTTCGAGGGGGGGATGGTGGCGCATGTCGCGTTTGGCGAACCGATTTGCGGTTCATTGGCGCGGAGCGTATTCTCCGCCGGCCAGCAAGTGGGGGCCACGCTCCATCGCGGAGGCACATACCTGTGCATGGAAGGCCCGCAGTTTTCGACGAAAGCCGAGTCGCGGCTCTACCGGCAGTGGGGAGTCGATGTGATCGGGATGACCAATATGCCTGAAGCGAAGCTGGCGCGAGAAGCCGAACTCTGCTATGCCACCATGGCATTGGTGACGGACTATGATTGCTGGCACGAGACGGAAGAGGCTGTGACGGTCGAGGCGATTCTCGACACGCTGCATCAAAACGTGGCGTTGGCCAAGCGGATTGTGCAGGCCGTGATGCCGTCCCTGGCCGCCCCTCGTGCGTGTGCCTGCGGGCAGGCATTGGACAATGCGATCGTGACCGACCGGCGCAGCGTGTCGGCTGCCGCGAGGAAGAAGTTGGGGCTGCTGTCACGCCGCGTCTTCGCGCAGAAGAAAGGAGCGGAGTGAGTCATGGGAAAATTGTTGGTGGTCGGATCCGTTGCGCTGGATACGGTCAAAACCCCCTTCGGCGAGGGCACGGAGATTCTGGGCGGGTCGGCGACCTATTTCTCAACCGCCGCCAGCTTTTTTACGTCGGTCGCGCTCATTGCTGTGGTTGGAGAAGACTTTCCTCAACAGCATATTGCGTTTCTCAAGAGCCGGGGGATCGATCTCACAGGCCTGGAGCGGCGTCCCGGGGCAACTTTTCGTTGGAAGGGTGAATACACGCACCAGCTGAACGAAGCCCATACGCTGGATACCCAGCTCAATGTGTTCGAAACGTTTCGTCCCCAGATTCCGGAGGCCTATCGGGAGCCGGACGTGTTGTTCCTGGGTAATATTCACCCTGAACTCCAGCTCGATGTGCTGCAGAAGGTAAAACGCCCGTCCTTAGTGGCTTGCGACACGATGAATTTCTGGATCAACGGCCAGCGCGAGGCGCTCTGGAAAGTGTTGGAGAAGGTCGATGTGCTGATCATCAACGACGGCGAAGCGCGGGCGCTGGGACAGGATTCGAACTTGGTCAAGGTGGCGAAGCTCGTGCTGTCGCGCGGGCCCAAACATCTCATTATCAAGCGCGGCGAGTACGGCGTGCTGATGTTCAACGAGAAACAGGTGTTCGGCGCTCCCGCGTTTCCGCTGGAAGACGTCCGCGATCCGACGGGCGCCGGCGACACCTTTGCCGGCGGGTTTTTGGGGTATCTCGCGGCCACGGGGAATCGCTCTCCGGAGGCTATGAAGCAGGCGATCATCTTCGGAAGCGTCATGGCCTCCTTTACCGTAGAATCCTTTAGTCTTGACCGATTGCGCATCCTGGATTACAAAGAAGTGCAGGATCGGTTCCGAGAGTTCAAACGCTTGACGCAGTTCGAGGATATTCAATGAACCACATCGCGATCGCGCGGACGAAAACGCCGCGGGTGCCTTTGCGTGCAGCAGGTGTGTGCTGGACCCTGGCCTGCGTCGGAATGGCGGGCCTGCTCGCAGGTTGCGTGATCGGGAATGAGGAGACGATCAAGAAATCCCAAGGTTATTATCAGGAAGGGCTGGCCAGTCTGGAGCAGGATCGCCAGAAAGCCTTCGTGGCGTTTCAGAAATCCGTGCAGTTAAATCCCAACAATAAGGAATCACGGTACGCGCTGGGGCACGTGTACGCCTTGCAAGGGAAACTGGCCAAGGCCGAGGGGGAATTTCGTGCCGCGGTCAACATCGACGGGGACTATTCCGAAGCCCACACCTATCTAGGCCAAGTGCTGGCCAACCAAAGCCGGTGGGATGAGGCGATCGGCTGTTATCGGCAGGCCTTGAGCAATCCGCTCTATGCGACACCGGATCTGGCGCGGTTTCACCTGGGCCGCGCGCTGGCCCACAAGGGTGATTTCCAAGCGTCGATGGAGGCGCTCGAAGATGCGTTGACCGTCAGTCCTCCGAGCATCCCGCCCGCCATGACAAATCTGGAGTTGGGGCGGGTGTATTACAAATTGGGCTACATGGAGAGAGCGCGGGAAGCCTTGAAAAAAGTGACGACCTTGGACAAGGGCGGGGAATATGCGGCGGCCGCCACGGAATTGTTGGTTCGCTTGAAGTAGTCGAGGCGCTATGGAATCGGTCGGAGAATTTTTCAGGCAAGTCAGGGAAGCCAAGGGGCTGACGGTCGACGAGGTCTCGTCCAAAACCCGTATTCGGTCGGATTTCGTCAAAGCGCTGGAAGACGGGAATTTTGCCAAGCTGCCAGACCAAGTGTTCGCCCGAGGGTTTGTGCGGTCGTATGCGCG
>JABMDG010000310.1 GCA_015904045.1 Nitrospira sp.
CTTTCCTCAATCCGGCCTCAGACTGCACCATCCTCGCAATAGAAGAAATCGCGCACGTCGGATGTTCTAATTACAGATGGGCACGGACCCACTGCACGATATCCTGCGCGCCGAGGGCCCCGGATTGCCGCGCCACTTCACGCCCTCCGCGAAGCAACATCAGGGTCGGGATACTCTGAATACCGAAGCGAGCTCCAAGCGCCTGCTCCTCTTCCGTGTTCACCTTGGCCAGACGAACCTGTGGTTCCAGAATCTTGGCAGCCTGCTCATACGCCGGGGCCATCATTCGGCAGGGCCCACACCACGGCGCCCAGAAATCGACGACCAGCGGAAGATCGCTGCGGGTGGCGTTCAGGTCGAAGTCCGCCACCGTCAGCGCAATCGGGTGTCCGGTGAACAGACGCTCGTGGCACTGGCCGCATTTAGGGCCATCCGCGAGGCGTGCCGCCGGGACGCGATTGATGGTGTGGCACCGAGGGCACAGGATACGCATCATGTCACTCATGGTTCAGGTCTGTCACAGTGCCGATCATGAACGTGCCAACGGGTGTCCAGGTGCCGGAAATGCGCAACGACAGAGACCGGAGGCGCGACCCGACAAGTCGGCTCCCCGCCTATCCCTTATGCTGCCCGGTCTATTCTACATCCAGGCCCGCCCGCTTCAGGCAAGCGCGTAGCCGCTCGATTTCGGTGAGCAGATCGAGCATCACGGCAGCCGCCTCCGTGCTTGCGCCGAAATCCCGTTGCAGGCGGGCGACTCGGCGGGCACAGATGAGATCCGCCGCGCGAAATCGCCAGCCCGATGTCTCCGTACCTTGCGGTTCCAGCAGTCCCACGGCCACCAATTCGATGACCCACTGCGCCTCCGTGCTACAGGCTCTCGCTAACTCCTCGATCGACAGCACAGCCTCATCGCCGATTACGTTTCCTGTCAAAAGCTCCTGTTCTCTCTCCATATTTAGACTCCCAGTGCTTGTCGCGGATTGAAGGCCAGTTCCCGTGCCATGGTGTGATAAATCCGCTGGGCACGTTCCGTGTCCGCCGTCGGAAGGACCACTTCCAGGATGAGATAGAGATCGCCCGCTGGTTGGTCGGGAATGCCGCGGCCCTTAAGTCGTAGCTTTCGCCCACTCTGCGAGCCAGGGGGAATTTTGACTTCAACCACGCCAGTCGGGGTCGGCGCGTTGACCGAGGCTCCAAGCGCCGCTTCCCACGGCGCGAGCGGCAAAGTGAGAAACACATCGCGTGCCTCCACCCGATAGAGGGAATGGGGAGCGAAATGGACTTCCAGGTAAAGATCCCCCGGCGCCGCCCCGCCGACTCCCGCCGCCCCCTGCCCCGCCAGCCTGATCAACTGGCCTTCACGGAGGCCCTTCGGGATTTGCACATTGAGCGTCCGCTCCCGCAAGACGACCCGACCTTGCGCGTCCAGGTGCGGAGCGCGCAGCGTAATCCCGCGGGTTGCGCCGGTATAGGCATCCTCGAGCTCGATGAAGATCTTGGCGTGATGATCCTCCCCAGGAGCCCGAGCAGATTGAGCTTGACGACCGAATTGACCGAACAGGCTTGAGAAAAAGTCGCTGAACTCGACGGCTTCCTCCGGGGATACGGTCCCGCGGGTGAACTCAAAGCCCGCGCCCCAGTCAGGCGGAGGCGTAAATTCCTGCCCCGGTTGCCAGCGCGCTCCGAGCTGGTCGTAGGCGGCTCGCTTCTCCGGGTCATGGAGCACATTGTAGGCTTCGCCGATTTCCTTAAAGCGCGCTTCCGCTCCGGACTCCTTGCTCACATCCGGGTGATACTTGCGCGCCAGCTTGCGGTAAGCGCCCTTGATGTCGTCGGCTGTCGCTGTACGCTCAACCCCGAGGATCTTGTAGTAGTCCTTGAATTCCATTCCGCCTCTTGCCCTGAAGGTCGGCCGATTCCGTCAATCGTCCCCTGTAGGCCTCCTCATTCCATCTTATTCTCATCTGATGACTTCGGTCCGGACTGCCGGAATCACGACGATCCTTCCGTCTTTCAGCTCCACATGGGCTGTATCCCCATCCCGTAGCTCACCTTGCACCAGTGCATACCCGATGGGGGTTTCGAGATCCTGTTGGATCAATCGCTTGAGCGGACGTGCGCCGTACACAGGATCATAGCCGCGTTGAGCGAGATCAGCCTTCGCCTGAGCCGTGACGTCAAGAGTAATCCGCCGCTCGGCCAGGCGCGATTGCAGGCGGGTCAACTGGATGTCCACAATCGTGATCAACTGCGCCGTGGAGAGCGGGTGGAAGACCACCGTCTCATCCACGCGGTTCAAAAACTCCGGCCGAAAGTGCCGGCGAAGGTCAGTCATAGCCACCTTTTTCATCTCTTCGTACGGCAACTGTTGCTGCTGGGCTGCGAGGATGTCCTGACTGCCGATATTTGAGGTCATGATCAGCACCGTATTCTTGAAATCCACGGTGCGACCATGTGAGTCGGTGAGTCGTCCGTCATCCATCATCTGGAGCAAGAGATTGAACACGTCATGATGCGCTTTCTCGGTTTCATCAAACAGAATCACGGAAAACGGGCGACGCCGGACCGCCTCTGTGAGTTGACCGCCCTCCTCATACCCCACATAGCCTGGCGGGGCGCCGATGAGCCGGGCGACGGTGTGTTTCTCCATATACTCCGACATATCAATACGAATGAGATTCGCCTCATCATCAAAGAGCGTGGCAGCCAAGGCGCGCGCGAGCTCGGTCTTCCCGACCCCGGTCGGACCGAGGAACAGGAATGACCCGACAGGCCTGGAAGGATCCTTGACCCCCGACCGGGCGCGCACCACCGCATCGGCCACGGCCCGGACCGCCTCCTCTTGACCGACCACCCGCTGATGCAGGAGATCCCGCAGGTGCAGCAGCTTCTCCATCTCTCCTTGCACCAGACGAGCGACGGGAATGCCTGTCCACCGGCTGACGACCGACGCGATGTCGTCTTCATCCACTTCTTCTTTCAGCAACCGGTGTCCGTTTTGCCTCTTTACGAGGTGCTGCTCCTCTGCGGTGAGTTGCCGCTCCAGCTT
>JABMDG010000311.1 GCA_015904045.1 Nitrospira sp.
TGAGCCAGCCTAGGACGCGACTGCGGATGAGATGGCCCAAAGGATATTCCTGACGCTTGTCATTGAGCGCATGGGTTTCCAGAATACGGATCCTGGCACGGTCATATAAATCGACCGGCCATCGACCATCACCAAGAATTTGTCGGCTCCCAGTTGGTTATCCACCCGGATGCTCGCGTCGAAGTTTGCCCCTGTGATCTGCATCACTTCTAGGCCAGGGACGCGCCTGGGCACTGTAGGAAGATCCGGAGCACCGGAATGGCGGACGTCCTCATCCGTAATCACGTACATGTTTGATGGGGCTTGAGAGGCCGGCTGTACGTACCGGCTGGCGATGCTGACGGTTTCTTCTTCCTTGAGTAGCAGGAGTTCTGTGGGAATGCCCCGAGCGGGAGGCGCGCCCAATTCGTTCTTGTTTTCTTCTGCCCGGGCAGTGACGGGGAAGGCAATCCACAAGGCGATAGCGACGAAGGCAGGACAAATAGGAGAGAGGATTTGTCGATATCGTAGCAATCTATCCACCCAACTCCGGCGCGCCGAGACGCACCTTTCCACATGAGTTCTGCTTCATGCGGCAAGCAGCGTGCCATCAGTGTCCTGGTTGGCAACAAGCTGCAGGAGGGCAATTATGTATAAGGACATAGCGAATCTTCATATAAGATGATGCTTCAACTAACGGCCTGAAAAGAGAAGTGAATTGAAATGGATTCATGGTGAATCGAAATGGATTCAGTTAGCTGCATCAACCTTGGCATGGTAGAAGGCACCAAACGGCTATTTGGCATGACTCTGAATCGATCGCAAATCCCAGTCTGCCACGCCATTAAGTCCCACCTGCCTCAGGAGGCCTGCGCGCAGCCTTCGAAGCGACGGGTCCGTTGGTTCCTTTTCGATCAATGAGCAAACGCAGCCCATCGCATCGTACCAGAATCCGATAAGGGCATTCGTGCGCACGCTTTCACGGTCACAGGTCACATTCACCGAGGCCACCGTCAAACATTCGCTGAACTCGCATCGCTCGATCATTCCACCCGCCACGATATCCCTTGAAGGGGAGTCAGGGTTGGGGCTGACCGACACAAACCAGCGGTATTGCACATTCGGTTCAAGCGCGAGCCCCATGCTCTTGAGATCGATGGAATGAACCCCTGCCTGGGTTGGAGCCGGGAGGGGGCCTTCAAAGATCGGCGTAATCTTTTGGGTGTCGGTGAGCGTAAACCGCAAGGGATAGGTCGTCGGTTTCGAGAGATACCAATTCAGGGTCGGCGTTTGCTTCACAGTCAAACCCACGTGGTCAGGAACCAAGGCGACGACTTCCGGTTCAGTGCCCTCCGTTCCTCGTAACGTGCCGCCGACTCGTGCGCGAGGAGTCACCTTCTTTGGCGGTGTGTAAACCGGAAGCGATGGGTCCTCCTGTAGACCGGCCTGTACCGCTGTCGCCTGATCGGCGGCATCGAGGATGTGCACCCCCGCGAGAGTCAGGAACAGGTTCAACCCTATGATTACTCCACGCCTCATGGTAGAGCTCCTTATTACAGCCAATTATTGAGCAACAGAAAGGGCGACCAGTATGCCGGATGTTCGTAAACATGATCGTCCAATAGTTTCAACTGCGCCCGCTGAAGCGCGATTGCTTTGGAAAGAGTGGGGTTCCGCAATTGACGATAAAATTCGGAGATCAGCGCGGCTGACGCTTCATCGTTGATGAACCAGAGCGTCGCCAGCGCGCTCCGCGCACCGGCCTTCAACGCAACGCCGGCAAGGCCAAGCGCCGCACGATCGTCTCCGATACCGGTCTGGCAGGCGCTCAAGGTCAAGAGTTCGAGCGGCTCTTGCCGAAACCGAAAGAGGCCAACCAGTTGGTCCAGTGTCTGCATCGTCAGTTTCCCATCGAACGTAAGGAGGAACGAATCGTTCA
>JABMDG010000312.1 GCA_015904045.1 Nitrospira sp.
GAAAGATCGCCCAATACAGTTCCCCTCTACGGCTCGTCACAATGGGACAGATGGGAAGTACCGACGAAGTCACACCCCATGCCATAGCTTCCAATGTCGGGACGAGGACTAGCGGAAGGCCGGTCGCCGCTCGCAATCCGAGGCACGTTGCCAATCCCACACGAATCCCGGTAAACGACCCAGGTCCTGCTGAACAAGCCAGTCCGTCAAGATCGTTGAGCCGCAATTGTGTCTCCATGAGTAGACGTTCAATCGCGGGCAGCAGCAGCGTCCCATGTGCACCACTGGCGTCCTGGTCTTGTCGAGCCAGGACCCGGCTCTCTTCAAGAATCGCAACGCTCTGCCATGTGGTGGCCGTCTCGATCGCCAAGATTTTCATAAAAATAGTGTTCAGATCTTATCTTGCCGTTACAATAACTTCGCTAAAATACCTGACCTAATTCTTCATGTTTAATCGGTTGGTTCGGCAGCATTTCATGGAACACGACCTGGACACTTACCTGTTCTCGGCCATCCTCGAGAGAAATTTTGAACGGACGAATCAAGAGTGGCACCGATGCGGACTTTCCCGGCAAGGGCTTGTCGGCCTGATTGTCGAGCGGTCGGAAGTCTTCATAGTGAATGGTGGCATCCACCTCACCGCCCCCCCCTAACCGATCTTCCTGAACAACCAACAACGTTCGTCGATCAAACCACAAGCGGCGGACCAGCATCCGTTCACGCACTGCACTATGCGAAGTTGCGTACACATCCAGACGATACCGATCCCCGTCCTCCACCAGCCTCACAGTTTCTCCCGATCCGAGTGAACTGGTGCCCAGCACCCCGCTCACTGCCCAGACACTCAATTGAAACGGACGTGCGAGCTTGCCCATTTCTTCCATCTCAGACTCCCGTCCGATCAGCACACGCCCCATCGTCGGCAGCCGGAGTTTGTACAAATCCTCCGCTTGAACAAATTCAAACACCTCGCCGCCGATGGGATTAAACCCCCTGAGCCTCAAAGCATTCGGGCGGCGATAGTACACAGTACCCTCGACACGGGATGCGATGGGAATCCCCCCTCCACGCACCTTGGCGCTGAATAGCCCCTTCATTGACTGAATGGCGGCCTCTCGTTGACGAAGTAACGTCGTCAATTCTTCCGCCGTAGCCTGCTTGAGCGGCACCTCAGGACCAGGCCGAAGCAGCGCGCATCCGGCCAGCAGCAGACACACGACGGTTCCCTGTGCGGCCCGCCAGGCGAAGCGCCCACAACGATTAGGCGAGAACGACATCCAATGCCTCTCCCACTTCATGAATACCGACCAAATCAATACCACCGATTGGTTCAAGCTTTATCAAGTTCCGTTCGGGCAACAAACAGCGCTTGAACCCCATTTTTGCCGCCTCCCGAATTCGCAGCTCTGCCTGGCTGACAGCGCGGACTTCCCCGCCGAGCCCGACCTCCCCGAGGATCAAAAGACCCGGCTCGACCGGCACTTCGCGCAAGCTCGATGTCACCGCCGCCACGATGCCCAGATCAATTGCCGGCTCATCGATGTGCAGACCTCCGACGATATTCACATAGACATCCTGGCCGGACAGGTGCAACCCTAGTCGTTTCTCCATCACAGCGAGCAGCAAGGACACTCGATTCAGCTCCACGCCATTGGCCATTCGCTTCGGCATGGCATAACTCGTCGAAGACACCAATGCCTGTAACTCGACCAGGATCGGCCTGCTGCCCTCAAGACTCGACACAACTACCGAACCAGTGCTCCGTTGTGGGCGCTCGGCCAAGAAGAGCTCCGAGGGGTTCACAACTTCATCTAATCCTGAATCTTTCATTTCAAACACACCGATTTCATTGGTCGAACCGAATCGATTCTTTACAGCGCGGAGAATCCGATAACTGTGCCCCTTGTCGCCTTCGAAGTACAGTACCGTATCGACAATGTGCTCTAATAAACGTGGCCCGGCGATGGCCCCCTCTTTTGTCACATGGCCAATAATAAAGACCGGCACGCCAGCTCGCTTGGCGAACCACATGAGCTGTCCGGCGACCTCCTGCACTTGGCTGATGCTGCCTGGCGCCGATGTGATTTGTTCCGTATACACCGTCTGAATCGAATCAACGACCACCGCCGCCGGCTGGAGTTCCTGAACGGCCTTCAGGATCTGTTCAAGCGAGGTTTCCGCCAAGATTAACAGACCCGGATGCTCAATACCTAACCGCTGGCCCCGCATCTTGATCTGGCGCGGCGACTCTTCACCGGACACATACAACACCTGTTGGTCCTTGGACGCCAATCGTGGCAACACCTGAAGCAGTAGCGTCGTCTTGCCGATTCCAGGATCGCCCCCGATCAAGATCACCGAGCCGGGGATGACTCCTCCGCCCAACACTCGGTCGAACTCGCCGATACGCGTGAGGCGTCGATCCTCGCCAACCACCTCGATCTCACCAATCGGTGTAGCCCGCACCTGTCCTGTCTTCATCGCGACAGGTCGGCCCTTTCCGGTCGCTGCCTGCCGCTCCTCTTTCATGGTATTCCAGCCACCGCAGTCGGGGCAGCGGCCCAGCCAGCGGGGTGCTTGGTGGCCGCACGATTGGCAAGAAAAACTGACTTTGGCCTTCAACGGATGTGCCTCGCACAGACGATCACGAGAGAATGTCGTGCATATTATATGGAAGCATGGCAGGAATAAAAGGTGGCCGCGTGATCATTCGTCTCACCGAGACGTTACGCAATCTGTTTCCGCAGATGTCCCCAGTATGCGGTGCCGGAATACCCGCATGCGACCGTACCGGTCGTCATCGCCATAATGCGATAGACCTTGCTCCGTGGGATTTTGACTTTCACGGAAGGATTCAAGATATCGGGCGAGTGCAGGACTAGCTTGAGTGACTCCCCTGCAGAGAGAATCGGCCACATGCAGGACAGCCGCAACCTGGTTTCATAGCGCGGGATAGACATGGTATAGAGCCACCCTTGGTCGAGATGCTCTGTCGCCATACGGACGAGCTTGCTCAGCACCGGCCGAAACCGCGGCAGATTGGCCTGATCAAGTAAGTCCCCCGGCTGCAATCCTGCCTCGGCCAGCATCGGTTCAGGTACATAGCAGCGGCCTTTCTGAAGATCATGGGCGATGTCTTTGACGATGTTCGTCAATTGCAGGCCCTTTCCAAACCGAACACCGACCTCCGACATCTCCCGCACATTCCACGAGGCCAGTGCCTTCCGATGGGCGCACATCAAGTCTGTCCAAAACTCACCCACACATCCGGCGACGTAATAGGTATACCGGTCCAGGTCACCGATCGTCTTCAGTGCCACAAGATCTTCCACGGCTTTTCCGGGGAACAGGCTCAAATCCATTTCCATGCCTAGCGTCAGGGTCGTCATCAGCCGCTGTACCCGGCGCCGATCATCCGGTGAAAAGTCTTGAAAGAGCCTGAAGCACTCGTCCAATCGCTCGAGCAAGGTTCGTTCCGCCGAATCGCGCTGGAGCGGCCCGACTGCCCGCTGGATATCCTGAACCTGCCTCCACACAATCTGATCGCTGACAAACTGTCCCTTCAGTTGGCGGAGCAAGTCCATGCGCCGCGACCGCTCGATCAAATCCGTATCGGCAATCGTGTCGGCGGCTCTGGCAAAGAGATAGGCAAGACTGACTTGTTCGCGAACATCAGCCGGCACCACAACCAGCGTGGTATAAAACAGCCGCGAGACCTGTTTGAGCAGGTCTCGGAGCAGTTCCTGTTTGGGAACGGGCGGTGTCGTGGCAGAATCCATCATGTTACTTCACAAATGCCTTCTCTCCCTTTTTCTCAATGGCTCGGCTGTGGCCACAATCGCTTGTCGAGAAAGCAGGAAAAGAAGCCAACCTGAGTCGGGGCAAAGGGAACCACGACGGTGTTCCCTGCACCGACATCCCGCACACGCGACAGGCTACCAGCCGACATGCATAAGAAATTCTTAACAGGTCTTGCGGGAATGGGTCAACAATAGCGGCGTAGTTTCAGGGACTTCGACAACCTTGACTTTCTGAAGCACGTCCTTATTGCTTAGAAGACAGTAAGAGTTCGACACAGTAACTCCCAATAGGCCGTTTGTGTATAATAGGGTCAGGTTCTTTCTGGGGTGCGTTCTCAGATGAAGACGAATCGCGAAGGAGGAATTCGATGAAGTGGCTCAAAGGTATCAGCCTGCTGCTGATCGCAAATATCCTTATCATGGTGACGCTGTCAATCACGATTCCGATCGTGATTAATGTGATTTTGCCGATGTTCGGAATTGACGTCCGCGGCTCCGTTGATCTGACGACATTGGTATGGGCCGCACTGTTTGGATTTGGCGGGGCGTTCATCAGTTTGGCGTTTTCCAAGCAAATGGCGCGCGCCATGCTCAACTGCCAGCAGATTACCCAACCCCGCTCTCACGCCGAACAGATCATTTATGGCTCCGTGCAGGAAATCGCCCAGCGCCTGCACATTACCATGCCCGAGGTATGGGTCTACGACTCTCCAGACCCCAATGCCTTCGCGACAGGACCAAGCAAGAACAATTCAATGGTGGCCGTATCGACCGGATTACTGCAGAACCTAAAAGAAGACGAGGTCAAGGCAGTCCTGGCTCATGAAATGGGTCATGTGTATAACGGCGACATGTTCGCGACCACCGTCCTGGCCGGCCTGATGAACACCTTCGTCTATTACATTGCCATGTGGGTGCGGCGTTTCTTCGAGGAGCGGGATCAGGCGGCCTTAGGTTTTGGCCTGTCCCTGGTGCTACAGATCATTGTGAGCATCCTGGCCTCCATCGTCATCAGTTGGTTTTCACGTCACCGGGAGTTTGGGGCTGATGCGTTTGCAGCCAAGGTGTACGGGAAGGAATCGATGATCGGTGCGCTCCGCGCCATTGATCGATGGGTGACCCATACGCAATTCCAACATTCACCGCAGGACGCGCTCGCAACGATGAAAATTTCCGGCCAAGCCGGCGGGGTCATGAGCTTATTCGCGACACATCCGCCGATCGAAGCGCGCATTGCGGCGCTGGAACATCTGTAACGATCCCGTACCTGAGCCCGGCGGTGGCACGGCAGCGGCGAAACCGTCGCTGCCGTGCCCTCCCAGCATCCATCGTCATCCTTTCCTGAAAAACGAAATCTGCGCACGGTACTCCTGGATGGCTGCGCCAAGAGTGGCTGCCCCGCGCGGAATGTTCGCGTCAAGGGCATCCTCAACTGCGGGATCGTCAATCTCAACGACATACCTGTCCTGAATATTCGTCCGGACCGGACCTGAAGCGATTTCTCTGGGCAGAAAGATCTCCTTCCACACTTCCTTTTCCACGAGACACACATCCCGAAATCGTTCAAAGAGCAACGCCAGCTTTTCCGGATCGGTCACTTTCACGTACGCAACCATCCCAATACCCTTTCACCGCAGATGATCTACTCTGTTATGGAGCTCGTCATTTTGACTGAATCGGTGGGCGTCGCGGCGGATCAGCCTCAACAATCGTAAAGCGCATCGTTCCAACTCGATTCACAGCATGAAACGGCTGTTGTCCCAACGGAGCGATATACAATTCTGCCACGTAATTTCCGACCGGCCAGACCTCACCGGGCTTCTTTAATTCAAGGAAGCCGTACCGTTCATGACCCGGCAATTCAAGCACATCGTTGCCTCCCATCCGGTGATTCAACGGTCCATCAGACTGTTCCCTGAACCATTGCACACCGAACTGGGTAGGGTCTTCAAGCGGGGCCACCTCGAAGACGATGTAGACGACCGGCGTCTGCGGCGTAAAGATAGAACCTGGGTTCACCGGTTTCAACCGGGGGTC
>JABMDG010000313.1 GCA_015904045.1 Nitrospira sp.
TCACAAGACGTTTGCCCTCCTCTCCTCCGGAAAAACCACCGGGATCTTCCAGCTCGAAAGCTCGGGGATGCGCGACCTGCTCGCCGGCTTCAAGCCGGACCGGTTTGAAGACATTATCGCCATCATCGCCCTCTACCGTCCCGGCCCGATGGATCTGATTCCCGATTTCATCAAGCGGAAACAGGGCAAGGTCCCTATCACCTACGAAACGCCGGAGTTGGAGCCGATCCTCAAAGACACCTACGGCGTCATCGTGTATCAGGAACAGGTGATGGCGATCGCTCACAAGGTGGCGGGCTTTTCACTGGGACAAGCCGACATTCTCCGGCGCGCCATGGGCAAGAAGAAACCGGAGGAAATGGAAAAACTCCGCCTCAAATTCATCGACGGCGCGAAGCACAAACACATTCCCGACAAGAAAGCCGAAAAACTCTATGAGCTGATCCAGAAATTTGCCGGCTACGGCTTCAACAAGTCGCACGCCGCCGCCTATGCCGTGCTCTGTTACCAGACCGCCTACTTGAAATCCCATTACCCGACCGAATTCATGGCGGCCCTCATGACGACCGACATGGGAAACACCGACAAGATCATGGGATACTTCACGGAATGCCGCGATCTTGGCATTAAAGTGCTGGGACCGGATGTCAATGCAAGCCAGAAAAACTTTGCTGTTTTCGATGGCGCCATTCGATTCGGCTTGGCGGCGATCAAGAACGTAGGCGAAGGTGCCGTCGAGTCCATCGTGGCGATCCGCAATGAGAGCGGCCCGTTCATCTCGTTCTTCGAGTTCTGCCGTCGGGTTGATCTCCACAAAGTGAATAAGCGTATGCTCGAAGGCCTGATCAAGGCGGGAGCCTTTGATTCCACCGGCGCCCGACGCGCCCAATTGATGGCGGTCCTCGACCAGGCAATCGAAGACGGCGCCGCTGCGCAGCGGGAGCGGGAACTCGGGCAAACCAACATCTTCGGCGAGGAGTTGTCCGGTCATGACGCGCCGGCCGCCTCCCCGCTTCCGCCGGTCCCGGAATGGGACCAGACCCAACGACTCAAATATGAGCGCGAATTGACCGGCTTTTATATATCCGCCCATCCGTTGAGCCGCTACGAAACGACGCTCGGCGCCTTATCCACCGCGACAACCGCTAGCCTCCCGGACTGCCTGGACGGCAGAGAAGTCAAACTCTGCGGCATCATCGCCTCGGTCAAATCGATGCTGACCAAGAAGGGTGATCGGATGGCCTATGTCACCCTCGAAGACCTGCAAGGTACAGCCGAGATCATCGTATTTCCCGATCTGTTCAAAACCGCCGGCGACCTCGTGGCCCCGGAGCAGCTCGTTCGCATTACCGGGACAATTGACCGCGGCGACAAGGGCACCAAACTTCGCGGCAGCAAGATCGAACCGCTGGCGGACGTCCAGAAGCAGGCGGTGAAACGGGTGCAGATCCGGCTGGCCGACCGGCCCGACGTCCCAGACCAGCTCCTCCGTCTGCGCGACATCTTCCGGCGGCATCCTGGCGAAACGACGGTCTGTCTCACTGTTCTGGTGGATGCGGCACTGGAAGCTGAGACGGCGCCTCTTCCCAACTGGACCGTTTCACCCAGTGAACATTTTGTCTCCGACATTGAAGAAGTGCTAGGCAAAGGGGTCCTGTCTTTGTTATCTTAGGGGCGCTATTCCAGAGGCTGGAGGCGTTCGGCTTCCTCTCCCGTTACGAGGACTATGCGCGACTATCTCGAATTTGAACAACCGGTTCGCGAGATCGAAGAAAAGATCGAGAAGCTGTCCGCTGTAGCGGCAAGCGGCAAAGTCTCCGCGCAAACCGACCTGAGAAAACTCCGCGCCAAGTTAGCTGAAGTCGAACACGAACTCTATCAGCATCTCACCCCCTGGCAACGAACCCAACTCGCCCGCCACCCGCAACGGCCCAGCACACTCGATTACATCAACGAACTCTGTCGGGATTTCTTGGAATTTCACGGCGATCGGTCGTTCGGCGACGACCGCGCCATCGTCGGAGGATTCGCCCGGTTTAACGACCGCACCGTGATGATCATTGGGCATCAGAAAGGGAAGACCCTCAAGGAGCGCATGCAACGCAATTTCGGCATGCCCAACCCGGAAGGCTACCGGAAGGCGCTTCGGCTGATGAAACTGGCGGAGAAGTTCAACCGACCGGTCATCACCTTCATCGACACCCCCGGAGCCTATCCCGGGATCGGCGCGGAAGAACGCGGACAGGCGGAAGCCATCGCACGGAATCTGTTCGTCATGTCACGCTTGACCGTCCCGATCATTTCCGTCGTCATCGGCGAAGGCGGGAGCGGCGGTGCATTGGCATTAGGCGTATCGGACCGCGTCTTGATGCTGGAGCATTCCGTATATTCGGTCATTTCGCCGGAAGGCTGCGCCGCGATCCTCTGGGACAACCCGCAAAAAGTCCAGGATGCCGCCTCCGCGTTGAAAATGACGGCGAAGGACCTCCTCGAGTTCGGCGTCATTGACGACATCGTGCCGGAGCCGATTGGCGGCGCCCATCGAGAGCCCAAAGCCGTCTGTACCCTGGTAGGAAAGGCTCTGACGAATCAGCTCTTCGACCTGGCCGATCTGTCGGTGGAGCAGCTCCTTGCCAACCGTGACCACAAATATCGTAAGATCGGCGCGGTCGGCGGACTCCCGCAGGCATAATCCCACGCACCCCTTCACCTCTGTCATTCCATCTCCAGCAGCCCGATCTGAATGAACTGCCGTTGGATCGAGGCGAGAATGCCACTGATGAGCGCCGGACGGAAGGGTTCGAACACGGGATCACTTAGATACCGATCAAGCGTCCGTGGCAGTTTGTGCCACCAGGCCCTGGCCGATGTTTTCGCTTGGACGGCCATAGCCCGGTCGGCGGAAAGCATCTTGCCGATTTCCCGCTCGAAAAATCCGACGTGTCTTCGCTCATCGTCAAGGATGGATGAAAGATCCGGTCGTACCTCGGCCAACAGCAGGGCGAACTCCAGCCCCAGCGCTTCGTATCCGAACAAATGCACGGCCAACGCTGGCCATTGCCGTGGAACGGACGGCAAGCGTTCTCGTTCATACGATCGATGGCCCAGCAATGCCTCAAACTGTGCCAGATGCCGGCGTTCATCCGCTTCATGCCGCCGCAGAAATGTGTGGACATTCGCTGGCACGTCTTGTAGTTGTGATGCCCGCACAGCCCACAGCGCCATCGCTTCGGCTTTGAGAAACCGTTCCAGCAGAGCGGATTCACAGGAAAGGGGCAAACGGAGCGGACTGGAGGCCGGCTGTGTACCAACCATGGTCGGGCCCATGGTACGCGAATCGTCCCGTCTTGTCCAAGCGAAGAAATCCCTAAAAAAATGTTTGTCCCTATTGCCAGAATCGCTCACTTCTGAGACACTACGCAGAGCTATACACCGAACCGATGTGCGACCAGCCTTGGCCGGCAGCCGTCGGTTCCCCAATGAGGACGGAGCTCATGAAACACTCGGCCGCGTCATCACCAACGACTATCGCACCTGGAATTACGGTCTGTTTGCTGATGGGAGCCATCCTGGCCGCATCCGGCTGTGTCAGCCAGCGTGCCTATGAACAAGCCCGAGCCGAAGCGGATGAGCTAGCCCGCACCCTCGATTCGACACGCGCCGATCTCCAGGCGCTCGACCACCATATCGCCCAGCTACAGGCTGCCAACCAAACCGAAGATGCCCTCGCGACCGAACTGCGCACTGCGCTCCAACGGGAAGCGGACATGTTGCCGGTGCTGAGACGGCGGGCAAGCGAACGGCTGATATCGCTGCAAGCCCAAGTGGTGACTCTCGTCAACCAAAGCCGCACACTCTCGCGGCAGGTTTCAGACGCCAAGCAGCAACACAACTCCCTCAAGGTGCTCGTCGCGCAATACAAACAGGAAATGGAAGAAGCCCGGTCGATGCCGGAACCATCCCCCGCTGAGGTTCCGATGCAGGCCGTTGCGCCGCCGGTTGCAGCCGAACCGCTTTCCGCTCCCGTAGCGGCACCGGCTCCGATCACGCCGCCGCAACAGATGGCGCAAGTCACGCCGGTCACGCCGGTAAAGCCACAGGCGTTACCTCGCCCCGTTCCAACGCCACCGGCCCCGGTCGACGAAACTTGGTTCGACATAGTTATGAGCTGGATCGGCAGCGTGTGGGATTGGATTACCGGGTTGTTCGGATAGTCGAAGTGGATCCGGCTCGACGTTTGAAAATCCACGTGACTGCTCCCGCGCCAGCCGCATAGCCGGTCGCCAAACATGCTGTGAGCAGGTAGCCCCCGGTCGGGGCCTCCCAATCCAGCATCTCTCCCGCGCAGAACACACCAGGAAACCGGCGGATCATCAGCCGATCGTCCAATTCTTCAAACGTCACTCCTCCCGCCGTACTGATGGCCTCTTCCAGTGGACGGGCTGCAACCAACGTGAGTGGCACCGCTTTGATGGCCTCGGCAAGATAAGCCGGATCGGCAAAGGTATCTTTGGGACACACCTCTCGAAGCAAGGCCGACTTTACTCCGGCAATACCGGCTTGACGTTCAAGATGCGTCGCCATCGTCCGCTTGCCCCGTGGTTTCGACAGATCCCGCATGAGCCGGCCCTGCTCACGATCCGGCGCCAGATCCACCATCAGAGTCGCCTGCCCTTCCTTCTCGATCCGATCTCTGAGCACTGAAGACACACCATAGATCACGCCCCCTTCCACCCCGGTCTCTGTCAGCACGAACTCGCCCCGTTGCCGATGCACGCCACCGCCGGGTGTTACCACTTGAACAGCCACCGATTTCACCGGGTGCCCAGCAAATTTAGTTTTGAGATGGGTGCTCCAGTGAACGTCAAATCCGCAGTTCGCCGGCCGCAACTGTGCAATCGGCACACCAAGTTCGCGTAACAATGGCACCCATGCCGCGTCCGATCCGAGCGTAGGCCAACTGGCGCCACCCAGTGCAAGGATCACAGCATCAGCCTCCACGAGGTGCTCACCGGACGGTG
>JABMDG010000314.1 GCA_015904045.1 Nitrospira sp.
ACCGCATCATAGTCGATCCGTTCGGTCTGGCGATCCACGCCGTAGCCAAACACGCGAAACAAGATGCCGGAAAAGTTGACCTTGCTCCCATGCGTGAGATGGCCCCCCTGGGCCAGGTCCATCCCCAGAATCGTATCCCCCGCCTTCAACACCGACAAGTACGCCGCCATGTTGGCCTGTGAGCCGGAATGCGGCTGCACGTTGACATGTTCGGCGCCGAAAATCTCCTTGCACCGCTCAATTGCCAGATCCTCGACCGTATCGGCATGCTGGCATCCGCCGTAGTAGCGTTTGCCGGGATACCCTTCCGCATACTTATTGGTCAGCACCGACCCCTGCGCAGCCAGTACGGCTGGGCTGGCGAAGTTCTCCGACGCGATAAGGAGGAGTTTGTCGCGTTGCCGCGTTTCTTCCGCCTCAATCGCCGCGTAGACGTCGGGGTCCGCGGTTTTCAGTGCATCCAGCGATCCGATTCCGTCGAGCATCGATCGTCCTCTCACGCGCGACTAGGCTTGTGCCGTTTCAGGCTCCTGTTTCTTCACCACGTTCACGGTCACCGTCGCCATCACATCTCTCGGCATCTTGATGGGTACCGTCACGGTCCCCAGTTCCTTGATCGGGTGTGCCAATTGAATTTTGCGCCGATCCACGGTGAATCCCTGAGCCGCCAACCCCTCGGCAATATCTTTGGACGTGACGGAGCCGAACATCTTGTCGTCCTTGCCCGCCTGTGCCTCGATGGTCAGCGACACCGCCGACAGCTTCTTGGCATGGCCTTCGATCTCCAGTTTTTCCTTCTTGGCCTTCTCGGCCATGACCCGCTTGGCATGCTCGAAGGCCTTGATGCTGCGACTGTTCGCCTCGACCGCTTTCCCGCGCGGCAGCAAGTAATTTCTGGCAAATCCATCGGCCACATTGATGAGATCGCCGAGGTGGCCCACCCCATCCAGCGTCTCCTGCAGAATGACTTTCATGGTTCCTATCTCCTTGGCTTAGAAAGCATTGGAGGATACTGGGGAGAATGGGAAAAAGTCAATTCAGATTGGTGGGTTTTAACCGATGACACCGAGGGATCGTCCGACTTTGGCGAAGGCCGCTACGGCCTGTTCCAACTGGGCCTTCGTGTGGGCTGCCGACATCTGCACACGGATTCTCGCCTGGCCGTGGGGGACGACGGGATAACTGAATCCGACCACGTAGACCCCTTCTTTCAACAGGGCCTCGGCCATAGAAGCTGCGAGCGCGGCCTCGCCCAACATGACGGGAATGATGGGATGCTCGCCCGGCACCAAACGAAATCCCAGCCTCGTCAATTCCGCGCGAAAAAACCTGGCATTGCCGTGAAGCTGTTCCCGTAACATATCCCCCTGCGCCACGAGGTCGAACGCGCGCAGAGCACCGGCGGCGATCACGGGAGGCAGGGAATTGGAAAACAGGTAGGGCCGCGACCGCTGGCGCAACAACTCGATGATCTCCCGCTTGCCGGAGGTAAAGCCTCCTGTGGCGCCGCCCAAGGTCTTCCCCAGCGTACTGGTGACGATCTCGACTCGGTCGGCCACGCCGAAATGGGCCGGTGTGCCGCGCCCCTTGGGGCCGAGGACACCGGTGGCATGGCTGTCGTCCACCGCCACCGCCGCGTCATAGCGCTCGGCCAGCTCGACAATCCGATCCAATTTAGCCAGATCTCCATCCATCGAAAACACCCCGTCGGTCACGACGAGTCTGAGGCGACTCTCCCGCGCCTCTTGCAGCCGGGCTTCCAGCTCCCCCATCGCCGAATGGGCATAGCGCAATCGTTTGGCCTTGCAGAGTCGAATGCCGTCGATCAGGCTGGCGTGGTTCAAGGCATCGCTGATGACGGCGTCACGCTCGTCCAACAACGTTTCGAACAGCCCGCCATTCGCGTCAAAACAGGAACTGTACAGAATGGTGTCGTCCGTGCCCAAGAACCCGCTCACGGCCTGCTCCAGCCGTTTATGCAGGTCCTGCGTGCCGCAGATAAAGCGCACTGAGGCCATGCCGTATCCGTATGTCTTCAAGCCATCGACAGCGGCCTGGACAATCTCCGGGTGATTTGCCAGGCCGAGATAGTTGTTCGCGCAGAGATTCA
>JABMDG010000315.1 GCA_015904045.1 Nitrospira sp.
CGGGGCTGGAACGGGCCTCGGTGCTGTTGATTGCGGGGATGCCCTCGGCGGTGATGGCGGTGATTGTCTCGACGGAGGCTCGCCTGGACGAAGATCTCGTCGCCTCGATTGTGGCCGTCTCAATCTGTCTCGGTATGGCGCTCCTGCTCTGGCTGCCGCAGCTTGCCGCGGCGCTGGCAGGCTAGCCCAATAGCATTTCCCCTCGCTCCTGCGTACCATGCCTCCATGTTGCCGCCGGAGCGCACGGTACGCCAGCGCATGATCGAGTTGCTGACCGAGACCCGCCTCTCGTCCCATCAGTTGGCGCAACTGCTCGGTATCCCGGAACGCCAAGTTGAAGAGCATCTGCCCCATATTGTGAAAACCGTGGCGCGGGACCGGTCGCGGCGATTCGTGCTGGAGCCCTCCGCCTGTTCCGACTGCGGATTTGTGTTTCGCGACCGGACGAAACTGACGAGGCCCAGCCGCTGTCCGACATGCCGCAGTGAAGCCATCTCGACTCCCCGCTACGGTATCGACTCGGGAAAGGCGGGAAAGGGATGATCCGCGCCACTGGACAGCCGTCCTTCAAGCGGGTAGGATACCGCTCCGAAAGGAGCGGCATCAAAATATGGTCATGACATCCGTGCGATCGATGGTTTGCGCCCTCGGATTCCTCCTGCTGTTGGGCTGTTCCGACAAAGCCAAGGAGCTGTTCGAGACCGCCGCGTTTGAAGAAAACCAAGGGAACATCCCCCACGCCAAAGAGCTGTACGAAGAACTTGTACGTTCCTATCCGTCCAGCAAGGAAGCAGAACTCGCACGAGCTCACTTGGCAGACTTGAAGTAGCCGATCTACGCCTTTTGGGGAATCCCAGGAAAGAAGGCGTTGGTTGTCCGCTGATACGCTCGATATTCCTCTCCACGGGTTCGTAACGCCTGTGCCTCAGCCCTCGGAATCCCCGTCACTTTGAGCAGCGCCCATCCCATGCCGATCGGCCCGATCCAGGTGAACGGCCAGTCGGGCGCTCCCATTGTCATCACGACATACGAACACCAGTGCAGCCATTCGAAGAAGTAATTCGGGTGCCGTGAATAGCGCCACAACCCTTCCCGGCAGACACGGCCTTGATTCCGAGGATCGGCGCGGAAGTGGGCCAATTGCCGATCAGCCTTGGCTTCGCCGGATATGGCTACGCTCCAGATCAGCAACCCGATGAGCTCGACCAGCGCGGACGGAGGCCGTGGATTCCAGAGCACCGCCAGAAAGGGAAGGGAGAAGACCGCAACGGCCACGGCTTGCAGTTGAAAGTAGACGAACATTTTGACCGGCTCGGACTCGCCCCATTCCTCCCGCAGATGGCGATAGCGGGCGTCTTCCTGCTTGCCCACGACACGTTCGAACAGAATGTAGAGCCCCAGCCGCCCCGCATAGAGCACCACCAACATCGCCGTGAGCAGCACTCGCTCGATTCCAACGTCAGCTTCGGTGGTGTACCACAGCACGGAGCCCATGAGTCCCATGCACCAGCCGACGTCTCCGATCGCGGCGTTCCTGGTTCTCCGCTGCACCACCCATAGGAGCCCCATCACGACCGCCATGACCAGATACGCGGTCAGGACGAGGGGCAGCGGATCGGATGCCATCATCCCAGTTTGTGGATCCATCATTCCTCCGCCTTACACATCAGGCTTCACGAGAGTCGGACTCATAGTCCCAGAGATCGGCGCCTCGGCGCATCCGACCGGCCAGCCAGCCACGGAAGCCCGGAATGGGAAACGACAAGAGGCGCCGAATCTTTTCACAGTTCAGCGACAGATCCGCGGGACGCGGGGCGCCTCGATGATCCCGTGAAGACCCTTTGACCAGCCGCCCGTTCAATTCGGGATACCAGGGCAGTACCGCTTCTCCGATCTCCCAGCGCGAGAGCCGTTCGCTCCCGCCCAAATGGTAGAGCCCCGGACAATCGCGTTGGACAAGTTCCCACACGGCCCGGACAATCACCCCTGCCGGAAGCGGACAGCGGAATTCGTCCGCATACAGCGTCACGTTCTTCCCCGCCTGTGCTGTCCGGCACATGTCTTCCACAAAGCTTCGATCGCCATGCTGAGATGTCCCGGCGGTCAGGACGATCCGCACCACGGTGTGACGCGGATTCTGCAACACGTACTGTTCGGCCTCAACCTTGGTCTTGCCGTAGACGTTCATCGGGGTTGGGCGATCGTCCTCCTGATACCACCCTCGCCGGCCGTCGAAGACTTCGCCGCTCGACAGGAACACAAACGGGATATCGTGGCACAGCCGGGCCAGATGCGCCGTAGCCTCCACATTGACGCGGCGGGCCAGGTGAGGGTCTTGCTCACAGTCTTTCGTGCGGCTCAAGGCCGCGCAGTGGACGACTGCACTGGGTTGAAGGAATGACCAGGCTCTTTCGACAGCCGCGAGATCCGTGAGATCGAGCGCCGCACGGGTGAGTCCCCGCACATCCCAACCGGGTGCCCATCGAAGGGCGGACCTCATGACATACTGCCCGATCAATCCCGCCGCTCCGGTCACCAACACACGCGGTTTCATAGTGCATCGGCGTGGCTATGGAGGCGCGGCATGGCCCAAGGACTCCTTCCGGCGAACACACCTTCCCCTCAATCGGCTGCTGGCAGCCTACCGACACAGATACTGCACCATCGAAGCGTCTACGGGAGAATGGAAGGGGATTGTACGATGTCGGACGGTCAGTTGGAAGATCCTTTAGACGAAGGACCGATTCGGGCGGGTTCTGGGGTCTGGCATCGTGACGGGCGTGGTCGTCCGGATGGCCAAGAGGCTTCTGCGCGCCCCTTCATGACCGCAGCATCTGTTATGCCGCCTCACTGGCGACCGTGTCCTGTGGTAGCCATCGATTCAGTGTTGCGGCCAGTGCTTTGCCGGCGACCGGCTTGCTGAGGAAATCGTCCATCCCTGCCGCCAGGCACTGCTGACGGTCCTCTTGCATCGCGTTGGCCGTCATGGCAATGATCGGCGTGCGCCGCCCCCCGGCTTCTCGGCAACGAATGGCGCGCGTGGCTTCAAACCCGTCCATCTCTGGCATGTGGCAGTCCATGAAGACGATGGCATACGGGATCCGTTCGAGCGCCTCGATGGCTTCGCGCCCGTTCCCG
>JABMDG010000316.1 GCA_015904045.1 Nitrospira sp.
CCCCTGCGGCGTGAGCATCATCTCCACCCAGTCCTTGATGGAGACCTTGACCGGATCAGCCTTCCAATCGGTCTTGTCCTTGGTGATCTCGTACTTCTTCCCGCCGTACCAATCCACCGTCGTGCCGACGAGTGTGTCGGATGGAATGCCCGGCTTGATCTTGCCGATACGATCCGGCAGTTCGACAAGCGGCTTCATCACGTCGGTCTGGAACCCCGGCGCTTGCAGCGTGTTGTAGACGCGCCAGAACCCCCACATCCCCGTTACATAATGTTGCGGAATGTGGCAATGAAACACAAACTCACCGGCCAGGGCTTGCAGACCTCCCGACCCTCCCTCAATGACCTGATCATAGACCTCCGTCGGCCCAATGGACTGCACGTCCAACCGGTCCGAAGTGTCGCTGATCTGCGGGAACTTCACCGGTCCGTTCTTCGATATCGAGAAATCGAGCTGGCTGATCCCCGGCTGGCGCGCCCAGCGGATGGACCCGCCATGCAGGTGATGTGAGTGTACGATTTCCGAGCCGCCCGCCATCCGGAATTTGGCCGGATCGCCGAGGTAGGACCGGGGAATCGTCGTCGCCGGATCACCGAACGTGTAGGACCCGTACGCCATGGACTCGTCGCCATAGAACCCCAGATGGGCCTGAAGCTCGATGCGCGTGCCGTGCGGCTCGCTTCGGTAGTTCAGCAACCGCGCGCCGGGACGATAGGAATCGGTGTGGGGATCCCGCTGCGGCAGCATTTCACTCTTCTTGTTCAAGAGCCGGAAGGCTTCATCGCCGGCCTCGTGATAGAAGATCGCGAACTCGCGGAAGTCCGCTCCCTTCGGATCTTCGATCATGGCTTCCCAGCCGCTCGCCATCGGCTTCCCGTCGAACGGGCTGAGATAGCGCGAGCCCCGCGGCTCCACGACGAGCATGCCGATCAAACCCTGATTGAACTGCTCGCGCGAGGCATGCGAGCGGAAAAATCGCGCGCCTTCCTGCGTATCAGGCTGAATGAACCATTCGAAGGTCTGCTGTCCGCCCGCCGCCACCGTGGCATCCGGATTCGACGGAGTCGCCGGCTTGCCCGTTGCCGCCACCACCATGGCGGACCCGTTAATGACGAGATTCGTCGGTTCATCGTTGATCTGGTTATGAAGCGTCAGCTTGAGGCAATCGCCCTGATTGGCCCTGATGACGAGCGGTTGGATCACATCGCCCTGCAAACCGTTCGACACGGCACCGGGATCGTTGTCCTTCTCCCGCGCGTCCCGGTTCGCCGTTTCCTCGGCTCTCGCCTTCTCGACGTTCTCCGTCAGCACATACATATAGCCGGGGAAATAGTCGAGAAACCGGCTGAGCGTAATTTCAATGTTGATCGCCGAGACGTGATACTCTTTCACCGGGACATTCGACGGACAGCGAGGTCCGACGCCGACGGCAACTTTGGCCGGATCCTCCGCCACCAGCAACACCCCCTGTTGGAGCATGTGGCTGTCGGCGCCGGCGCTGTATCCGCCCTTCTGCCCGACGTGTTCCTGTTGCCGCTTCACCTCCTGCATCATACGATCGTGCAGAGTCGGCCCGCCTTCGCGATAAATGACCTTGTCCGCCGACGCCTGGTCCGCGCTTCCGTCGTGACTGTGCCGCTCTTCGGCCAGCCCGATCGGCGCTGCGACCAGACTGCTCACGAAGAACAGGCTCAGAAGCATCAGCCCGAGGCTGGTTGTCCTTCCCCTGTGGTGTGATTCAAACAGTAACGATCTCATACTCGGCCTCCTCCGATAGGTCCGCCTTGTGCGGCGGGATGGTTATCGATGTCAGGATCTCGTTGCCCCCACGCATACCTTTGCGGTTCCTGCATTCACAGCATGTAGAGAACCGGCCTCAGACTGCCTTCCGGCCCGGATCGGTAAGGGATAGAGCTGGTGAAGGGTTCCTTCTTGCGAAGGAAATGGGTCATTCGGAGGCCGGTCCAAAATCACCCACACCCTCACCAGCGGAATTTTCATAGGGCAATCACCAGGCCCTGCAATAGACACGTGTGGAGCAGCAGAAACTATCCAGCTGTGACAAGAGGTTAGAGAACTTCTGACTGTGGAGTACCGATCATTGAATTTGTGGAATTCTTCCACTGAAAAAGGGACCCGGCGAATTCAACAGATCCTTATCAAAAGAAATCAGAGGCTTATGCTGTCTAATTCCTTGGACGATCTCTATCGTGATATTGGGGCGGGACGGGGCAAAGCTGAAGCATCGAGTTGGACCAATAGTCTGCGCCCCCGGCTTTTCACGGAAGGACTGCCTGTTTGTGTGAGTGAGGAAATAAGCCGTCGAATCGGAGTCCGTAACCGGGAATCCCGCATGGCCAGGTTGGCCAGGCCTTGCATTGCAAAGGTCTTCACGATTCGGCTCCGATCTGCAAGGTAGGCTCGAAGGGTCGCGACGACGAGCGTGCGGTCTCTCTCCGACCATTCCAATCGTGGAAGCATCTGGGCCAGATGCCAGCGCAGCTCCTGCTGCCTGGCTTCCGTTGCGAGCTTCAAGAGTCTCCGCTTGAACGGCTGGAGCCATTGGGGGTTCGACACAGTGAGCTTCTCCGCCGCATCGGCGGCACGCATCCGGACGATCTCATCCTTGTCGTGCATGCCGTTGATGAGGGCGGGAAACAGAGCCGGCTGCCGACGGACGATCGCCACCACCTGATTGGAACGTCCAATAGAACGTCGATTGCCGCCTTTCAGGGCGTACACGATAGCCGCTCTGTTCATGAGACGGTCTGGTCGATGTCATAGGCACGTAGCTTGTTATACAAACTCGCCCGGCTGATCTTGAGCAGTTTGGCGGCTTTGACTCGATTGCCTCCGGTTTTCTTGAGCGCGTCGACAATGCGGGTTCGCTCGGCTTGGGCCACCGCGCCACGCGTTGCCGAGCGCAGATCTTCTTGATCGTTCCCGACGTTCAGCGCGACAAGATCGTCGCATGCGATCGTCGGACCGGTGGTCGTGACCACGGCCCGCTCGATATAGTGCTGCAACTCCCGGACGTTGCCGGGCCACGGAGCCTTGCTCAGCGCCTGCATCGCCTGGCTCGACAGGCGCCGGAGCGGCTGATGGTGCCGTCTGCAGGACCGGACGATGAACTGTTCCGCCAGCAAGGGAATATCCTCCCGCCTGTCCCGCAACGGCGGGAGATATAGCGGCAGCACCGCGAGCCGATAATAGAGGTCCCGGCGAAACGAACCCGCTTTCACCAACTCGCCCAAATCTTTGTTCGTCGCAGAGATGATCCGGACATCGACTGTGATCGTCTTGGTTCCGCCGACGGGCTTGATCTCGCCTTCCTGAAGCACACGCAACAGCTTGGCCTGAAAGACCGGCGTCGTGTCGGCGATTTCGTCCAGAAAGATCGTGCCTCCATCCGCCTCGTGGAACAGACCCCGCTTATTGGCCACGGCCCCCGTAAAGGCGCCTTTGACATGGCCGAACAACTCGCTTTCGAGCAGCGTCTCCGGCAAAGCGCCGCAATCGACGACGATGAACGGCTTCTCGTTCCGTTTGCTCAGGGCATGAATCGTCTTCGCCAGCAGTTCTTTGCCCGTTCCGCTCTCGCCCTGAATCAAGACCGTGGCCGAACTGTCCGCCACCAAGGAGGCCATGTCGAAGAGTTGCTGCATGGACGGGCTCCGGCCGATCAGCTCTCCCAGCGACTCTCGCACCGTCGACGGCGGATGCTCTGCCTCAATCGGCTTGACCACCGGCAGCGGAGGAACCTGCTCATCCTTGAACAGGACCAGCATAGACGCGACCTCGCCCCGCCCTGACGCGAGCGGGAAGGCCTGGTGCATGCCGCAGGCTGTACCGTCGCCTCCGCTGGAGCAGGAAACCGACTGGACTCCCGGCGCCTCAAACACTTTGATTGCCGGACAGGTCCCGCAAGGATCGGTTTGATGGGCGAAGGCTTCATAGCACTTGGCCCGCCGATGATCGGAATTCCTCACGGAGGCAGACGACCAGGCGGACTCATTCGCATAGATC
>JABMDG010000317.1 GCA_015904045.1 Nitrospira sp.
GAACGGATGCGTGGATCGGCTGACGCCATGGCGAGAATTGCTAGAGCTATAGAGGGGGGCTGAGCATCGTGCGACATCTCTCCCCCACCCAAAAAGCAGGGCGTTCCTGCTGGTCTCACTGCGCCCGTCGAGCGAGCACCGCCCCTAGTTGTGGGTTGTTATAGCTCCCGCGTGCGCGCTCGGGGAGCAAGAGACTAGCAGGAATGCTCTGCTTACTTCCCAAACGCCTTCTTCAGCAGCGGTTCGATCTCGCCCTTGGCCGCCATCGGGTCGAGGTTGTCGGTATCGCCGTAGAAGGTGCCGTCAATGAACACTTTCGGCAGCGTCGGCCAATTCGTCATCTTCGTGAGAGTTTCCCGCTTCGCCGGCTGCGACAGGACATCGATCAGTTCGTAGGGATAGCCGTATTTATCGAAAAACTGCATCGTTTCCCGCGTGAACCCGCACATCGGCATCTGCTTGGTCCCCTTGCCATAGATCAAAATCTTGTGCGTCTTTATTTCTTTCTGAATTTCTTCTTCGATCGGGTCCGCCATCGTCCAGCCTCCTTACGAATGACTGCGAGCCATTCGCGCTTAGTGTTCATCCTGGGTTTTCGCCGTGAGCTCCAGCGCATGAATGCGCCCATCTTTCATCGGTGCATCCAGAGCCTGATAAATCATCCGATGCCGGTCCAGCAAGTTCTTGCCCTGAAAGGCCGCAGAGACAACACTGACTTTGAGATGGTTCATGGTCCCGGTACGATCCGTCACCGTCACCACGGCATCCGGCATGCTCTTGCGGATATAGTCGGCCAATACATCCGGTGTAATCACAAGACCTCCCTGACTATCCAAGTCGATACCCTAGCCGAAATTGCCCCGGAAAGGCAATGAGACCACGCGGGGCACTGGTGTATTTCAACACCTGGTGGTGCATATGAGCCGCAGAACCGAAGCGGCACGACGGACTCAATGACTGATCGTTTGAAGTTCAAGCACATAGGCTGTCGTATTGTCCGGCATGCACCTTGCGTTTCCAACAAATAGCATACGATGACAACCAAGATATCCATCACCCTCTACCCTTCACCAGGAGGTCGCCATGAGCGAGTTCAAGTCCGGGTTTTTCGTGGGAGGTGAGAGCTGCAATGGTCGCGTCCTTGTTGTGGATGATGAGCCCGATATCCGTAAAGTCGTCCGGATGACGCTTCAAAAAGCCGGGTACGACGTGCTGGAGGCGGAAAACGGGGCCAAAGCCATCGAGACGATCAACAGCGGAGAAAATCGTCTCCTACTTGACGTGATGATCTGCGACATCCGCATGCCCAAAGTGAACGGCATCGAGGCGATCACGTACTTCCGTGAAAATTATCCCCGTGTGCCGCTGATCGTCCTGACCGGATTCCCAGACACCGACATGGCCACATCGCTGCTCCGGCAGGGCGTGGTGGACTACCTGGTGAAACCGGTGGAAGGCGAGAAATTGAAAGCCTCCGTCGCGCGTGCCATGGAGCAACGCGAATTGGCTCATCTATGATGGATTGGCCGGCAGCACAGAAGACCGGAGCGGCGGCGACATCGGCCCCTGCTGAACCGGGGATCGGGAGGGGACGGATCGAACCAGTTCCTGTCCCGCTTCCGATGCGAGTGGCCATCATCGGGGCAGGCCGTGGGGGTACGGCGCTGCTCGACGGACTTCACCAGATTAGCACGATTGAGATCGTCGGCATTGCCGACAGAGATCCCTCGGCTCCCGGACTCACACGAGCCCACGAACTCAATGTGCCGGTCTATGACCGGGTTTCCGATCTGATTCGACACCAAGGCCTTCACCTTGTGATGGACGTCACCGGCGATCCCGCGATGGAGCCGCTGCTCCAGGAACATCTGCCACCACAGGCCGACATCCTCAGCGGACAGGCGTCCCGGCTGCTGTGGACACTCGTCCAGCATGAATCGCTCTTGCAGGCCGAGTTGCTCCACGCGGAGAAACTCGCGGGAATCGGCTCGTTCGCCGCCGGCATCGCCCACGATATGAACAATCCGCTCCAGTTGATTCTCGGCTTGGCCGAAAATCTGACTGACGAAACAGACCTTGACGCCGTCCACACCCAAGCACGGGATATCATCGAAGCGGTCAAGCGCACCTCCGCCATTTGCCGGGATCTCACTTCCTACTCGCGCCGCGCCTCGTTGCAGCAAGACGGTCTGATCGGGGTCAATGGCAAACTGGACGAAGCGCTGAAAATCGCGCGGTATGCCGTCGCCCTTCAAGACATAGAGATTCGCAAGCGCTATCAGCCTGACGTCGTCGTGAAGGGAAACCCCGATGAGCTCCTCCATGTCTTCGTGAATCTCATTACCAACGCGGTCCAGGCCATGGCAGACCAGGGCACCTTAACACTGGAAACCGCCGTTACAGCCGGCACCACCCAGGTGCGTGTCTCCGACACAGGCTGCGGGATCGCCCCCGAGTTGCTCGACCGGATCTTCGAACCCTTCTTCACAACCAAACCGCCGGGGAAGGGAACCGGACTGGGGCTCTACAACATCAAGAGCGTCATTCACCACATGAACGGCACCATAGCGGTTGAAAGCCAGGTCGGCAGAGGCTCGACGTTTACACTCACATTTCCTCATGACTCAGCCGTCGGCGAGAGGAGCGCTCAGCCATGACCGGGACGCCGGCACCCTCGAGGCCAGGAGCCCGATGGGGGCTCAAAACCAAGATCATTCTCTCTATGCTGCTCGTCGGCGTCATCCCGCTCGTTGTCGGCTTGGGGATGGCATTCTGGCAAGGGTCTCAAGAAATCCGGGAAGTCAGCGGGGAAAGCTTTAAAGCACTGGCGACTGAAGCCGCCCGCAAACTCGACCTCCTCCTCGCCGAAGAAATCGCCCACACCGCACGCATTGCGAACGATCCGGCGATCATCCATGCACTGGAACAGCGGCGTGATATGCAGAGTGATTCCACACGCCAGACCGCGGCGCTCACGGACTTCGAACGTCGATGGGCGGCGCGAGACGCGGCCGCCATCAAGTCTCTCACCGAAAACCCGCTCAGCACACTGCTCCGCGAATATTATGCCGGTGGTCACAGTGCACCAGGCCAGCTGCTTCCGCAAGTCGTCCGTGCATCGACCAAACTGCTGTTCCTCACCGATGCGCAAAGCATGCTGGTCGCAACGATGACCGAGCATCCGGCGTTCCGCCACCAGAAGACCCAATGGTGGCAGGGTGCCTTCAATAAGGCGGTGGGCAAACTCCACATCGAAGATGTCCATTTCGACGATCAGGTGAACGCCTATGTCTTCTCCATCTCCCTCCCGATCATGGATAGTCTCCGGTATGAAGTTGTCGGAATACTTCACCGCGTGATCGATG
>JABMDG010000318.1 GCA_015904045.1 Nitrospira sp.
TTCCACAACCAGATTGCCGCTGAAGCCGGAACCTTTACCGTTGACGATGTGCTCGACACACTCGCGGATAAACTCGTCCGCCGGCATCCCCACGTATTCGGCAACAACGACCAGACCGGCACCCTCACCAACGGCGAGCAGGTCTTGAACCAATGGGAACATATTAAACGCGCCGAGCGGGAAGCAGCCGGAGGCACACGGTCTGCGCTGGACGGCGTGCCCAAAACCCTGCCGGCATTGTTGCGGGCCTATCAGACACAAGCCAGAGCCGCACGGGTCGGATTCGACTGGCCGCACAATGCCGCAGGCCTCGAACAAATCTTTGGAAAAGTAGCGGAGGAAGTCGCTGAGCTGCAGGAGGCGTTGGCGAAAACTCCGGTCGGGGCTGAGTCGGCGCCGAACCAGGCTGATAGGGACGCCGCCATCGAATCCGAATTGGGAGACATTCTATTCTCACTCGTGAATCTCGCGCGGTTCGTGAAGGTTAATCCGGAAGAGGCGCTTCGCGGATCGACCAATCGCTTCATCGATCGGTTTCATCTTGTGGAGGCGCAAGCCACGGAGAACGGCACGCCGCTGACGGACATGACCTTGGCTGAGATGGATCTCCTATGGGAAGAAGCGAAACAACGGCTTGCCCGGCCTGTCGAGACCGAACCGGAACAGACGCGGACCAGCCCTCAGAAGGACGTCCCGCTATGAGCGAGAATCAGGGGCCTTACCAGGAAGGCAAACGCGCCGGCCTCCACCCCTTGGTCGTGGTGTTCGGCATTCTTTTGGGTTTGTGGCTTTTCGTCGCACTGATCGTACCGAGTTCGCGTAACAAACAGGCGGCCGGAACCGAAGGCCCTGCTGTCTCGGCAATCGAAGATCCGGACGCCGCACCCGTCATCTTTAAAATGCAGACGATCATTCTGGAGATGAACGCCGTCGGTCTGGTCGTCCCGCCGCAAGCGACGGATAGTCAAATTGCCGGCCTTTTGAAACAACTCAAACAGGACCGGCTCGCCGGCAGCCTCGGCGACCAAATTCCCGCCACCACCCCGGGCCATAAGCTCGGCAACCATGCGATTGCCGACATCTACATTTTCTCCGACAAGCAATTTGCGGAAGCCGATACCATCCGTACCTTGACCAGAGGCGCCCATGCGCCCGGCACTCTTTATCCTGGCGCCGTCCCATTCGAAGTCGCAATGGAGGCGGTTCGAGGCCATTACCGGATCGACTTGAACGACACCGGAAGCCCGGATACCGGAGCCCTTGGCTTTGCGGACGAATCAGGCGTCCACTCCAAGCATTACCGGCGCATTTTTTAGGCCACACTCGTCTGGACATCCATTTCCTGTCCACCGTGGCACAGCCCATCGGCTTGCCTTTGAAGCGCAAGACAGCACTCGAATAACCTGATATACTTTATTGAAATAATCCTGTGACTATACTGCTATATGGCCAAGCAAGGTTATCCTGGACTCGTACAGGTACCTCCCAGCGATCGACAGATATTCAGACGTCGATTGATGCGTTGGTCCTTTGTCCTCATCGCGGTGATCTGGGGCGCCTCGGCAATCACCGCGTGGCGCGCCCCATCAAATCACAACACAGACTGCCGAGTCGGTACCGGCCCGGAGCTCTCTTCAACAATCCAAGAGAACTGTAGCTCACCGGGACCATCTGTTGCTGCAGCACCAGTCCCTCCTTCTCAGAGTGCGCTCCCGGTGACGAACATATCCTCAAGTCCACGCTCACGTGAGCCACAGAGCTCCAAGTCTATGCCTACCCTGATTGCCAAGCGGTCGGCCACACCGCCCGGCACAACTCACGTATCAAAAGTCACTCCATCCAATCCTTCCGTCAATCCTCCTGCCACTCCCCCTAGTGTCGCCAGCAGTCCCCTAGTTCCGACTGTGCCGCCTCCGGCACCTCCACAAGAATTTGCATCGGTAGCGAAGCACGCAGTCGAATC
>JABMDG010000319.1 GCA_015904045.1 Nitrospira sp.
TGGGAAGTCCGTCGTCAATGTGATGCCGCCCACGGCGTCACACAAGGGGACGGCATTGCTGGAGTACATGCGCAGACTTGACTGTAGCACGGCTCTCTACGTGGGAGACGACGAGACCGATGAGGATGTCTTTGCGCTTCGGGATCACCGCATTCTTACCGTGCGAGTCGGCAAGAAGAAGGGTTCCGCCGCTCGGTATTTCCTCAAAAGACAGACGGAAATCACCGAGATGCTTCGACTTCTCGTCGAGGTTGGAGACCAAAGCATTCACACTTGGAGTGGTTGCCATGAACAGGGAACCCCTCAGTCTGCTCAGCATCCCAACGAATAGATCTGGAGAAGCGTGTCCTCATTCCACCAATTGCGATCGTTCTCGCCCCAGGAGAAGATCGTAGGGGGCAAAATCGTCGCTCAGGACGACGCCAGGTGGCCAGGGTTTGGTTCGGCGAGTACTCAATAACGCGATTGTTTCCATCGGCAGGCGTTGATGCATTGCCAAGTCCGTGACCTTCGCCACAAGACTGCTTTCTGATTCATGCTCAATCGGACGGCCTCCAAAGAAGATCAGATTTCTGGCCTGACTCATGTCCGTTTTCCAGGGGCCTTCAATGGGAAAGGTTTGAATGACCGGAAACGCACGAGTCATGGTTTGCACCACTGCCGAGGCACGGGCGAGATCTCCTGCTCTCCCGGACGATGCCAAATTGACCGCCACGACACCGTCAGGATTCAAATGTGCCCGTACCAATGAGAAGAACTCCACAGTCGTCAAGTGAAATGGAATCATGTCGCGCGCAAACGCGTCGATCCACATGACGTCGTAGGTGTGATCCGTTCCATTGAGGAAGGCGCGCCCGTCTTTGACCGAAACATGGTGAGTGGCCGGCGGGTGATAGTCGAAGAAGGTTTCTGCCACGCGCACGACGGCGGGGTCAAATTCCACGATATCCAGCTCCAGCTCAGGCCGAAACTGGGCCAGCCACTTGGCCAGCGAACCCCCGCCATGGCCGAGAATCAACCCGCGCTTCGGTTCGGTCACCAGTGCCAATGATGACACCATCATCTGGCTATAGGGCAGAAACAGTGCAAGAGGGTCGGCTTTCCACATCGTGGCATGAAACGTCCGGTCCAACACCAGATACCGGAACAATTGATCGTCACGAATGCGGATTTGCTGGTACGGGCTGTCTTCCTGATAGATCGGCTGACTCAACCGCTGAAGCGGATGCAGCGCCACGGCTCCCAATCCTACGGAGCATACGATGACCGCGCCTAGGGCCAAGGGGCGAACCGATGTTCCTTTGTACAGCCACAGAATGGCAAGCCCGACTTGGATGCCGCCGAGCCAGGCGACCAACGACTGGCTACCGATCCAGGAGAGGAGAAAAAATGCAGTCCCCCATGTTCCCGCCAGACTACCGACTGTCGAAAGGGCTATCATGCGTCCTGCGTGAAATCCCACGTGTTCCATATCCGCCACGGCCAGCCGAAGCATGGCCGGCAGCACCCCGCTCAATCCGAAGGCCGGCGGCGCAAGGAGCACGGTGGCGGCGAGACAGGGCCCCCAGCGAGGGTCTTGCGTGAACTTTTCGATTTCGAACAGGATAGGCTGGTTACTCCAGGCGATGAGAAAGGTCCAGCTGCCAGAAAACAGCAGCAATCCGGCTAGGACTCTTCCGCCTGAGTAACGATCTGAGAGCCAGCCGCCGAAGGCGTACCCACTGCTCATCGCGGCCAAGATCACCCCGATCAGCGCCCCCCAGACGTACAAGGAATTGCCGAATACCGGAGCCAACAGACGGCTTCCCAGGATTTCCAACGCCATCACGATGGCTCCCGTCACGAAGGCGGTGGACAGCAGAAACCAACGGGGGATTCGTATCGGGTTATGCGCCATGGACCGGAAGGAATGGTTGTGTTGAGTGGGTGGATGCAATCCCGAAGAACATTACTCTCATTGTCCTGTTTACGCACTCACGGGGAGCCGGATTCTACTCAACGGATTTTTACGGAGTCAATGAAGGGGCTAATCCGTTGAGTTTGCGATGGATGAATCAGGAAGGTTCATTGCCTGCACCAGCTCCCATTGATATACTTCGTCGGGCACTCATATCTACCAGGAGATCAGTTCATGCACATCAGCGTCATCGGAACCGGCTATGTCGGACTTGTCACGGGCGCGTGCTTCGCCGAGTTCGGCGTGAACGTCACCTGTATGGACAGCGATGCCAGACGAGTGGCCTCGCTGGAAAAGGGCGACATACCGTTCTATGAGCCAGGTATCAAAGAGTTGGTCGCCAAAGGACTGCGCGAGAATCGTCTCCGCTTTACAACCGACATCGCCAAAGCGGTCGATGAAGCTCTGGTCCTGTTCATCGCTGTCGGCACCCCTCCCCGTGGAGACGGGTCCGCGGATCTGTCCTACGTCGAGGAAGTTGGCCGGGGGATCGGCCGCAGTATGACGGGCTACAAGGTCATCGTCACCAAGTCAACTGTGCCGGTGGGAACCGGACACAAGCTTCGTGAGGTCATCAAGCAAACGCAGAAAGAACCGATCCGGTTCGACGTGGTATCCAATCCCGAGTTTCTGCGGGAGGGGTCGGCCATCGAAGATTTCATGCGGCCGAATCGCGTCGTGCTTGGCGCGGACAGCGACCAGGCCATCGCCATTCTGAAGGACTTGTACCATCCGCTCTATCTCATCGAGACGCCGATCGTGGTGACTGATGTGCCGACGGCAGAGTTGATCAAGTATGCCTCCAATGCATTTCTGGCCACGAAGATTTCCTTCATCAACGAGATCGCCAATCTCTGCGAGAAGGTCGGCGCGAATGTCCAAATGGTCGCGAAGGGCATGGGGCTCGATCATCGCATCGGGTCCAAGTTTCTCCACGCAGGGCCCGGATTTGGAGGCTCATGCTTTCCCAAGGACTTGGCCGCGCTCATTCAAACGGGTGAGCGCCATGGCCAGCCGATGAAGATTGCCTCTGCCGCGTCGAAAGTGAATGAAGAACAGCGGAAACGGATGGTGATAAAAATCCGCGAAGCGCTCGGGGGGCTCAAGGGGAAGACGGTCGGAATGCTGGGCCTCTCGTTCAAGCCGAACACGAACGATCTACGGGAAGCACCGGCGCTGGCGATCGGGGAGGAGCTCTTGGCGGAAGGGGCGGCCATCAGAGCCTACGATCCTGAAGCCCTTGAAGAAGCGTGCCGAGTGCTGCCTGCTGTGCAGGCCTGCCGGGATGCCTATCATGCAGCGGAGGGCGCGGATGCCCTGATTATTATGACCGAGTGGAACTTGTTCCGGAATTTGGAGTTCGCCAAGCTGAAAGCTGTGATGAGAACTCCGGTGTTGCTGGACTTGCGCAACATCTACGATCCGGCACGAGTCGCCGCCGCGGGTTTCACATACTTCTCGGGCGGGCGCCAGGCACAGGGTCCCACCGCCAAGGCCTGAGCGTCTAGGCCAGGCGGGGCAGGACAGTCGCTGGCTCTTCCTTCGTTTTCGGCTTATATCCCATCCGGTCCAGGACTTTCAGAATTCTGGTTTTCAGCCGATCGTCGGCGTCGGTGAGCGCGGTCGCAAGCGGTTCGACGGCCGGTTTGCCGATCTTCCGGATGATCTCCGTGGCGGATTGCC
>JABMDG010000032.1:0-18410 GCA_015904045.1 Nitrospira sp.
TCGGGATATATCCGATGGCCGCCTGGCCGACCTTCGCCCCTGCGTCGAAAATCGTCATCCCTTCGAACACTCCATAGGGCGCATGGTGCTTGCGTCCGACGCGGACGTTCCACACCTGGCCTCCCGGATTCACCTGTTCAATGAGCTGGGTGATTTTGACGTCGTAGAACTGAGGATAGCCGCCATACGGCTTGGTTTCGACGTTGTTCCACCACATGTACTCCTGGCCCTTCGAGAAGAGCCAAGTCGACTTGTCTGCCATGGAACAGGTTTGGCACGCGAGACACCGATTGATGTTGAACACAAAGGCAAACTGCCACTTCGGATGGCGTTCCTCGTAGGGATACAGCATCTTCCGTCCCAGTTGCCAGTTATACACTTCAGGCATTGTTTCTCTCCTTTTCGTTAGGCGTGAGGAGCAACGAGCCGACCCTCGCCTTCTCGCCAGACGCCTACGGTTACACCTTGATCTTAATATGTTCGCCTTTAAGCCACTTGATCATGAATTCATTTTCTTGGCCAGGTGTAAAGCCGGTCCTTACAGGTTCCCATGGACCGCGTGCACCGATTCCGCCGTCCTCGGCCTTGGTGATCCGGATCAAGCACTCCTTTGGCACGGTATTGATCGCGTGGTGATCGACCTGATAGCCCCATTTGAATTTCCACGCAATGGCATGCTTGCCGGGGAGTGAGTCGGTTTGATGCATCGGCATCAGCCAATTGCGTGTGAAAGATTGCTGGGCTCCATACCGGAAATTCGACTGGTACCCGGTGTCGATCGCAATGGCCCGTCCATCAGGTCTGGTTTCATGTCCTTTGACGGATTTGGCCGTTGCCACATACGGCGCGTGCTTCGTCATTGTCACGTGATACGGATACGCCGGGTTGTACTTGGCTCGAATCATCAGTCGAGCAACTTTGTAATAGGGATCGCTTGGCTTCCACCCTCGGTAGGGCCGGTCAACCGGATTACCATCAACATACACATAGTCTCCATCGTTGATACCACGGTCTTTAGCCGCTTGAGGATTGATGTGGAGCTGATGTTCGCCAACGCCAGGCGTCCGTTTGTCCATCCGATAAGGGTCGCCGAAGTTCGATTCATAGATCTGGACCCAATCGTTCACCGACCACTGACTGTGGACACGATGCCGGGTCTTGGGAGTGACGCAATAGAACTGATAGCCCTTTTCCCAGAGCGGGTTGCTGTGACGCTTAATCTCGTGCCATGAAAGCTTGATGTTGCGGACCGTTTTGTCGTCGTGGTGCTGCGCCGTGATGGGTATGCCGTAGTCATCCGGCCTGCAATAAGGATTGGTCGTGAAGATGGCGTTCGGCAAGTACGGCGTGGCCTCAGGCCCTTCACGGTGGGAGATGAAATTCTCTCCGTATTCGATTGCTTCTGGCTCTATCCGATAGTTTTCATAGCGTCCGCTACGGGTCCACATAGGCTTGGACTCGTTCGTTTCTTCCCAGAATGGATGACGCGGATAGGTGCGCACCATGACCATCCAGCCCTTTTCTGACTTCAGCATCACGTCTGCCGAATAACCGTAGAAGGTGCTGGAGGCATCGAGCATGCGCTGGACATACACGTCAACGCGATTGCTGTAGACCATCGCGAAGTAGTCCCGCATACGTTTGTCGCCGGTCATGTCCGACAACTTGGCGGCCACACCGGCGAAGGTGTCGAGGTCATTCCGAGTGTCGTAGAGAGGACGGATTCCACCTTTCCAAATCTGTACCCATGGATTGGACACCGTGATCGTCATCTCCGGATAGGTGAACTCAACCCATGTGTTACAGGCAAAGGCAATGTCGTTGTGATTGACATCCGACGTCATCTCAACGTCTTGGGTAATTAAGCACTCGAGGTTGGGATCGACGTTGCGCACCATGTCATAGTGGTGCTTGGCGTTATTGAGCACGTTCACGTTGGTCACCCAACGGAATTTGCTCGGAGTCGGCATATGGGTTTTGCCGGTAAAGACTTTCCGGCCATACTTTGGCGTGTTCACGATGAGGGCCGTATCACCGTGGTTCCAATACCCAACCTCTTCTCCATAGTAGTAGGATTTCGTTTTGATTTCTTTCCCGTGAGCATTTGGATCCAAGGTAATATTGAAGGGATCCTCGCCCGTATGCACAGCGAGACCGGCCCCGGACCAAGGCGTAGCCGTCCACGCGCCAGCTTTATAGTTACCAGCCCATGTGTGTTGGCCTGTGCCGAACTTTCCGACGTTACCGGTGATGATGAGGACCATCGCCGCACCGCGGGAATTGATGGTTTGATGGAAATAGTGGCAGGTACCTTCACCGTTGTGAATTGCAGCCGGCTTGATGGTACCCGAGTCACGAGCCCATCGAACGATCAGATCTTTCGGCGTGCGGCAGATTTGATGGACGGTGTCCAGGTCATAGTCTTGGAAATGCACCATATACATCTGCCACACCGGCATGGCATCGATCTCGCGGCCGTTGAGCAGTTTCACGCGGTAGGTCCCGTTGAGCGCCGCATCGATGCCGCTGTTCACATAATGCCAGCCCACCTGCTCTCGGTGCAGAGGAACCGCCTGCTTCTTATTGAGATCCCACACCATCATTCCGCCGAGCCGTTCGATCTGCTCCGCTTTCAATGACTGAATCCGACCGGAGTAGCTCTTTGAGAAGTCGGGGAATTTGTAATCCGCGATCACATCGCGCGGATCAAGGTACTGCAAGGTATCCGTACGGATGAGGATCGGTGCATCGGAAAAGGACTTCATAAAGTCGGTGTCGTGCATGTTTTCATCGACGATGATCTTCATCGCGCCGAGAAACAGCGAACCATCGGACTCTGGGCGGAGCGGCATCCAATAGTCAGCTCGATAGGCTGTTGGGTTGTATTCTGGTGTAATGACCACCACGCGGGCACCGCGCTCGATACACTCCAACTTCCAGTGGGCTTCCGGCATTTTGTTTTCGACGAAGTTCTTCCCCCAGCTGGTATTGAGCTTGGAGAAGCGCATGTCGGAGAGGTCGATATCCGATCCTTGCACACCTGACCACCAAGGATGGGCAGGATTTTGGTCGCCGTGCCAAGTGTAATTCGACCAATATCGGCCGCCTTGAGCCTGATCGGGGCCAACCTTTCGAATCCAGGTATCCAACAGGGCGTTCACGCCACCGTTCATGCGGGTATTGCCCATTTTGCCGACAATGCCGAGCACGGGCATGCCGGATCGGTGCTTAAAGCACCGGGTACCTGCCCCCTTCATCATTTCGATCATCTCGGGAGCATAACCCTGCTCTCGGAGACGTCTCGCACCAGCCTCACCACTGTATCGGGTGGCAATGATGATCATGGCCTTTGCAGCATAGGTAAAAGCCGTATCCCACGAGACCCGTAGCATGTCGTCCAGAAAGCGACTGTCAAATTTATATTTGCGCTTCGTTTCGGGGGTCAACTCAGGAGAGCCATCGTCCATCCATTGCTTCCAGCCCTTCCGCATCAATGGACCCTTGAGACGATACGGTCCATACACACGACGATGAAAGGTGAACCCCTTCAGACACATGCGTGGGTTATGGGCAAACGTCCCACGGTTACCGTAGAGATCCTCATAGGTTTGATGGTCGTAGTTCTGCTCCACACGCATAATCACACCGTTCCGGACGAACGCCCGAACACGGCATGCGTGCGTGTCGTTTGGAGAACAGACCCAGGTGAAGGATGAATCGTACCGATACTGGTCGTGATAGACTCGCTCCCATGACCGATCCGGATAGTCACCCAACGGATTGCCAACCTCAATAACTGGCTGCAGTGCGGTCAGCGCCAGAACCTTATCGGCCACCGCCACTGCGGCGACCGTTCCCGCGGAGACTTTCAAGAACTGCCTGCGCGACAAAAACATTGTAGACACCTCCTACGATTTTGAGGGCTCCACTAAACCCCCCACTAAATCATCACGTCTTTACCAGCTCAACGGTACCGATCCAAGACCATACATTTCCGACCTACAAGCTCATTTACGCGTCCGAATGTAGCAACACGCGGAAAAAACAATTATCTCCAAGCAATAGTCGAACCAACGTGATGGGACATGTACTACTCATTGCTGCGATGATTTAAGCTTATGAAATATAAAGTGTGATCATCATTGCCCCTCGTATTCCCACAGATCAAACCATCCTTGGCAGATGATTACTTGCCGTAGCAATCAATCAATCAAAATTCATCATTGTTTAAATATACTCGTTAATTCAACCATTTGGAGAGACTTATTTGGTGATTATAGGATGTTACTGAATTGTAACGATTAGGATCTTGTTGACTGCGTAACAACCCAGATAGTGATGACTCGATCAGGACCTAGGTTGCTTGACAGGGTATTGCAAGCTCAGTAGAATCCGCGTTCCTTATCTGGCTAGTGACTTCTGAGAGCGGGAATAGCTCAGTGGTAGAGCATCGCCTTGCCAAGGCGAGGGTCGAGGGTTCAAATCCCTTTTCCCGCTCCATAATTCTCTCTGTCTCCGGTTGTATCCAAACGCATGGGTAGTATTCTGCCTGCATTCTACAGATGGCGTCCTGAATAGTCTCCGGGGAGTAGTCGGTCAGGCCTGCGCCCTATCGTCTGAACCTATGCCCTATGATTACATTCCTGGGCTTTTGCGCTATTGTGATTGCGATAGTGACGAATTCCATTTCACGTAAGCATTCATTCTCTGACTGCGTGGAGTCACGGCCCGTTTGAGGATGTCCGTCCATGTCACAACAACCCTCCTCTAAAGGTTCCGCTCTCACGCTCACAATCGGTCTTGGCCTCGTCATCGTGATCATTGGACTCGGCTATCTATTTCTCTTCAAACCTCAAGGCTTATCGACAGAGAGCTTTTCATTTTCATCTTCGACAGCCCAGCCCAGCCCCTCATCACCGAATCCCTCGCCCAAACCTTTCGAGCCCGAGCCACCTTTGACGCGAGCCTCAATCGATCTGCTACTGAACAACCTTGAGCAAGCCACCAGACAAAAAGACGTGGACAGCGTTCTGCGACACATCGCTCCCGACGTGACGGTCACCATCCATATGAAGCAGGGAACACACCAGCAGTCCGCGATGTTGACACGAGAAGAGTACCGGAAAACGCTCGGCATGGAATTCGCCTTCCCCAGCGCCAATGATTTTACCCGTGTGAATACCACGGTCTCGCTGGCGCCCGACGAGCGAAGCGCAAAAGTTTCATACAAAACGACGCAGACTTTGCTGCAATCGAATCGGGAATTCAAAATCGAGGGCGAAGAAACTTTCGTTGTACAAATGCTGGGCAAGAGGCCCATCATCGTCTCGCTCGAAAAAGTCGTCCCGGGGGAGTCAATGTAGTCGACCGTTAGTCTGTGGCCACCTCCTCCGACCTCTCAGTCGGCATCTGCTCAAAACTTCTTCCCATGCGTGCCCGCCCGGTTTGGTATAATCACGCCCTACAGGATCGTCCATGCGCGTACTCGTCATCGAAGATGAAACCAAAGTCGGCTGCTTTATCAAGCGCGCGCTTGAAGAAGAAAGCTACGCCGTCGATCTGTGCGAGGACGGAGTCAAAGGGCTTGAGATGGCCTTGGCGACCAATTACGATTTGTTGGTGGTTGACCTGATGCTCCCGTCGATGTCCGGCATGGATATTCTCAGAACGATCCGCCGCGAGCGCATTCAAACTCCCGTGCTCATTCTCACGGCACAGTCCCAGATCGATCAGCGGGTGAAAGGGCTCGATGCCGGCGCCGACGACTACTTGACCAAACCGTTCGCCATCGATGAGTTACTGGCCCGCGTCCGCGCCCTTCTCCGCCGAGGCGCAACGGAAAGTTCGGGAATGCTCCAGGTCGATGATTTGGTCCTGAATCCGGCGACGCGCGAAGTGACCCGTGGCGGGCAACGCGTCGACCTCACACTCAAGGAATATGCCCTGCTGGAGTACCTCATGCGGCACACCGGCCGCGTCTTGACGCGGCCCATGATTTCCGAGCACGTGTGGAATCAAGATTTCGATACCTTCACCAACGTCATTGATGTCTATGTGAACTACCTCCGTAACAAGATCGATCGAGGCCGAACCAAAAAGCTGATCCACACAATCCGGGGCAGCGGGTACATGTTGAAAGCCGACTGACATGACCATCCTGCTTATTCTGCCTCCGCTGGTCTACGGATACCGACTCACGGCGACCCATTCGTTCGGACCCTGCGCTGGAGCTCGCTGATGCCGCTGCGCGTCAGGCTCACCCTCTGGTACGGAAGCGCGCTGGCGCTGGTCTTGATCGTGTTCTCCGTCGTCCTGTACGTGATCACCGCCCGAAACCTTCGCGACGACGTTGATCAATCGCTCCAAGAAACCGCCGCCACCGCGGTGCGCTCTTTGGAGGAACGCGGGTTTCTTCCGCTTCTCGACGAAGAAGACCTGCTCTCCCAGTTTCCCGAATTGGCCCGAATCGACAAATTCTTCCAGATCTTCAGCCCCTCCGGCACCATCACGATCCGCTCACCCAATATCAAACGGCATGAGGTGCCGCTCAGCCGAAAAGCGCTCGAGACGACATTCCGCGGCCAGACGATGTTCGAAACGACCAAGTATCCCAACGAGCCCCAGCTGCGGCTCATCTCCGTCCCGATCAATTACAGAGGCCAGCTCCTCTACATCGTGCAGGTCGGCACATCGATGGAGTCGATCGAGGATACCTTGCGCCGTTTTCTCATCCTGCTGATCGTGGCCGTACCGATTGCGTTGGCCGTCTCGCTTGCGGCGGGGTGGTTTCTCGCCGGCCGGGCCTTGCGCCCGGTCGATGCAATCACGCTGGCCGCTCAACGCATCGCGGCGGGCGATCTCAGCCAGCGCCTGACCATGCAGACCGCGTCCGACGAAATTGGCCGGCTGGCCGGAACGTTCAACAACATGATCGGACGGCTCGACACGTCCTTTCGACAGATTCGCCAATTCACCAGCGACGCTTCGCACGAGCTTCGGACGCCGTTGACCGTGATGAAAGGGGAAACCGAGCTCGTGCTGCGGCGGCCTCGCCCGCTGGAAGATTATCACTCCGTGCTCGAGAGCAACCTCGAGGAAATCGACCGAATGACCCGCATTGTCGATGAACTGCTGTTTCTCTCCCGAGCCGACATGGGCGAGGTCAAGATGGAACTGCTACCGGTCTCCCTGGAAACACTGGTCGAGGACATCCATCGGCAAGCCACCTTGCTCGGGCAGGACCGCATGATCGAGGTCGTGTTGGGAACTGTCATGCCGGCGCTGGTGCAGGGCGACGAACTGCGGCTGCGCGAACTGCTACTCAATTTGGTCGAGAACGCCGTCAAGTATTCAAATCCGAAAGGGAAAGTCACGATCAGTCTGTTGACCGACGGCCAACAGGCCATTGTATCGGTCACCGACCAGGGCATCGGTATCGCGCCGGACGATCGGCCCAAAATCTTTGACCGCTTTTTCCGCACTGACGAAGCGCGCGCACACACCAAAAAAGGCACCGGTTTGGGTCTCGCCATCTGCTCCTGGATCGCCGAAGTCCACAAAGGCCGGATTAACGTGCAGAGCGCGTTGGGTCGGGGCTCCACCTTCACGGTCACGCTCCCGCTCGCACCGCGCCCGGCGTGACTCGTTGTCATTTGCGCCTGCGGCAACCCGACCAAGACAATGACGCGTTGCTCTCGCGGCTCTCAGTCGAACACGACTGTCTTCCGGCCATACACGAGTACGCGATGTTCGATATGCCGCCGCACGGCGCGAGCCAGCACGATTTCCTCCAAATCTCGGCCTTTGCGGACGAGATCCTCGACGGTGTCCCGGTGACCGATCCGGATCACATCCTGCTCGATGATCGGTCCTTCGTCCAGGTCCTGTGTGGCGTAGTGCGCGGTCGCCCCGATGATCTTGACCCCGCGGTCATAGGCCTGCCGATAGGGATTCGCACCGATGAAGGCGGGGAGGAACGAATGATGGATATTGATAACCGGGCAGCCGACTTGGGCCAGAAACTCCGCGCTGAGGATCTGCATGTACCGGGCCATCACGACCAGTTCCACACGGTGTTCCTTCAAGAGGGTGACGACCTGCCGCTCTTGCTGAGGCTTGGTCTCCTTGCTGACGGGGTACACGGCGAATGGAATCTTGAAGAGATCCGCCCAACTCGCGCAAGTGTCGTGGTTTGAAATGATGATGGGAATGTCGATATGGAGTTCGTCTCGACGATGCCGTTGCAACAGATCCGCCAAACAGTGGTCCTGCTTCGAGACCATCATCCCGACACGGGTGCGCCGGCTGGTGTGATGGACTTCATATCGCATCTCGAACACTTTGGCGATGGGAGCGAAGGCTGCGGGGATCTCATCGGGCGCAATCTGCAATCCCTCCGTCGCGCACTCCATCCGCATCAGAAAATCGTTCGTCTCTTCGTCCGTGTGGTGATCGGAGTCGAGGATGTTGCCCCCGAAATCGTGAATGAATCCCGAAACCCGGGCGACGATGCCCTTCCGATCTTTGCAGTGGATCAGCAAAACAATGGAGTCTTTTCTCTGTGCAGTCATGTGGTACTTCCCTGTCTGAGATGACTCAACCAATTCTAGCAGAGAGCAGATCCGGCAGAGGGCGGGGGCTTTTCAGGTTCAAAAGGCTCTTGGGGGTCCCGTCGTTCATGAGCATGCGAGGAGATGCGCTGCACGGGTCGGGAGCGCTACGTGACGATGTGGCCGACCAGGTCATAGGTGGCGGCATCCGTGATCTCGACCTTTACGAGATCGCCCGGGTTTGCCGTGCCGTCGTTGATATAGACAACGCCGTCGATCTCAGGCGCCAGCCCTTCATGGCGGCCTTCCAGCAGCAAGTTCGACTCTTCGGAGGGACCGTCGATCAGCACATCGAGCACCGACCCGACCCTCTCTTGCCCCTTCGCTGCCGCAATGGGGTCCTGAACTGCCAACAATTCGTTGCGGCGCTCATCCATCACGTCACGGTCGATCTTTTTTTCGAATCCGACTGCGGGCGTGTCTTCTTCGTCCGAATAGAGGAACACGGCTACCCGGTCGAATTCCGCTTGTTCCACATAGTCCCGCAACTCGGTGAAGGCGGCTTCGGTTTCACCGGGAAATCCGACGATGAATGCCGTTCGGAAAGTCACGCCGGGAATGCGGTGCCTGATACGATCGACTACTCGCTCGATGGCCGCCCGGTCGCCCAGTCTGTGCATGGCTTTGAGCATGCGGTCGTTGATGTGCTGCAACGGCATGTCGATATATTTCACGATCTTCTCTTCACCCGCATACAGATCCAACAGCTCGTCCGTGATTTGCTGCGGGTACAAGTAGAAGGGCCTGATCCACCGCACGTCGTTGACCTTGACCAATTCGCGCAGCAGCGAGGCGAGACCGTGGCGAAGCCCGAGATCGACCCCGTAGTTGATCGTGTCTTGTGAAATCAGGTTGATTTCTTTGACGCCCTCGGCAGCCAGCTGCCGCGCTTCGGCGACGATCGATTCCACCGGCCGGCTTCGCTGCTTGCCCCGCATCAGCGGGATCGCGCAGAAGGCGCAGTTGCGGTTGCAGCCTTCGGCGATCTTCACGTAGGCGCTGTGCTGCCTGCCGAATCGCAGGCGAGGAGCGTCCGCGTCGTAGAGATAGGGAGGCTCGCTGATCCAGAGCCGTTGGTGCCGTTTCTTGGGAATCAGGAGATCCCGGCAGATGGTGGCGATCTTCCCGAACTCGCCGGTTCCCACCACGCCGTCCAGCTCCGGCAGTTCTTTCAGGAGATCGCCCTGATAGCGCTGTGCCAGGCAGCCTACGGCTATAAGCACCCGGCAGGCTCCATTCTTCTTCAGCTTGCCATGTTCCAGGATGGTATCGATCGATTCCTGTTTGGCCTCTTCGATAAAGCCGCAGGTATTGATGATCACGACCTCGGCTTTTTTCGGATTGTCGGTCAGGTGGAATCCATCCTGGACAAGGGTGCCCAGCATCACTTCGGAATCAACCTGGTTTTTAGAGCACCCCAGATTGACGAAGCCGATGGTCGTTTTTTTAGCAGCAGCGGTCTTCTTTGCAAGCGCCGTCTTTCTGGTGGTTTTCTTTCGGTCGAGCTGGATCAACGGCGTAGACATTCGAGCAGTCTACGGGAGGCTTGAAAAGCCTGTCAACGAACGCACAAGAGGGCTGTCTTGATATTCTGGAAGCCGTTCCCCTAGAGTGCCCTCTATGATTCGCACGTTTCAAGGCATCAAGCCGACTGTTCCCACCTCCTGTTTCATCGAGGACACAGGGGTCGTCATCGGCGACGTGGTGATGGGCGAGAACTGTAGTGTGTGGTTCCACGCGGTGATCAGAGGGGACGTGAACTATATCCGGATCGGCGATCGGACCAACGTCCAGGATCTCTGCATGTTGCACGTCACCCACGACACTCATCCTCTCCTGATCGGGAGCGACGTCACAGTCGGGCACAATGTCGTGCTGCACGGATGTACCATCAAGGATCGCGTATTGGTGGGGATGGGCGCCATCATCATGGACGGCGTGGTCATTGGAGAAGATTCGGTGGTCGGCGCCGGAGCGCTGGTCGTGGAAGGCACCGTTGTTCCGCCGAAGAGTCTGATCCTGGGCGCGCCCGCCAGAATTCGACGGGCTGTGACGGACAACGAACTCGCCTGGATCAGGGAATCGGCCGAGAACTACGTGCGATATGCTCGTACCTACATGGACCCTCCATCAAAGTCCACCGGTTTTGTTCCGTAACCGTCCGCCTTTCCCCTGACTCCTCCCTTCTGCCCCTCGACCAACCCGAATAAAACAGATCGGGTCGCCCACCAAGGCGGTTGGATATTGTCTCTGCTCAACGTGATACGGAGTGCCATGCCGATGACACCACTCCGCGATCCAGACCACTTCCTCCGTTGAGGTCGTGACCCAAGCGGGCAAACTGATCTTGGGCATACAGCGATCGACAATCGACCGGACGATGCGACGCTGTTGTTCAAACCTTGTGGGGTTGAACGTGACCGGATCGAGGTGTCCATAGGACAGCGGTGAGAGGTCTGGGAATCGCTCCGGGTCGTTGAGGACGCTCACGATCCAGAGATGATCGAACGTCCCCTTGGCCTTCTCCGCAGTTGATGCGCGGAACTTCACCGGCGTGCCACGGCAAGCCCGGTTGAGTACGGAGACTTCGGACCGGCGGAGGTTATAGGGTTCGACGTGGCGATGAAGCTCGATGGCTTCGGCCAACAGACACGGCAACTCCGCAACACCGGCTCCCACATACAGGCTTCGCCCGCCACGCGGCAACTTTCTCAGGAGTGCCCGGGACAGGTTGATGCCCAGCCGCTCGCAGGGATTTCTCTTGGCTTTCCAGAACTCATCGCCCCCTTCGTAGCAATAGACGGGACCGAGCTTCTGGTAATCGAGCTGGTCAAACACGCGGCGGACAGCTTTGAGGGTTTGAGTGTGAAGCCTGTATTTCATGGGGGACCGCAGTGAAGCATCGAATGGGATATCGATGCATGCGTTTCAACATCCGGTCGTTGATGTGTTGGAGCGGCATGTCGATGTACTTGGTAATTTTCTCCTCGCCGGCATAGAGATCCAGGAGTTTATCCGTGATCTGCTGCGGGTAGAGGTAAAAGGGTCTGATCCAGTGAATGTCCTTCACCTTCACAAGCGCGCTCAGCAGCGTGGTTAATCCATCTCGAATCCCCAGATCCACGCCGTAGTTGATCGTATCCTGGGAGATGAGGTTGAGTTCTTTCACCCCTTCAGCGGCGAGGCGTTCGGCTTCAGCCACGATCGATTCCACCGGGCGGCTGCGTTGCTTGCCCCGCATGATGGGAATAGCACAGAAGGCGCAGTTGCGGTTGCAGCCTTCGGCGATTTTCACATAGGCGCTGTGAGCCTTACCGAGCCGCAGGCGCGGGGCATCCGCGTCGTAGAGATAGGGCGGCTCGCTGATCCAGAGCCGTTGCTGCCGCTTTTGGGGAGCCAGGAGATCCCGGCAGATGGTGGCGATGTTCCCGAATTCGCCGGTTCCCACCACGCCGTCCAGCTCCGGCAGTTCTTTCAGAAGATCGCCCTGATAGCGTTGTGCCAGGCAGCCGGCGGCAATGAGGACGCGGCAGACTCCGTTCTTTTTGAGCTTGCTATGTTCGAGAATCGTGTTGATGGATTCCTGTTTCGCTTCTTCAATGAAGCCGCAGGTATTGATGATGACGACCTCGGCTTTCTTGGGATTGTCGGTTAAAGTGAAGCCGTCGTGTACGAGTGTACCGAGCATTAGTTCCGAGTCTACCTGGTTTTTCGAGCACCCCAGGTTGACGAAGCCGATGGTCGTTGTTTTAGCAGCCGCGGTCTTCCTGGCAAGCGCTGCTTTCTTGGTGGTGTTCTTCCGGCCGAGCTGGATCAAAGGTGTAGACATCCGAACAGTCTACGGGAGGCTTGAAAAGCCTGTCAACGAATGCTCAAGAGAGCCGTCTTGATATTCTGGAAGCCGTTCCCCTAGAGTGCCTCTATGATCCGCATCTTTCAAGGTATCAAGCCGACGATTCCGTCCTCCTGTTTTATCGAGGACACGGGGGTGGTCATCGGCGACGTGGTCATGGGTGAGGAGTGCAGCGTCTGGTTCCATGCCGTGATCCGTGGGGATGTGAACTATATCCGGATCGGCAATCGGACCAACATCCAAGACCTCTGCATGTTACACGTCACTCACGATACCCATCCTCTCCTGATCGGGAACGACGTGACCGTCGGCCACAGTGTGGTTCTCCATGGCTGTACGATTCACGATCGCGTGTTAGTCGGGATGGGCGCCATCATCATGGACGGGGCTGTTATTGGAGAGGATTCAGTAGTGGGAGCCGGGGCGCTGGTAGTGGAAGGTACCGTTGTTCCGCCGAAGAGCCTCATCCTGGGCTCACCCGCACGGGTCCGACGGTCCGTGACCGACGAAGAATTAGCCTGGATCAAGAAATCCGCTGAGAACTATGTGAAGTACGCCGGGTTGTATCTGGGCGGTTCCGCCAAACCGAAGACCGGCTTTCACCTTTGACCGATCTCAGAGTTGTATCTCTTACGCCTCACCCCTCACCAACTTTAATAAAACAGATTGGGTCACCGACGAGCGCCGTGGGATATTGTTTCCGCTCCACGCGATAGGGAATCCTGTGTCGGTGGCACCAGTCGGCGATCCACACGACTTCTTCCGTCGAGGTTGTGACCAGGCCGGGTAGACTGAGCTTGGGCATACACTGATCGACGATCGACTGGACAATCCGACGCTGCTGTTCAAACCTTCCGGGATTGAAGGTGACCGGGTTCGCATTCCCATAGGACAACGGCGAGAGATCTGGAAATCGCTCAGGGTCGTTCAATACGCTCACGATCCAGAGATGGTCAAAGAGGCCTCTTGCCTGTGCCGCTGATCTCGCGCGAAGCTTGACCGGTGTGTCACGGCAGGCGTGATTGAGCACCGTGACTTCGGATCGGCGGAGGTTATACGGTTCAACCTGGCGCTGGAGCTCGATGGCTTCAGCCAACAGGACCGGCAGCTCTGCGACACCGGCGCCCACGTACAGACTTCGCCCGCCACGCAGCAACTTTTTCAGCAGTGCCTGGGAGAGGTTGATGCCCAGCCGCTCGCAGGGCTTGCGTTTCGCCCGCCAAAATTCATCGCCGCCTTCGTAACAGTAGAGGTTGCCCAATGTTTTGTAATCGAGCTGAGCGTATATCTTTGTGATCAGCGCCTTTGTTACCGGACTAATCTGCATCGTCATCATGGAGTCCCTTGAGTTTCTGAGAGATAGACGATTGCTGCGGTGAGACCATCTGCAACGGCGGACATAAAGTCCAGATTCAGTGTCTCAATCGTATCGGTCGGCCGATGGTAGTGGGGATTGCGGAAGTTGGCGGTGTCGGTGAGCATCACCGCTGGAAATCCATGCTCCCAGAACGGTGTATGGTCACTGCGTCTTGTATCAGGCAACAGTTCGCCGTTGCCCGGCACGATTAAGGGCACTATCGGCAGATGAAGCCTCATCGCCTGTTCAACAGCCATGGTCAGGGAACTCGATGACTGATTGCCGATGACGGCCAGAAAGTTTCCAACCGTCGGGACGGCGATCGGGACTCCTGGGGGAATCTGTTGAGACCCTTCTTCATCACGCGCGTAGCCCACACATTCCAGTATGATCGCACCATGCAGGGGCTCGCGTGTCTCCGTGAGGTGGGCAACGTAGGCCTGACTCCCCACGAGTCCCTCCTCCTCAAGACAGAACGCGATGAAGTGGACGGGTCGGCGGAGCGAGGTCTGCTTGATTCGTTGCGCCACGTCGAGCAAGACCGCCAATGCGCTGCCATTGTCATCGGCTCCCGGTGAGCCCAACACGGTGTCATAGTGTGCGGCGACAATTAAAGGAGGCAGAACCGGTTGGTCCAGTTCTGATGGCGGATGGGCGACTCCGATCACGTTTCGATAGCTGCCGCCCAAGGCCTCGAAGTCGTGCGTCGTGACAGCGAGACCAATGTTGGAAAACTGCTCACCGATATAGTGTGCTGTCTGCTGGAGATGGGCCGGTGAGGACCACGGATGACGTTCTCCGATCAAGGCCTGCAGATGAGCCCTCAGTCGGAATTTAACAGCCATTGGGGGTTATGCGCTTCACGGTCTGATTAGGCGACGATCTCGGTCCCGATCCCCTTCCGCGTGAAGATCTCGAGAAGAATCGCATCGTTGATCTCTCATGACCAAGATCAGCGGCTCTAATGGATCATGAACACGATGAGGCGTTCGTGATGACATGGGCAGGAATAATAACGAAATTGTCCGGTGGAATCTACGAGCAACGCTGACCGGCCAATTCAATGACCGCTGCTGTCACCGCATCAGCGACGGCGGCAATGAAGTTCAGGTTCAACGTGTCGATGGTATCGGTGGACCGATGGTAGTGGGGGTTACGGAAGTTGGCCGTGTCGGTGAGCATGACGGCGGGGAATCCTTGCTCCCAGAACGACGTGTGGTCGCTGCGCCGGGTGTCGGGCAGGAGCTCGCCGTTGCCAGGGACGATGAGCGGCACGATGGGCATATGCCGTCTCATGGCTTGGCTCACGGAGTGAGTCAAATCGGCTGAGGCTTGATTCCCGATGACGGCCAAAAAGGTTCCAACCGTGGGAACGTCGATCGGGACGCCAGGCGGAATCTTTTGCGACCCTTCATCTTCACGCGCGTAGCCGACACATTCCAGTATGATCGCACCCTGCACGGGCTTGCGTGTCTCCGTGAGATGGGTGACGTAGGCGCGACTGCCCAAGAGATCCTCCTCTTCGAGGCAAAATGCAATGAAGTGGACGGGTCGGCTGAGCGAGGTCTGTGTGATTCGGTGCGCCACATCGAGCAATACCGCCAATGCGCTGGCATTGTCATCGGCTCCCGGTGAGCCCGGTACGGTGTCATAGTGTGCGGCGACGATCAGGGGCGGCTGAACCGGTTGGTCCTGTTCTGACGGCTGATGGGCTGCTCCGATCACGTTGCGATGGATACCGCCCAATGCCTCGAATTCGTGCGTGACGACGGTGAGGCCAACCTTGGAGAACTGCTCACCGAGATAGCGTGCTGTCCGATGAAGACGGGCTGGTGAGGACAGGGGATGACGTTCGCCGATCAGGGCACGGAGATGCGCCAGCAGCCTGGTCTTTGCGGGAGTCGTTGATTGGCTCACGAATGACGGTGGACGAGCAACATTACACAACGATTTCCGTGCCGATGCCCTTGCGCGTGAAGATCTCGAGCAGGACGGCATGGGGAACCCGCCCGTCGATGATATGAGCTTTCCCGACTCCTCCCGCCAACGCATCGAGGCAGGCATGTACTTTTGGCAGCATGCCCTCCGTGATCGTCCCTTTCTTCACCATACGTTGGACGTCCTTGCGCGAGACGGTCGAAAGATGGCGCCCCTTGGCGTCGCGGATCCCTTTGATATCCGTCATCATAACGAGCTTTTCCGCACGCAACGCGCCGGCAATCGCGCCGGCCACCAGATCGGCATTGATGTTGTACGTATTCCCCTCTCGATCCGTGCCGATCGGCGCGATGACGGGGATGTAGTGGTCTTCTTGAAGGTTGCGTAACAGGCCCGGGTCAACTTTCTCGATATCGCCCACCAAACCGAAGTCTCCTTCACCGTCCTCTCCATCCAAGTCGCGCTCCAGGCTTTCCGCCCAGGCCTTAGCCGTGAGCGGCTTGCTGAGAATCAAGCCCCCGTCCTTGCCGCTCAATCCGACCGCGCTGCCCCCGTGCCGGTTGATAAGGTCGGTGATCTCCATGTTGATTTGCCCGGCCAAGACCATTTCCACGATTTCCATCGTGGCTTCGTCGGTGATCCGGACGCCGTGCCGGAACTTCGCTTCGATGCCGAGCCGATCCAGCATCTTGTCAATCTGGGGCCCTCCGCCGTGGATGATGACCGGATTGATCCCGACATATTTCAACAACACCACATCCTGCGCGAACCGTTCTTTCAAGGAGGCATCCGTCATGGCATGGCCGCCGTACTTCACCACGACGGTCTTTCCGCGGAAGGTCCGAATGTAGGGCAAGGCCTCGATCAGGACGCTGGCTTTCTTGATAAGTCGATTCATGCGTGCGCTCCCGGCCATCAATCTCCAGCCCTCAGCAATCGGCGTTCAGCATGCAGCTGATGGCTGGCAGTTTCTAGAGTATATACCGGCTCAGATCCTGATCCTTCACCACGTCTTTCAGGCGCTCATGGACATAGTCGGCGGTAATGTTCACAGTCTTGTCCGGCCACTCGGCTCCTTCAAATGAGATCTGTTCCAGCAGCCGTTCCATGATCGTGAACAGACGGCGTGCTCCAATGTTCTCCGTCCGCTCATTGACCTGCACGGCAATGTCGGCGATGGCCTCCAATCCGTCCGGGGCAAACTGCACGGTGAGCCCCTCCGTCGCCAACAAGGCCTGATACTGCCGGACCAGCGCCCCTTTCGGTTCCGTGAGGATACGCACAAAGTCTTCTTTCGACAAGGGGCTGAGTTCCACACGGATCGGAAACCGCCCTTGCAGCTCCGGAATCAGGTCGGAGGGTTTGGCGACGTGAAACGCTCCCGCCGCGATGAAGAGAATATGGTCCGTCAACACCGCTCCATGTTTCGTGGTGACCGTACAGCCTTCGACGATGGGGAGCAAGTCTCGCTGCACGCCTTCCCGCGAGACATCTGGCCCCATGGTCCGTTCCCGCCCGGCGATCTTGTCGATCTCGTCGAGGAACACGATGCCGGTTTGCTCGACCTTGTTGATGGCTTCACGCACCACCTCATCCATGTCGATGAGCTTCTGTGCCTCTTCCTGCGTCAGGTGCTTGAGCGCTTCCGGGACTTTCATCAGCCGCTTCTTCTTCTTGCCCTGAAACATTCCACCCAACATGTCGCGGAGGTTTCCTTCCAGCTCATCCATTCCACCCATGTTGGAGATGACGCCGACCGGCATGCTGCGCTCCTTGACCTCCATTTCAACCGTCCGCTCGTCGAGCTTGCCGTCGCGCAATTGGAGCCGCAGTTTCGACCTGGTGGCCTCGTAGGAATCGTGGGCCGTCGTAGCGGGAGGCTCGCCCTGCCCCTCCATGAATCCAGGTCTCGGCGGGGGTTGGGGCAGCAGCAGGTCGAGCAGACGTTCTTCCCCAAGTTGTGCGGCCTTGTGCTGCACCGCGTCCAGACGATGGGATTTCACCATATTGATGGCCAGTTCGGTCAGGTCCCGGATGATGGATTCCACGTCCCGCCCGACGTAGCCGACTTCCGTGAACTTGGAGGCTTCCACCTTAATGAACGGAGCCTGAGCCAGCTTGGCCAGCCGCCTGGCGATCTCCGTCTTTCCCACCCCGGTCGGTCCGATCATGATGATGTTCTTCGGCATAACCTCGTCCCGCAAGTCCGGTGAGAGCTGCTGCCGGCGCCACCGATTGCGGAGCGCGATGGCCACCATGCGCTTGGCGTCTTTTTGCCCGATGACGTAGCGGTTCAGCTCCTCCACGATCTGCCGCGGGGTGAGGTTGTTGAGATTCAATGAGTCGGCGGCACTAGTGTGGTGCGTCATGTCCTTGCGTATCCTTGGCTTACCCGTATAGTTCCTCGACGATGATCTGCTGGTTAGTATAAATGTCGATCGCACCGGCGATCTGCATCGCTTCAGTGACAACAGCCACCGCGTCCAATGGGGAATGCCCCAGCAATGCTCTGGCCGCTGCCAAGGCATAGGGACCCCCTGAGCCTATGGCCAGAATCCCGTCTTCCGGCTCGACGACGTCGCCGGTCCCTGAAATGATGAAGGACTGCTCCCGGCCCGCCACCGCAAGCAACGCTTCCAAGCGGCGTAGAACA
>JABMDG010000032.1:18510-30080 GCA_015904045.1 Nitrospira sp.
ATCCCGTCTTCCGGCTCGACGACGTCGCCGGTCCCTGAAATGATGAAGGACTGCTCCCGGCCCGCCACCGCAAGCAACGCTTCCAAGCGGCGTAGAACACGGTCGGTTCGCCAGTCCTTGGCAAGCTCGACTGCCGCCCTTGTTAAGTTGCCCCGGTGTTCTTCCAATTTCCCTTCGAATTTCTCAAACAGCGTAAACGCGTCGGCCGTCGCCCCGGCAAAGCCGGCGAGCACCTGATCGTGATAGAGACGCCGGAGCTTCTTGGCATTGTGCTTCATCACCGTGGTACCGACTGTGACTTGCCCGTCACAGCCCATAGCGACTCGCCCGGCACGGCGGACGCATAAGATGGTCGTGGAGCGAATGGTCATGACTGCTTGTGATCCTTTCGTGTCACGGCGGCCCCTGACGGGCGCGCCCGCGGATGCGCGCGATCATAAACCGCAGCAAGCTGGTCCGCTGCCAAATGCGTATATTTCTGTGTCGTACTCAGTGACGCATGGCCGAGCATTTCCTGAATCGACCGGAGATCGGCACCTTCATCAAGGAGATGAGTCGCAAACGAATGGCGCAGCGCATGTGGACTGACCGCCCCACCGACCAAGAGGCGGGAATACTGCGTCACAATGCGAGCCACGCTCCGCGTCGTGATTCGGCCCCCACGGTGGTTCAAGAAGAGGGGTGCGGACAACTCCTGGCTGCCGGTGGACGCAGCCAGCGACTGCCGATACCGTGTAATAGCGTCTATCGCCACGCGGCCGATCGGGACCACGCGTTCCTTCCGTCCTTTGCCGCGCAAATGAATGAGCCCTTCCGCGAGGCTGAGATCCCCCACATTGATCCCGACGGCTTCACTCACCCGTGCGCCGGTGGAATACAAGGTTTCGAGTAGAGCCCGGTCGCGCAGGGATAGCGAGGACTCTCCCGTCGGAAAGTCCATCAATGCACCGGCATCATCCTTTGTCAGCACACGGGGAAGCAGTTTCGGAATCTTGGGACTCCTCAGGCCTTCAGCTGGATTGTTCTGCACCGAACCTTCACGCACCAGAAACCGATAGAAACTCCGAAGACAGGCTAGTTTCCTTGCAAGCGACGAGGCTTTCTCCCCCTTCCGGTCGAGCCAGTGAAGATAGGCTCTAATCTGTTCGGTGGTGACGTCGGCGGCCCGTAGGAGTCCTGAGCCATGATTTGCCGCATGAAGAAACGAGGCCAGCTGCCGCAGATCCGACCGGTAATTGCGAACGGTTTCACGCGAGGCATTCCGTTCAGCCTCAAGGAAGTTCACGAAAGTCCGGATCTGGTCTTCCATGATTCGAAATCCTCAAGCGCCCGTTTGGCGATCAGCCGACGCTTCGCCTCTTTGTCTCGTGGAACATTGGGCAAAGGCGGGAACAGGCCGAAATTGGTATTCATCGGTTGGAAATGGCGGTGATCTGACAAGGCGACGTGAGAGACAAGGCAGCCGTGCGCCGTTGTAGGCGGAGGGGTGACCGGCGGATTCCCCGTCAACAGCCGTGCCGCATTGATGCCCGCCAAGCCGCCCATCGCAGCGGATTCGGTATACCCCTCCACGCCGACCAGTTGCCCGGCGAAAAACAATGTGGCGCGAGCCTTGAATTGCAAGGTGTTCATGAGCAACTGGGGAGAGTTGATAAATGTGTTTCGATGCAAGCTGCCGTACCGCAGAAACTCCGCGCGCTCCAGACCTGGAATCAGCCGGAAGACTCGTTTCTGTTCAGGATAGGTCAGCTTGGTCTGAAACCCCACGAGGTTGTAGCAGCTCCGGTGACTGTTTTCCGTTCTCAGCTGAACCACAGCGGCCGGGCGCAATCCGGTGCGCGGATCCTCCAAACCAACCGGTTTCAAAGGACCGAACTGCATCGTTTGCCGCCCGCGCTCCGCCATCACTTCAATCGGAATGCACGCCTCAAAATACGGCGTTTTTTCGAAGTCTTTCGGCTGCACTTTCTCAGCCGCAACGAGCGCCTCATAGAAGGTGTCGTACTGTTCCTGCGTCATCGGGCAATTGAGATAATCGTCGTCGCCCTTGCCATAACGTGACGCCCTGAAGGCAATGGCCATGTCGATCGAATCCGCGTCGACGATCGGCGAGATGGCGTCATAGAAGTAGAGATGCTGCGATTGCGTCACGGCACGAATGGCCTGCGAGAGTGCATCCGACGTCAACGGACCGGTCGCCACGATACACACGCAATCGGTGGGAATGTCGGCGATTTCTTCGTGAAGGATTCTGATGTTGGGATGGCCCTCCAACGCCTGCGTCACTCGTAAAGAGAACTGCTCCCGATCTACCGCCAGAGCCGATCCAGCTGGAACCCGCGCACGTTCGGCTGACGCAATGACCAGAGAATCCAGCCGGCGCATTTCTTCCTTGAGAATACCGGGGGCATTCTGCGGATCGACAGAACCCAGTGAATTCGAGCATACCAACTCGGCTAAACCACCGGTCTTGTGCGCCTTGGTCATTTCCTTCGGACGCATTTCGTAGAGCGTGACTCTGGCCCCACGATTCGCAGCCTGCCATGCCGCTTCAGACCCGGCCAGACCGCCGCCCACGATGACAATGTCATCTCTCATGCAACCGGCACTCCTTGCGAGGAAGGGGCTCATTCTAGAAACCGTGTTTTGGGGAAGTCAAGGCAGCGGCCGGGCAGACGCACCAAGGATATGGGAAGACTGCGGAGATTGAACCCTGCCGAAAGCCCATGCTAGACTCCGCGCAATGGGCGATTAGCTCAGTGGTAGAGCGCTTCCTTCACACGGAAGAGGCCACAGGTTCGATACCTGTATCGCCCACCATCTGTCCTCCTTCCGAATCCAGCCCCCACGGCACTCGCAAGACAGCGATTTTTCTGGGCGTGACAAATCGGCCAGAATCCTGGACAGACCAGGGGTTGTCGGCTACACTTCCTCTAGATTTTGGGAAACCTTAACCGACCATCACCATTCGGCGTTGGACTGAAACAAGCGAGGTAATATGATGACAGCACCGTCGTGGGCTCTTGGTATCGCGATGCTAACTATGGTTGCCGCTGGTTGTGCCACAGCTGGTCACCAGACTGCAGATGAAAAGGAATATACGCCCCCAACGAGCATCTACAACATTCTCGATAGCACTGCATTGGTCTACTCAGACCCAGCCGCCGGATCAGCCGTCAATGACCATCCGCTTCGCTGGATTGGGTTCATATCGCACCCGATAGGCCACGGTTTCGATTATGGGATCAATCGCCCGGTCTATACTCTAGGCGGCAGGATTCCCTATCTCTTCGGCTACACAGCTGAAGACAATATGCTGGACGCGCAACGCCGCTAGCCTAAGCAATTTCCATCCGCTTAAGGGGGCCTGCGCCTTTCCAGGAAGCAGGCCTCTCTTTTTCCCCTTCGCCTCGTTCCTCTAAATCATGTATTGTTTGGGCGAGTCTTTATTGCAGAAAGAGTGTTCATGGGTATCCCTGACCATCGTCGAGTTCTGATAGGTTGCTTGTTCACGCTCGGCGTCATGAGCGGATGCGGCCAGAAGGCCGATTCCGTTCGTCCCAATCTTCCTCCTTCGGCAAGCGATCTCGTCTTGCTCAAATCAGTCTCACTCTGCGACCGCAAGACAGTGTTCATCAAGAAGCGGGCTCCGGCCACCTACCAGACAAGTGCCTGGGGAAGCGGACAGGAAATCCTGCTGTCGCACCCGAAGGGGGCTTCCCATGGAGATGAATCGTATTTTTTCGATGAGGATGGGATCCTGGTTGGTGCTCTCTTCACGTTTGCCAAAGGGTTGAATCTTGACCCCTATCCCGTCCTCCGGGACACTCTGTCTCGGCTGAAACCATCGTTGGAGTTTTACCTCAGCATCGCGCAATTGGAAACGAAAGCGAGTATGGACGCCAGCGCACTCTACGAGACCGGGGATGAGAAGAGCACCACACAATATTTGGTGACCGGCTCACCAAAACACCCCATCCTGCTTCAGGCATCATTCAGCATTGACCCGTATGTGCGGCTGTTCTCTCCCTACCGCCGGGAGTTTCTCGACCGGCTCAGAAACTCGGGGGCAGGGAAAAGCGGACAGAAAATCGAGAGCCAAGGGAGTGATGACAAAGAACCGTTCACATCGCTGCAGCAATTCGCCCGTGGGCAAACCGCTCAGCTGGCTTACTGTGGCGACAAGAATTATGACGCCGCGGCCGATGCCTATCAGCGAGCCATTGCCAGCGGGTTTACGAACAAAGTGTGGCTGGCTGAGGCCCATCACAAGTTGGGCCTTTCGTGGGCGGGCAAAGGACAACTTGAGAACGCGAAAACCGCCATGCTGCAATCCCTTTCGATCAGGCCCAACATTCCGGAGGTCCTCAACAACCTCGGCACCGTTCATGTCAAACTCGGCGACAAAGCCGCGGCCGTAGGAGTATTCGAACGGGCCGTCACGCTGCGACCCAACTATGCCGTGGCCCGCTATAATCTGGCGGAAGCGATCGAGCAGACCAATCCCAAGCGCGCATTGGCAGAATATGAAACGTACTTGGCCCTGGTGGAGGGCAACCCCGAGGAAGACGCGCGGGCGGCCCAGGCTCGCGAGCGGATCAAGATACTCAAACAGTAATGCGAGACGAGGAAGAACTTATCGGCGGGCTTGCTCTTCTTCTTCTTGGGCAGTTTTACACTCAATGCAGAGGGTGGTGACAGGGCGAGCTTTGAGCCGCTTGTAGGGAATCTCCCCTCCACAGGCCTCACAGATCCCGTAGGTTGAAGCGTTCATCCGATCCAGCGCCTCATCGATCTTCTTAAGCAGTTTCCGCTCGCGATCCCGGATCCGCATGGAAAAATTTTGGTCCACCTCGGCCGAAGCTTGATCGCTGACATCGGGAAACGCTTCGTGACCGGGCCGGTTCGTGAGAACCTCTCCCGCTTCGTCGAGAATAGCCGCGCGTTGGCGCTCGAGATCGCGGCGGATGTCGGGATATTTCGCCCGCGCGGTACCGGCTTTCTTCTTTTTGCCCTCGGAGCGCGTTGTGGCTAAGCCTGATGAGGGTCTTGCGGACGCACGTTTGGCGGTGGAACGAACTTTCATAGCCCACCCTTCCGTTGTGGAAAGTAGGTTGAAAATATAGCAGCCCGATTGAGAAAGGGTCAACGGGCGGGGAACCATCCGGCCTACAAATCTCGTCGTCCCTCAATGGACTTGAGCAGCGTCACTTCGTCCGCATATTCGATATCCATGCCGACGGGAATCCCATAGGCGATGCGAGAGACCCGCACGCCGAAGGGTTTCAGAAGCCTGGTGAGATAGATCGCAGTTGCTTCGCCTTCGATGGTGGGGTTGGTCGCAAGTATGACTTCGTCCACACCGCCCAGTTTCACGCGATCGACGAGTTCCTCCGCTCGGATGTCTCCAGGTCCGACACCATCGAGCGGGGATAGCGCACCTAACAACACATGGTAGAGGCCGCGATACGCGCCGGCCCGTTCTACGGCATAGAGCGTACTTGGTTCTTCAACGACGAGGATCTTTGCTCGGTCTCGCTTCGGGTCGAGACAAAATTCGCACAAGTCTCCCTCGGCAATATTGCGGCATTGCCGGCAGAACGCCAGCCCATCCTTCACTGCTCTGATCGCATCGGCGAGCCGCAGGGCGTCCTCTCGTTCGGCCTTCAACAGATGAAAGGCCAACCGCTGCGCGCTCTTTTGACCGACTCCGGGAAGACGCACCAATTCCTTGATGAGTCTCGCCAGCAATCCCTGTTGATCAACCGCCATGGTTATAAGAGACCCGGGATCTTCATCCCGCCGGTCAAGGCTTTCATCTCGCTTTCCATCAGTTCCTTGGCCTTTCTCAGTGCCTCATTGGTCGCCGCGACGACCAGATCCTGGAGCATGTCGACATCGCCGCTTTTGACGACCTCCGGATCGATCACCACACTGACGATTTGCATGGCGCCGTTTGCCGTCACCGTGACGATCCCACCACCGGAGGTCCCGGTCGCAGTCTTGGACACCGCTTGCTCTTGAATCCTGGCCATCTGCTCCTGCATGGCCTGAGCCTGCTTAAGGATGTTGTTCATATTGCCGAAGGGATTTTTCATTCGGTCACCTCCTTCTGAGCTACACGACGAACCTCGGCCAACTCCGCACCGAAGATCTCGAGCGCTTGTTTCACCGTGGGATTCGCCCGCGCTTGCTGGAACAATACCAGCCGCTGATCCTGTTCTTTGGCCGCCCGCACTTGGGCCATCGTCGGACCCGGTGGATCCGTCTCGGACAGTTCGACGATGCGAACACGAACAGGCTGGCCCGATTCTTCCTGGCAGATTCTTGCCAAGGCTAGCAGATGCTCTTCCTTCTCCAGCCGCGTTCGAGCCAAGGTGGCCTGTTTGGCGAACCCGATTGTCACAAGATTGCCCTCCATTCCTATAAATCTGCCAGCCTCCAGGAACGGAGCGATATTGGGAAGTGCGGCGGCCACTTGGTCTTGAACCGCATCCCAATTCAAGGTCGGCTGCCGATTCGCTATAAATCTGCCAGCCTCCAGGAACGGAGCGATATTGGGAAGTGCGGCGGCCACTTGGTCTTGAACCGCATCCCAATTCAAGGTCGGCTGCCGATTCGTCGGCTGGGGCGTCGCCGCAAGGGGAGCAGCTGGGGCAGCCATGGTCTCTTTGGCGCGGGATGGATCGGCTGATTGGATCGGAGCCGATTGTCCTTCAGGTTTCGCTTGCGACGAGACGACGGACCGGGAAACAGCCGAAGGACCCCGGTCCGACAGCGGAGGAACGACGGCTGATGCCGTGGTGGAAGAGCCCGCCGTTTCGGCTTTGCTCGCCTGAGAAGGGGCAGAGGATCTTGGATTCGAGGGGGTCGATGCCGACTGAAGAGGCCGGGCCTGGCCGCTTTCCCGTTGACGTACTAACCGTGTCGCCCGAATCGCCGCGGTTTCCATGACGAAGCGTGGGTGGGCGCTGAAACGCAGCGAGTCTTCTGCTTGCGTGAAGATGGCCATCAATTCCTGAAGCTGTTCCGGAGTCAGAGTCTTCGCATCCGTCGCCAGTTGCGTCAGATCTTCATCGGAAGATTCGATCAACGTGCGCAACTCAGTCGGCGGAACCACGGCCGCCACGAGAAGATTGCGGATGTGCTCGACGAGCTCGCCGCAGAACGCCCGCAGGTCATGCCCTTGGTCCATCACGTTCGCCAGAACAGTGAGAGCCGCGGGACTGTCTTGGGCCATCACGGCATGGATGATCCCCTGCACCAGTTCTTGCGGCACGGCGCCGAGCAGCACTTCGAGATCCGGGTGACTGATCGTCTTGCCGCCGAAGGCCACGGCCTGATCGAGCAGACTCAACGCATCCCGCATGCTGCCTTCGCTGGCTCGCGCCAGCGCAAGGAAGCTGCGCTCTTCCATCACGAGACAATCTTGTTGGGCCACGTGGCGGAGCCGCGCCACGATCTCAGCCCGCGCAATCCGGCGGAAGTTGTAATGCTGGCATCGCGACAAGATCGTCGCCGGAATCTTGTGGATCTCCGTCGTCGCAAAAATGAAGACGACGTGAGCGGGCGGTTCTTCGAGCGTCTTCAGCAAGGCGTTGAACGCCGAATTCGACAGCATGTGCACTTCATCGATGATGTAGACGCGATAGTGGCCGCGAAATGGCGCGAACTTGATGTTCTCCCGGATCTCGCGCACATCGTCCACGCTGGTGTTGGAGGCGCCATCGATTTCCACGACGTCGACGGCGCTGCCCTGAGAGATTTCCTGGCAATTGGCACAGACATTACAGGGCTGCCCGGTGGGCCCCTGCTCGCAGTTCAGGGCCTTGGCGAGAATGCGCGCGACCGTCGTTTTTCCGACTCCGCGTGTACCGGAAAACAAGTAGGCGTGGGCAATCCGCTTCGTTGACACCGCATTCATGAGGGTCTGCACGACATGCGGCTGCCCAATCACATCATCAAACGTGCCGGGGCGGTATTTGCGGGCGGAGACCTGATAATCCATTGTCTCGTTATTCGTGAAGCGTGAAGCGTGAAGCGGAGAGACGGACCCAATAGGCTTGCATCGAAATGTAGCCTATCAACCCTGCTGAGCCTCTTTTCATGCGCTTCACGATCGACGAACGACGCTTCACGTCCTTCAAAGAGCGGGGCCAGGTGATCCTGCGGCACACAGAACTGACCGCTTACCGTTGCTTCCTTCCGGATCTGGCGGGGTTCACAGGGTTCCGTCGCACAGGGCCCAGCCCCTTTTCATATAATGGCATTCACCCGATGACTCAAAACACGTGTGGTGTTTATCCGCCCGCAATCAGCTCGATACAGCGGAAAAGAGCGGGCGAGTCACACGCCGTGTAGTATGGCGGAGAGGGTGGGATTCGAACCCACGGTCGAGTTGCCCCGACGCATGCTTTCCAAGCATGTCGATTCGTCCACTCTCGCACCTCTCCGCGGCCAGGCGCCCTTAAAGAGGCGGCATCTTAACATGTGCCCTAGTGACCGGCAAGGTGAATGGAGGCTCATCTCCTGTGATTTATCGTAGAATCCAGCCGATTCTACACGTAATGGGGACGATTGGGTCATATCCCAATTCCCCGATCGTATGGGTTGACACTTGGATACATCCAACGGTACAACCGCAGTACAATATCGCGTGGATTTGCGGTTCGAGATGCCGCGGAGGAACTCTGCGCAGATGCTCACTTGTGCGAGAGTGGCGGAACTGGCAGACGCGCGAGACTTAGGATCTCGTGGGTAACCGTGGGGGTTCAAGTCCCCCCTCTCGCACCACGACTCAAGACACCGTGGCTAGGTCGCCTGGCTTCTGAAAGAAAGACGCTGGTTTAGATGACGATGAAGATGGAGATGACGGAATTGGGCCCCATGAAACGGGCACTGAAAATCGAGGTGCCGGCCGATGAAGTGTCGCAGCGATTTTCCAAAGCCTATGTCGAATTAAATCGACAGGTTCGGATCCCAGGATTTCGCCCCGGCAAGGCCCCACTGGCCATTTTGGAAAAGCGCTATGCCAAAGCCGTGGAAGAGGACGTGATCCGAGGTCTGGTTCCGGATTATTACGAACAGGCCGTCAAACAGGCGGGGATCAGCCCGGTCGTCGTGGACATTCCGCCCCTCGACCGCGTCAAGATCAAAAAAGATGAGCCCTTTACCTTTACGGCAACCGTTGAAATCAAGCCAACGATTGAACTGCGCGACTATAAGGCCCCCAACCCCATCTCGCTCAAACAGGACAAGCGGACGGTGACCGAGGAGCAGGTGGACCGGGCGCTGGACGTCCTGCGCGAGCAACACGCCCGATTGGACGCGGCTCCAGCCGGAACACCCCTGGCTGACAGCGATTATGCCGTTGTGTCCCTCGAAGGGTTTTTGGACAGCGCGCCGCTCGAAGGTTCGAAAAAGGAAGGTCACCTCCACAGACTTGGATCAAAGACCGCCTTGTTGGGAATTGACATCGATGCGCACTTGACCGGCAAGAAAGAAGGGGATGTCGTTGAGATCGCCCAACCCTACCCGCCCGGCCATCCCGACCCTCGAGTCGCCGGCAAGACCGTTCAGTTCCGTCTGAGTATCACGGCGGTCAAGCAGAAAACGCTGCCCGCGCTTGACGACGAATTCGCCAAAGACTGCGGGTCCTATGCCTCGCTCCAGGAATTGAAAGACAAGCTGCGCGGCCAAATGGAACAGGCCCTCAAACGAGACATCGAAGAGTCCTACAAGGACACCATCCTTTCGCGCCTAGCCGACACCTATCATTTTGACCTTCCTGAGACGCTGGTAGAACAGGAGCTCGAAACCATCGTCCGGCAGAAACTCCAAGAGCGGCAGCGCGGCCAGGGCCTGGACCCGTCTTCTCCGGCTGCCGGAGAAGCGATCGCGCAGATTCGGGAGGAGCATCGAGGTGCAGCGAGCCGCCGTGTGAAAGTGGGACTGATTCTCGAAACGGTCGCGGAAAAGGAAGGCTTGTCCGTCAGTCAGGAAGATTTGAACCATGAAGTGGCGAAACTGGCCTCGGAGCTCCGGATGCCGGTGGCGGATCTCGTGAAAATGATCCAGGCAGGCGGCCAGGAGTCCATTGAGAAATTGCGCACAAAGATCTTGGCGGACAAGGCGCTGGATTTCGTCTACCGCCACGCGGTCATTCAGGGATAAGAGCCATACGGTGTCGGCGTATCCACGTTGGGTGTCATAGGGATACCGCCGAGGAAAGGATTTGACGGCATGTTGGTCCCAATCGTAGTCGAACAAACCAATCGAGGCGAACGCGCGTATGACATCTATTCGCGGCTGCTCAAGGACCGCATCATTTTCCTCGGAGCCCCGATCGATGACGTGTTTGCCAACCTCGTCATCGCGCAACTGCTGTTTCTCGAAGCAGAAGACCCTGAGAAGGATATCAACCTCTACGTCAATTCTCCCGGAGGCAGCGTCACAGCCGGCTTGGGCATCTACGACACGATGCAGTACGTCAAACCACCCATCAACACGATTTGCCTCGGCCAGGCCGCCAGCATGGGGGCACTGCTGCTGACCGCCGGCACGAAGGGCAAACGGTTTGCGCTGCCCAACGCACGGGTGATGATCCACCAGCCATTGGGCGGCTTCCAGGGACAGGCCACGGAGATTGATATTCACGCCAGAGAAATTCTGAAGATCCGCGAGCGATTGAACGAGATCATGGCGAAACATACCGGACAGCCCGTCGAGAAGATTGCCCACGACACCGAACGGGATTATTTCATGTCCGGAGAGGAAGCCAAGCGATACGGGCTCATTGACGAAGTCATCACGCGTCCACCGAAAACCATCAAGGCAGCGGAACCCGGAGACAGCGGCAGAGACGGAGCCAAGACCAAGTAACAGGGGGGAACATGGCCAAGCAAGAAAAGATGGACCGACACTTGCGGTGCTCCTTTTGCGGAAAGAGCCGCGACGAAGTCCGAAAGCTGATTGCCGGGCCGACCGTGTACATCTGCGACGAATGCGTGAATCTCTGCAATGACATCATTGCCGAAGATTGGGAGGAGGCGAAGGAAGAGATCTCCTCCAAACTCAAGAAACCCGCTGAAATCAAACATCATCTCGATCAATACGTCGTGGGGCAGGAGCGTGCCAAACGAATCCTGTCCGTCGCCGTCCATAATCATTACAAGCGCATTTCGTCCAAGGAGAAGGAAGTCGACGACATCGAGCTCCAGAAGGGCAACATCCTTATGGTCGGCCCGACCGGCACAGGGAAAACCCTCTTGGCCCAGACCTTGGCGAAGTATTTGGATGTGCCGTTCACGCTCGCCGATGCGACGACGCTCACGGAGGCCGGGTACGTGGGCGAGGACGTCGAAAACATTATCCTGAAGCTTTTGCAGGCGGCCGACTATGATGTGGCGCGGGCTGAGCGCGGCATCGTGTATATCGATGAGATAGACAAGATCAGCCGCAAGAGCGACAGCCCGTCGATCACGCGTGACGTGTCCGGCGAAGGTGTCCAGCAAGCGCTGCTCAAACTCATCGAGGGCACCATCGCGAACGTCCCTCCCCAAGGAGGCCGA
>JABMDG010000032.1:30180-32277 GCA_015904045.1 Nitrospira sp.
TGGAGGCGGGGCGTCGTGAACTTCCTTTTTGAAACCTTTCAAGGCCTTGCCGACACCTTCGCCGATCTGGGGTAAACGGCCTGCCCCGAAAATGATCAAGATAATAGCCAGAATGATGAGGAGCTCAGAAATTCCCATTGTTCCGAACATGGCTGCTCCGCTTGATGCACTGCCACACACGAGACCTGGCCCACTCGCGATACAGAGTGAATCTAGCTGCCCTCTCCGCAGAGTGTCAAGAAAGGGAGGGCATGGAGCGATCCGGAGAGAGCGGAACGGTCGTGAAAGTCAGAGAATGGGAACGATGTCGGTTTGGAGCGGTTCGCCATACACCAATGCTTCCCGTTCCGATACATAGACATCGAGTTCGCTGCGGATGCCAAATTCCCCAGGCAGATAAATGCCCGGCTCGATGGAAAAACAGGTTCGAGGCATGAGCCGACGGCCGTCCTGTGTTTCCAAATTATCGATGTTGGCGCCGTTGCCGTGGACTTCTTCACCGATGGAATGGCCGGTCCGATGGACGAAGAAGTCGCCATAGCCCGCATCTCGAATGACGTTCCGGCACACATCATCGACTTCCCATCCGAAGGGAAAGTGACCGGAAGCGACGCGTTCCCGAACAAACGACAACGCCGCATCGCGCCCTTGCCGGACATAGTTGAAGATCATGCGCTGTTTTGCCGGTACCTGCTTGTCTGTGTACCCGGTCCAGGTAATGTCGCCGTAGACTGAGCCGGGCTCGGTCTGTTTGGCCCACAGATCGATCAGGAGCAAGTTTTCCCGGGTGATGGGAGAAGAATCGGACTCCACCGGCCCATAATGGGGGTCGGCGCTATGGGCATCAACCGCCGCGATGGGAGCGCTGGAGGTTGTCATCCCTGCGTCGTGAATGCGTGCGAGAATGAATTGCTGCAGGCCGTATTCGGTGAGCACTCGTCCTTTGGCAAGCGATGCGCCGACATGTGCGAATGCGTCATCAACGATCCGCCGGAGCGCTTCGGTGGCATACCGATGCGACTCCAGTTGACGGTCCGTCCATACCGCTTCAAATCGCTGCACCAGATCGGCGGACGTGACGACGTCGAGCCCGAAACTTCGGATCAAATCAATGGTGCCGGCATCGACCCGAGCCAGATAGGGAACGGCATTGAGGGGCGAATACTGCATGGCGATACGGCGTCGGTTGCGTAACAACGATGAGAGTAAGGCGCGTTGTTGTTCCCATGACACATACCGTTGAGCCTCGCCGGGCAATTCGTCCAAGACATGCGGCTCGATCCGGTGGAGCAGCTTGACCGGCTCTCCTGTCGCAGGAATCCAATAGTACCATCGCCGTGTGACATGCCGTCCAGGATCCAGGAGCAGAACTCGATAGGCTAACGGGTCGCTTCCACGAAAATCGTAGAAGAGCCATCCGTCAAGCCCATCCATTTCTTGAAGGGCGCGCTGGATCGCTGCCACCCGCTCGCCATGCAAGGTCATACTCATACGAGTGCATCTTATCGTCGAGTCCGAAGGGCGTCAATCAAACGCTGGTCCTCAGAGCGCATCATGATACAATGTGCCACTTATGGATCAGACATCATTACCTGAACTTTCATCCTACCGGGTTACGTTATTCTTTGGGCCGGAGCCGGTGGAGAAGGAGGCCGGTGTCCAGGCCTGCACATTCAACGTCAAGAAACGGAGCTGGAAGGCTGGCGTGCAAGTGTCCGTAGAAATTGGATCTGAACAGCTGGCGAACCTTCGTCACAAAGTGCGGCTTGACGATCGTCTGGCCGAAGTCTTGATGATGCTTTCGCCGGACGAGCGCCCAGCGTATCAAGAACGCGCGGAGGATTTGTTCGTCCAGTCCGTGACGTGGTGCAAACTCGATCTCGGCTTGCGAGCCGGCCTGACTCAGGAAAACCAGCGAATCTCAGCGGTCGATTTTGTGTCCGAGCTGGATCGGTCCGTCGTTGCCCGCACGGAGTATGTGATTGCCTACATTATGACGGAGCTTGATATTGTGCCCGATCACCCATCGCCTTCATCCCGTTAGATGTTTGAACCGGCAGGGGGTATGCATTCGTTGAGGAATTTGTTATAAGGCCT
>JABMDG010000032.1:32377-36357 GCA_015904045.1 Nitrospira sp.
CATCGTTCTTGGTTTCGCGCAGCAGCAGAAGGAGGCAGCTCAATGAATAAGTCCGGATATTATCGACGACTCCCGTTCGTCACATGTGTCGTAGCGGTGTTGTGTTTTTCCCTGATTACAGCGTTCACCACACCGGCCTGGAGTCAGGCCTCGGCTTCGGACCAGCAGCAAGGAACGGCCGCCGGCGCCGGCATGCAAGCTGCGGCGGCGGTGAGCACGATCCTGTACTTCCCGTTCAAGGGCGCGTTTGCGATCGGCGGCGGAATCGTCGGCGGCCTCGCCTATCTGTTCTCAGGCGGCAGCGAACAAACAGCCAAAAGTATTTGGATCCCCAGCATGTACGGCACCTACGTCATCGTGCCCGAACACCTCACCGGTGACCGTCCGGTACGATTCTTAGGGGTCGCTGCCGAGAGTGAGCGTGCGACCGCCGAACCAGTCCAGTAGTATGAAGCCTGTGATCGGCGTGACGCCGGACTTCAATGCCGGTGACAGGAAGGATATGGGCGGGCGGGAACCCACCTATTTTCTCCGAGCTCGCTACATACGGGCTATCGAAGAACTCGGCGGCGTTCCGCTCATTCTGCCTCTCGTGGCCGCGCCGGCCGCCAGACGGAGGCTTCTCGACGGGGTTGACGGGCTTCTTCTCACCGGCAGCGGTCCGGATCTTCCTCCCCGTCTCTACGGGGAACGCCAGCGGTACAAATTTCCGCTCGTGAGTGAGCGACGCGCCGATTTCGAACTCGATCTGGTCTCCCAGGCTCGAGCTCGCGATCTTCCGCTGTTAGGAATTTGCGGAGGCATGCAGACGGTCAATGTCGCGTGCGGTGGCAGCCTCTTCCAGGACATTCCGTCGCAGGTTCAGCATGCGCTGGACCATCGCCAGCAGAAAAAAGCGATCCATGTGTCTCATCCGGTGGCGGTGACACCCAAGAGCCTGCTCCGGAAAATTGTCGATCGGGCAACCCTGATGGTGAACAGCTCCCATCATCAATCCGTCAAACGGGTGGCGCCGTCGCTGGTTGCGAGCGCCGTCGCTCCCGACGGAATCGTCGAAGCGATCGAGTCGCCCCAACACCGGTTTTTGCTGGCTATCCAATGGCACCCGGAATTTCTCTTCGAGCGCCACGCAGCCCATCGGCGGCTGTTCGAGGCGCTGCTGCGGGCTGCGCGGCGGCCTCGCGCGTGATTCTCACACAATCCATCACACGGCCGGCACGCCATCCTCATTGCTGTCCGCCTGCTATACTTGATTCCACATGGAGCCCGGGCCGTGGATCCCACTACAGCCGATCCCATCACGCCTGACGCAGGGAACTTTGTGATCAGCCGCTTCTTTCGAACAAAATCGATCGAACAGTGTCTTGCCGATGCGGATCGTCCCGAGCACCGCCTCAAGAAATCACTGACAGTCTGGAATCTTACGGCTCTCGGCATCGGCGCGATTATCGGAACCGGCATCTTCGTCTTGGTCGGCACCGCCATTGTGGGCGATGCGCATCGGCCTGGGGCGGGGCCAGGCATCGTGCTCTCATTTGTTCTCTCGGGACTCACCTGCGCCTTAGCGGCCCTGTGCTATGCGGAATTTGCGGCGATGATCCCGGTAGCCGGCTCTGCCTATACCTACTCCTATGCCACGCTCGGTGAATTTCTTGCCTGGCTGACCGGATGGAATTTGATTTTGGAATACGGAGTCGCCTGCGTTGCCGTGGCCATCGGCTGGTCAGGATACTTCAATAATTTGCTCAAGCTGGCAGGGCTGGACCTTCCCTATTGGGCGACTAATCCTCCGCATTGGGCCGGGGGACCGGAAGGAAGCATCGCCAATTTTCCGGCTGCCATCATCGTTCTGCTGGTCACGATCATTCTGGTCATCGGAATCAAAGAAAGCGCCCGTGCCACCGGCTACATCGTCGCATTGAAGCTGGCGGTCATTCTGTTCTTCCTCGCTGTCGGGACTCCCGCCGTGAACCCTGAGAACTGGACCCCGTTCATGCCGCAGGGGTTTCCCGATGCCTACAAGCAGCACACGTTTCGCGGGAATCTTTCCCTGGGTGTGGAGCAGCGCCAGTTCCGACGACTTACCTTCAAACTCTTTGGACTTGATCAGGTCTGTGAGCGCCCCTCCCATCGCCTTGTCGACCGATGCGGCACCCTGCTCTGAGAGGCTGCCCCCCTCACATAGGATCAGGACAAGCGCCTCGGTCGCTTCCGTCTCTGTTTGCCCCGCCCTCACTCGGACTTGCATAATCTTCATTCCCTCATGCTCCTTTGTCATCGATCATTTGTCACTGGATACCGGAGTTGTCCGAAACATCACCAATGACCAGTGACCCATGACCTCATACCCCTCTCATATCCGGGGCCCAAATGTACTTGTGCATCTGAATCTGATACCGCACCGGCAACCGATCGGCGAGCACCCATTCGGCAAGCTGCCGCGGGTCCAGCGTTCCAAACACCGGGCTGAACAGCACCGTGCATCGATGGTCGATCCCATACCGTGTGACCGTCTCTTTTGCCCATTCGTAGTCGGGCCGATCCTGAATGACGAACTTGGCTTCATCGTGCTGCTTGAGGCGCGTGATATTGGGCCAGTGTATCCGATCCGTCATGCCGCTGCCCGGGCACTTGATGTCCAGGATGACATGCACCCGCGCATCAACCGCTGTGGTGTCGATAGCTCCACTGGTTTCGAGCAGGACCGTAAACCTCTCATCGCACAGCCGGGTAAGCAGCACGAGGCAGTCCGATTGCGCGAGCGGTTCTCCGCCCGTCACCTCCACCAGGGGGCAGCCATATGCGCGAACGGTCTCGACGATCTGATCAATCGACTGCTCGGCGCCGCCGTAAAAGGCATAGTCCGTATCGCACCAGGTACAGCGGAGCGGGCAACCGGTCAGGCGCACGAAGACGCAGGGCCGTCCGGCGAACGTCGACTCACCCTGGATGCTATGGAAAATTTCCGTGATGCGCATATTCCCTGCTCACGTCACGCGACGCTGTATTAGTGCCATCGCGCAACCGGCCACTTCTGCTGCTTGGCCACGCGATCCATTCCCCGGATGGGATTCACCACTGTGGGGTAGCCCACCGCGCGCAAGAGGTCGAGGTCGCCGGGGCTGTCGCCGTAGGCATAGCACAGGGAGAGGTCCAGCGTCAGGTCCTGCGCCAGCTGTTCGATCAGCCGGCGCTTTCCTGCGCCGTAGGGCAAGGGTGGGACAAGATGGCCCGTATAGACGCCGTCGACTTGTTCCAGGCGATTGGCGAAGCAACGATCGACCTGCAGCGCAGTGGCAATGGGGTCGATCAGGAAATCGAGGGAGCCTGTCAGCAGCACAATTAAGTGGCCGGCATTCCGATGTGTCTCGATCGCTCGCATTGCCGCAGGGGATACGCAGGGGCACAGTTGTTCGCGGCAAAACTCTTCTCCCAGCGGCTCGATCACCTGGGCCGGTTTTCCTGCCATGTACAGCTTGCGTTCACGGAGCGGGTGGAGGGAGAGCGACGGCAGGTGCCGTATGAGCCACGCAAGACTCGCCCGAGCCTCGGGCCATCCCACCACCCCGCGCTGCCAGAGCCATCGAAAAAACCGGACTTCGCTGGCTTCGCCGGGCAGGATGGTGTTGTCCAGATCAAAAAAGGCCGCAACCTGGCTGTTGAGACGGCAGGGAGCGGTCGATGTAATGAATGGCATCATGCGAGAGTCAGCTTCGTGCAGCGCCCTATGCGCCCGTATCTCAAATAGCGAGCCGATTCTACCGGAGGGCTCCTTCATTGACAAGAATTTTGCCCTACTTCTATAATGCGCCTCCCTCGGGCGTCGATCGTTGTTCGTAACGGATACGGCGAGCAACAGAATTCACGACGCATTCCGACGAACGACACGTTTCTTGCCGAAGTGGTGGAATGGCAGACACGCACGTTTGAGGGGCGTGTGGCGCAAGCCGTGCGGGTTCAAGTCCCGCCTTCGGCACCAA
>JABMDG010000032.1:36457-51594 GCA_015904045.1 Nitrospira sp.
TTTGAGCTGGAACTGGTCCGCCAGGCCAGAACCCGCGATCTCCCGCTCTTGGGGATTTGCGGAGGCATGCAGACGGTCAACGTCGCATGCGGTGGCAGTCTGTTTCAGGACATTCCGTCTCAGGTTCAGCAGGCCCTCAACCACCGCCAACCAACGAAAGCGGTGCGGGTCTCGCATCCCGTGTCAGTCGCGCCGAAGAGCCTGCTCCGGAAGATTGTGGACCGGGCGACGCTGATGGTGAACAGTTCTCATCATCAGTCTGTTAAGACCGTTGCGCCGTCGTTAGTCGCCAGCGCCCTCGCGCCGGACGGGATCGTTGAAGCCATCGAATCACCCACCCACCGATTTCTTCTGGCGATTCAATGGCACCCGGAATTCCTCTTTGAACACCACGCGGCTCACCGGCGGCTGTTCGAAGCCTTGCTGCGCGCCGCACGGCGGACCCGCGCATGATCGACGCCGGTGGCTGTTGTCCAGCGCACGCTCGATACCGCCGCACTCATTCCGGTTCACCTGCTATACTTGACTTCGGATCGAACCTCAGCCTGGTGATCTCACCGCGCTCGACTCAGGGAAGTCCGTGATCAATCGCCTCTTTCGAACAAAATCCATCAGCCAGATTCTGGCCGACGCGGCCCACCCGGAGCATCGCCTCAAGAAAACACTCACAGTGTGGGATCTGACGGCGCTGGGGATCGGCGCGATCATCGGGACCGGTATTTTCGTGCTGATTGGTACTGCCATCGTGGGTGATGAGCACCGGCCGGGGGCCGGGCCGGGCATCGTCCTCTCATTTGTGCTGTCGGGGCTCACCTGCGCATTAGCCGCCCTCTGCTATGCGGAATTCGCGGCGATGATTCCGGTGGCCGGTTCGGCCTATACCTTTTCATACGCAACACTGGGCGAGTTCCTCGCTTGGCTGACCGGATGGAATTTGATCCTGGAATACGGCGTGGCCTGCGTGGCCGTCGCGATCGGCTGGTCCGGCTACTTCAACAAATTGCTCAAGCTCGCGGGCGTGGAACTGCCCTATTGGGCCACGAATCCACCGCACTGGGCAGGAGGGCCGGAAGGAAGCATCGCCAATTTTCCCGCGGCGATCATCGTCTTGCTGATCACGGTGATCCTGGTGATCGGGATTAAGGAAAGTGCGCGCGCGGCCGGGATGATCGTCGTGCTCAAACTGTCCGTCATTCTGTTTTTCATCGCCGTCGGAACACCCGCCGTGAGCGCCGACAACTGGACTCCTTTTATGCCGAACGGATTTGAGGGAGTGCGCGCGGCCGCGGCCATCATCTTCTTCGCCTATATCGGCTTCGACGCCGTCTCAACCGCCGCGGAAGAGGCCCGCAATCCACAACGAGATGTTCCACTGGGAATCCTCTATTCCTTGGCCGTGTGTACGGTGCTCTATATTTCCGTGGCCGCAGTGTTGACGGGCCTGGTCCCCGTGAGCCAGATCGATATTCATGCCCCGGTGGCCGAAGCGCTGAGTCTGGCGGGATACAAGTGGGGGGCGGCGCTGGTGGCGATCGGCGCGGTCGCCGGCATTACCAGCGTGCTCGTCGTCATGATGCTCGGGCAGATCCGTGTCTTCTTCGCCATGTCGCGCGACCAGCTGTTGAGTCCCGGGCTGTCGAAAGTGCATCCGCGGTTCGGCACGCCGCATCGAGCGACGATCCTCACCGGTGTCGCCGTCGCGATTCTGGCCTCATTGTTTCGGATCGGCGAGGCGGCCGACATGACCAACATCGGGACCTTCTTTGCGTTCGTGCTGGTCTGCTTCGGCGTCATGCTGCTCCGCTATACGAAGCCGGATCACCCGCGTCCGTTTCGTCTTCCCTTCATGCCCTTCGTCCCCCTCTTGGGCATGGCGGCATGCCTCTATCTTATGGTCGGACTTCCGGAGCTGACGTGGAAGCGCTTCATCGTCTGGACGATCATCGGCATCGCGGTCTACCTCGGATACGGGATCAGGCACAGCAAACTCGCCGCACAGAATGGTCAGCCGTAACCCCTCAATGACGGAATATTCCTGGATTGCCGTCCAGAGCCGCGACCGCACTCATGTGGGATTCACTCGGTTATCCTGAGGGCTGAGAAGCAGGAGTTGGGGCGACGGGCGACTGGCCATTCGTCGTCGAGGCGGGGACCGGTTGTTCCGGCTGGGGAGGGGAGGAGGCATCGGATTGACTCGCTGGAGCTGGGGACGGCGGCGGCACCTGTACGCTCGGCGCGGGCCCAGCCGGGTTCGGCGAGGGACCGGTTGACGCGGCAACTTGAGTCGCCGGTGTGGCTGGTTTTGGAGGCGCGGCCGGTTTCGGCGGTGCCGGCCTTTCCGGCTTAATACCCCCTTCCCAGGCCGGGCCGGAGTACATCTCCGGGGTCAGGCCTCTGGCCTTCCATTTTTCCTCGAAGTCGGCGGCAGCCTTGTTGGGCGTTTCGCCGGTCCCTATCACGTCATTCCAGGGATACACCTTGGGGCCGATTTGACATTCGGACTCCGTACGCTTGAGATACAGCGCGATCGGATTACCTCGATAGGGGCCGAGATAGATATGCACGCAGCCGACATATTCAAGCAACGAAGCCATACGCCTCCGGGAACGGACATGATGCCACAAGAAGTCAGAGGACGGCAAGGCGTGTGGGGGGCACAGGGGGCTTCCGTTGTTTCCCACGCAAGCAAGCCCTGACAGAGAACGGTCGGCAATCACAGGCCGACTTTGGCGGCTCGCTCGCGAGCGTGGTCGATCGAATCCACAAGCGCCCGGTGGGTCCGACAGCCCACGGTCAGTCTCGCATCGGACAGGGTGACAGGCTTGAGGGAAGACAGAAACCGCCGTTTCACACGGGCGAGACGCGCCAGAGACTGCTCCAGCCGCGCCGGAGTGATCGTGCCATCCGCCACGGCCTTCTCCACGGCGCCGATCGCTGCGATTTCTCGGTTACGGTCTTTGCAGATGAGCGGCATATCGCATCCGGCCAGAATCGCCTGCACCGTGGCTTCTTCGATGCCGTAGTGGTCGATGATGGCATGCATCTCGAGATCGTCGGTCAGCACGACGCCGTCATACTTCAATTCCTGCCGCAGCAAGGTCCCGATGATCGCGGGCGAAAGCGTTGCCGGGCGTTTGTCATCCAACGCATGATACAGCACATGGGCCGTCATCATCGTGGCGACGCCGTGCGCCGCCGCATGCCGGAAGGGAGGGAATTCGACTCGTTCCAACCGCTCGCGAGGCGCCGAGACCACGGGCAACTCCTTGTGCGAGTCCGTGTTGGTATCACCGTGGCCGGGAAAATGTTTGCCGCAGGCCACGACGCCATGGTCCTGCAAGCCTCCCACCGTCGCCTCACCCAGCACGCAGACGGGCGACGGCGTGGAGCCGAACGCGCGATCGCCGATCACCGGATTGGCGGGATTACTGTTCACGTCCAGCACGGGCGACATGTTCATATTAATCCCGACGGCCTTCAACTCTTTGGCCGTCGTGGCCGCCGCCGCGTACGCCAGTTCCGACGAATTGCACCGGCCCAGCACTTCGCAGGGAGGGAAAATCGTGAATTCCTTTGGCAACCGCGAGACCCGCCCCCCTTCCTGGTCGATCGAGATCAACAGCGGCACATGGAGGCTACATCGTTGCAACGCATTTGTCAGATCGACGATTTGTTCGACCGACTCGAGGTTTCTCGAGAATAGAATGACTCCGCCGGGCTTGTATTCCTTGATAAACGCCGCGAGATCCGCCGACACGGCCGTGCCGTCGAACCCCACCATAAAGAGTTGGCCGATCTGCTCGCGCGAAATAGGCATAAGGTTCCTGTGGCTCACAGTGTTCTATCGATGAGATATTGTATTAGCAGCCTGGTCCCAATCCCGGTCGGCCCCTTGGGAATATAGGCCCGTTCCCGTTCGCTCCAATCGGTGCTGGCGATGTCGAGGTGCACCCATGGCCAGTCTCCAGCGAATTTGCTGAGGAACAGCGCAGCGGTAATCATGCCGCCTCCACGCCCACCGATGTTTCGCATATCGGCCACGTCGCTCTTGAGCTGCTCAAAATACTCATCCCAAAGCGGCATCTCCCAAACACGCTCCCCCGCGCGGACTCCGGCCTTGCGCACCGACTCTTTGAGGGTGTCGTCGGTGCCGAACATGCCGACGGCGAACTGACCAAGCGCGACGACACAGGCGCCGGTCAGGGTCGCGATGTCGATCAAGACCGCCGGCTTGTACCTCGCGGCATAGGCAAGTCCGTCCGCCAGAATCAGCCGCCCTTCGGCATCGGTGTTCTGCACCTCAACCGTTTTCCCGGAGAGGGTCTTCACGATGTCGCCCGGCTTCATCGCCCGGCCTCCGGGCATGTTCTCCGTCGTCGGCAGGATGCTCACCAGGTTGAGCGGGAGTTTCAGCCTGGCCGCAGCCCGCATGGCCGCCAGGACTTCAGCGCCGCCCGTCATATCCGCCTTCATGTGTTCCATGTTCTCTGCCGGCTTCAGCGAGATGCCGCCGGTGTCAAACGTGACCGTCTTGCCGACGAGGACGACGGGACGGTCGTCTTTCTTGCGAGCGCCGCGGTACTCAAGAATAATGAATTTCGGCGGCTCGTGGCTGCCCCGCGCAACACCGAGCAACGCGCCCATGCCCAACTTCTCCATGTCTTTTTGCTCAAGAATCTTCAACGCCACGCCTGTTTCTTTCGCGATGGCTTTCGCTTCCTGGGCAATCCTGGTCGGCGTCATCACATTGGACGGATGGTTGCAGAGGTCCCGGACGAAGAGGGTCGCTTCTGCCGTCGCGGTTCCCCGGCGGACGCCCTCGGAGAGATCTCGCAACTCCGCTTTATCCCGAGCCAACAGCGTCATGGAGTCCACGTCGTCACCCGACCCTCGCTCGCTGCGATACTCGTTGAATTGATAGCTGCCCAAGACAGCCCCCTCGACCATCGCCTGGGCGACGTCAATGGCAGAAGAGCCGGTCGGAACAATGGCGGGGACCGTCACGGTGAACGTCGCGGCCTTGGCCTGCCGGACTCGTTTGACGGCATACCCCAGCGCCTGGCGGATCGTGTCCAGCCTGACGGAGGTCGTTTTTCCCAGACCGACGAGCACCACCCGCTTCGCGGAAATCTTCCGGTGGGTGTGGAGCAACGCCGTTTCCCCCGCCTTGCCCTCAAACTCTTTGGACTTGAGTAACTCCGTCAGTGCGCCCCCCAGCGCATGATCAACCGGCGCCGCATCGTCCTTCGAGAAGCTGGCCCCCTCGCAATGCAGCAGCACCAGCGCGTCGGTGGCATCCGTATCCACACGCCCGACTTTCACATTCACGTGCATGATCTTCATTCGGTTCTCCTTGTTCGAGCCTCCAGCTATCAGCCATCAGCCTTCAGCTATGAGGCAAAACGACAGCTGAAAGCTGATAGCAATTCTTTATACTCCCCGCATGTCCGGCGACCAGATCAACTTGTGCAATTGCAGCTGATACCGCACCGGCAACCGGTCGGCCAACACCCATTCGGCAAGTTGCCGTGGATCCATCGTTCCAAACACAGGGCTGAACAACACAGGACACCGGCGGTCGATCTGGAACCGTTCAACCCTCTCCTTCGCCCACTCGTAGTCGGCTCGATTATTGATGACGAACTTGGCTTCGTCGTGCGGGCGCAGCTGCTCGACGTTCGGCCAATGCGTGCGATCCGACATGCCGCTGCCTGGACATTTGACGTCCAAGATGATGTGCACTCGGGGATCAACGCCCGCCGTCTCGAGAGCTCCGCTGGTTTCAAGCAATACCGTGAACCCTTCGTCGCACAGCCGAGCCAGCAACGCGAGGCATTCCGATTGTGCAAGCGGTTCGCCTCCGGTGACTTCCACCAATGGACAGCCGTACGAACGGACCCGATCCACGAGGGCCTCGAGCGACACATCAGAACCGCCATAAAAGGCGTACTCGGTATCGCACCAGGTACAGCGGAGCGGACAGCCGGTCAGCCGGACAAACACGCAGGGCCGTCCGGCGAACGTGGATTCACCTTGAATGCTATGGAAAATTTCGGTGATCCGCATGTATCAGCTTGAGATGACGATTATGCCCATCGTTGGATCGGCCATTGCCGCCGCTTGGCCAGACGAGCCATCCCTCGAATGGGGTTGACCACCATGGGATGGCCGACTGCGGCTAAGAGGTCGACATCACCGGGACTGTCGCCGTAGGCGTAGCACTGAGACAGGTCCAGTGTCAGATCCTGCGCCAACTGTTCGATCAATTGCCGCTTACCCTCTCCGTAGGGAAAGGGAGAAAGGAGATGACCTGTATAGACGCCGTTGATCTGCTCCAACCGGCCGGCGAACCACCGTTCGACTTGTAAGGCGGTCGCGATGGGCTCGATCAGAAAATCGAGCGAGCCGGTCAGGAGGACAATCGTATGACCGGCCTGCCGGTGTTCCTCGATCTGTCGCATGGCCGCGGGAGACACACCGGGGCATAAATGCTCGCGGCAAAACTCTTCCCCCAGCGGCTCGATCACTTGCGCAGGCTTGCCCGCGAGGTACAACTTGCGTTCCCGAAGCGGGCTCAACGACAGGCTGGGCAGGTGCTGAAGGAGCCACCAGAGGCTTGCACGCGCTTCGGGCCATCCAACGACACCTCGACGCCATAGCCATCGAAAGAATCGCCGCTCGCTTGCCTCGCCCGGCAAGAGCGTGTTGTCGACGTCGAAGAACGCGGCGACGGAGGAGTCAAGACTCTTGGTGATGATGGCCTGGGTTGTCATCCGTGTGCGGGCGTGAAATCAGAGGCCGATTCTACCGGAGGGTCCCTTCGTTGACAAGAAATTTGCCCTACTTCTATAATGCCGCTCCCTCAGGCGTCGCTCGTCGTTCGTGAAGCGTATCTCGTGAATCGCTGACCGTGACGAATTCTGACGAACGACGCTTCACGAGTGACGCTTCACACTTTTTGCCGAAGTGGTGGAATGGCAGACACGCACGTTTGAGGGGCGTGTGGCGCAAGCCGTGCGGGTTCAAGTCCCGCCTTCGGCACCAAGATTCTTCTGACCTTCCGGATGTCTTTGAGACGTGGGAGTCTCGACTGCACCCCGAGGATCGGGCCAGAACCCTCGCCTATGTACGGGGCTATCTCGCCCATCCTGAAGATGAGTATCGGCAGGAATTTCGCCTGCGGCACAAGGACGGGAGTTACCGGTGGATCGAGGCTCGCGCCTCGGTTATCACGGAGCCTGACGGCCGGCGCGTGCGTCTGCTCGGGTCGCATACCGACATTACCGAGCGCAAGCGTACGGAAGACGCGCTGCGGCTCAGCAAGGAACGGTACGCCCGTGCCACGGCGGTCGGAAAAGTCGGTGTCTGGGAACTGGACGTGGCCACCGGCTCATACCACGGCGATGTGAATCTCAAAACCCTGTTCGGCTACGAGGAGGACGAGCTTTCGACCGATCCCTCTGTGTGGCTCAACCTCGTCCATCCGGACGATCAGGCAATCGCCATGCAGAACTGGCAACGGATCGTGACAGGAGAAATCGATCACTATAGCTGCGAGCTCAGGATGATCAAGAAGGACGGCATGGTCATCTGGACGGATGTGCGGGGTCATGCCGTTCGCAGTCGCGAGGGACAGGTCACCAACCTGTTCGGTGCGACAGTGGATATCACAGAGCGTAAGCGGACGGAGCCTCTTCTACGCGAGCGCGAAGAGGCCCTTGCCCGCTTTAAAGCCACGCTCGACCAAGTGCACGACTGCGTGTTCATGTTCGCTGCCGATTCGCTGAATTTTGTGTACTGCAATCGCGGCGCCGTCATGCAGGTGGGCTATACAGAAGACGAGCTCGCGACTATGACGCCTCTCGATATCAAGCCAGAGTTCACCGAACGGACATTTTGTGAGCTGCTCGAGCCGCTGCGGGATGGACGTCGCGCCGTGCTAGTCTTCGAAACGGTTCACCGGCACAAGGATGGCCACGATGTGGCCGTGGAAGTCTCCTTGCAATTCGTGGCGGCTGCAGGCCAGGCGGGGCGTTTTGTTGCCATCGTGCGGGACATCACCGAACGGAAGCAAACACAAGAAGCGCTTCGACTGAGCGAAGAACGTTTCCGCAGCCTGTTTGAGAATTCTCCCATCGCCTATCAATCGCTCGACCGAGAAGGGCGGTTCATCGACGTGAATCAAAGGTTGTGTCATCTGCTCGGATATGGAAAGGAGCAGCTGATCGGCAGCGATTTCGGGGATCTTTGGGCCGGGGATGCTCAAGGCGATTTCTCTGCGACGTTCGAGGCATTCAAGAAAAGCGGCAAGGTACGCAACGAGCTTGCTCTTCGTCGTCGAGATGGAACCATCGTCAATGCCGTGATAGACGGACGGATCCAACGCGACCAGAATGGCGAGTTCATCAGAACCCACTGCATTCTGACTGACATCACCGAGCGCGCGCAGGCGGAAGAAGCCTTGCGCCGGAGCGAGGCAAGACTCAAAGAAGCCCAACGCATCGCGCATATCGGCAGTTGGGAATTGGACCTCGTCACGAACCGGCTGACTTGGTCCGATGAAATATATCGAATTTTCGAAATCGATTCCGCGTCATTCGGAGCTTCCTACGATGCGTTTCTTCAATTGATCCATCCGGATGACAGGACTCTTGTGAATCAAGCCTATACCAAATCCGTCACAGCCAGAACTCCATATAACATCACCCATCGGCTTCTGATGCCGGACGGGCGGATCAAGTTTGTTCAGGAGCAGTGTGAGACCCAGTATGGGCGTGAGGGTCTCCCGTTGCGTTCAACCGGAACGGTCCAAGACATCACCAAACAGAAAGAGGCTGAGGACGAACTCGCCCGCAATCATGCCCTGCTGACCGCCATCATGGATGCATCTATCGACCTCATTTACATCAAGGATCTGCAGGGACGTTATCTCCACATCAATCGCGCCGGGGCCGAGGCCGTGGGTATGTCGGCTGAAGCAATCATCGGATGGGACGATGTCGCCCTCTGGGGAGGAGAATTGGCTGCCTCTCGGCGCACCTCGGACCGCTTCGTGGCCGCATCGGGACACACCATCACGGTTGAAGAGCAGGGGACACTTCTGGGGAATATCGCCGACTACCTGACGACGAAAGCGCCCTATCGCGATTCTGAAGGGAGAATCATCGGCGTGATCGGGATAGCGCGCGACATCACTGAGTGGAAGCGAGTGGAAGTGGAGCGGCAGAAGGCCCTGACATTGCTGACCAACGTCATTAACGCGACACCGGACCTGATTTTCGTGAAGGATCGTGACCTACGGACGATCTTGTGTAACAACTCGTTCGCTCAAGCCATCGGAAAGACTCCGGAAGAGGTGATTGGTCACTCCGATATCGAGAACGGATGGGACCCCGAGCTTGTGCGAGGTAACCCCGACGCCGGCTTTCCCGGTTTTGAATCGGATGATCGCAAAGCCTTGACCGGAAAGGTTGTGCACAACCCTTTTGATCCGGCGAACGTGAACGGCGAGGTTCGGATCTTTGACACCTATAAAGTGCCGCTGCGCGATGAAACCGGGGAGGTGATCGGCATTCTCGGGATGTCGCGCGATGTCACAGAGCGCAAACGCATGGAAGAGATACTCCGCCAACGGGAGCGTGACCTGCAGCAGGCCATCGAAGGCCGCCACCGTATTAGCGAGGATCTGCACGACGGCATTCTCCAATCGATTTACGCGATCGGGCTCGGCCTGGAGGCCTGCAAGCCGCTGATTGCGGATCAGCCCGGCAAATCCGCCGTCAAATTGAACGCGGCGCTACAACGAACGATTGGGCAGCTCAACCATGTGCTGGAAGAAGTGCGGAACTTCATTGCCGGACTGGAATCGCAGATCTTGGATGGACAGGATTTCGAGGCGGTGTTGCGGACCATGGTGCACACTCTGGCCGCTCCCTACCCCATTCCCTACAGGATTGCCATCGAGCAAACCGCCGCCCAGAACCTCTCGACCGAGCAGGCGTACCATGTGATGAATATCGCGCGAGAAGCGCTGAGCAACAGTCTCCGCCACAGCGGGGCGACCCGCATCACGGTGTCGCTCAAACGGTTCCGCCGCTCCATCCGCCTGTCGGTGACGGATAACGGCGTGGGCTTCAATCCGGTTGGGACTCGCGACGTCGGACACGGATTGGCGAATATGGCGGCGCGAGCACAGAAGATCGGAGGGAAACTCACCCTGCAGTCGAAACCCCGTCACGGAGCAAAGGTCCTCGTGGACATACCCAGGAGGTTGACCGATGCCGACACATAGATCCAAGACGATTCGTGTGCTGCTGGTAGACGACCACGAGATTGTCCGCGTGGGACTCCGTTCGGTGCTTGGTCAAAAACATGGTATCGCTGTCGTGGGGGAATCCGCCAGCATGGCCGAGGCAGTGGCGCTGGCAGGAAAATTGAGGCCGGATGTGATTCTCATGGACATCCGCCTCCCCGACGGCTCCGGTGTCAATGCCTGTCGGGAGATTCTCGCCGCTCATCAGGAGATACAGGTGATTTTTCTGACCTCCTACGCGGATGACGATTCTGTTCTTGCGGCGGTCATGGCCGGGGCACGCGGATACGTACTAAAAGAAATCGATTCCACATCATTGGTGCGCGCCATTCATGGGGTTGTCGAAGGCCAATCCATCCTTGATCCGGCTGTGACGGACCGGGCACTTCGCTGGTTGCGAGGATTCGCTACCGACCAGGACCTCCCGTCGGGAAAACTGTCGGCGCAGGAAGAGCGGGTTCTAGCCCTCGTGGCGGAAGGCAAGACGAACAAGGAGATCGCCTCGGCACTGAACTTAAGCGACAAGACGGTGAAGAACTACCTCGCCACCGTGTTTCAGAAGCTCCGTATCACCCGTCGAGCTCAAGCGGCGGCATTCTTCGTCAAGCGGCAGGCGTGAATCGAGCCATCCGGCCCTAGTGCGCTAGGGATAAAGTTTTTCTTACTCCTCGCCCTTTCCATCTACGCGATGGGCTCGCTGGTGTGTAGGATAGTAGTGTCGTGACCGTAGGGAGATGAATATGGTCACGTCGTCACGTCCAGGTGTGTGGCCGAGACTCCGCGGTTTTCAATGTACATCCGCACATGATTGTGAACAGGGTATTCGGCTAAATGCAACTGACTGCCGGTCTGTTTTTCATAGCTCTTGTGCTACTTGGGGGGGTCGCGGTTCAGCGATTCCTGCGGCAGCGCCGTGATTGCCTGCTGCAATCGAAGATCATCTCCTCGGCTAATTGCTGTGTTGCGGTCACGGATGCCACGGCCCCGCGGCATCCGATCGTGTACGTCAACCCCGCCTTCCGGCTGCTCACCGGCTATACCGAACGTGACCTCCTGGGCCAGACCATGGCCATCCTGGCCGGACCCGAGACTGATCGTGCGTTGCTGGACAAGCTCGCGGTCGCCCTTCAGGACGGGCGGGCAGGCCGTATCTGCCTGCGCCATTATCGAAAGAACGGGACGCCGTTCTGGAACGAAATTACCCTGTCGCCGTTCAAAGACCGATCCGGGCGTGTGACATCAGTCGTTTGGATGATGGCTGACGTGACCCAACGGCGGCAGGAAGAACGGGCAGTGCGGGAAAGTGAAGAGCGATTCGATCTCGCGGTGCAGGCGGCGCAAGCCGGCATTTTCGAGCACGATCATCACACCGACATTCTGTACTGGTCGCCGATTCTCAGAGACATCTATGGGGTCAGCCCCGATGAGCCCGCATCCCTTCAACGCTATGTTGAGCTGATTCACCGCTCTGACCGCGATCGAATCCTCCGGGCCATTCATCAGGCCCACGACCCGTCCGGCGATGGGCGGGTTCATGTCGAACATCAGCTCGTCAGGCCTGACGGAAGCGTTCGGCATCTCAGCCTGCGTTCGCTGACCTGGTTTGATGAGGAGAGTGCCACACGGCTGCCAAGCCGCACCCTCGGGATGGTCATCGACGTCACAGACCGAAAAATCGCCGACACCAGCCGGCGTGACTCCTCGAAGATGGAGGCGATCGGCACGCTGGCCGGAGCAATCGCGCATGAATTCAACAACAGCCTGACCGCGGTGCTCGGATTCAGCCAACTGGCGCTGCCGCTCGTCCCCTCCGACAGTAAAGCCCATCGGCATATTGAGCAGGTCGTCGTGGCGGGAAAGAAATCCCGTGAATTGGTGCACCAGCTGCTCACCTTCAGCCAACAGAGCGGCCAGGTCCGCCGCCCCCTGTCGCTGCACTTGCTGGTGAGGGAGTCGTTGAAACTCCTGCGCCCCACGATCCCGTCGTGGATCGAGTTCAAGGCGCACATTGCTAAATCAGCCAGCCTGGTGTCCGCGGATGCCACCCAAATGCACCAGTTGATCCTGAACTTAGTGGAGAATGCCGTGCACGCGATGCATAGAACCGGAGGAACGCTCGATATTCACCTTGAAGACAAAGAATTCTCCTGCGACCACGTGACGTCCCACGGACGGATTGCAGCCGGCTGCTACACGTGCTTGAGCGTCCAGGATTCCGGCGAAGGCATGGACCCAGACGTGGCAGAGCGCGCCTTTGAGCCGTTCTTCACCACGAAACCCCTTGGTGAAGGACGAGGGATGGGCCTTCCCGTGGTGCACGGCATTGTCTCGGCCCACGGGGGGACGGTGTTGGTCAACAGCCACCCCAGCCTGGGCACGACTGTGTCGGTCTACCTTCCGCTACTCCCGGCTCCCAGCTCATCGGTTCCGCCAAAGGACGAACCACCTCCGCACGGGCATGAGTGTATTCTCTTCGTCGATGATGAGGAATCGCTTGCCCGGTTTGGCGGGGAGATGCTTGAGTCACTCGGCTATTATCCGATTGTCCGAACGAGCGCGATGGCGGCGTGGGAGGCATTCCAAGCGGCTCCCCAACGGGTGGACCTCTTAATCGCCGATCAGTCGATGCCGGGCATGACCGGGGATCGGCTGATCCGACGATGCCTCCGGATCAGACCCGATCTTCCTGTGATTCTCTGCACCGGCTCAGACCGGCAATTGTCTGAAGAAGAAGCCCGTTCACACGGCATCGCGGAATTCGTCCTGAAGCCGCTCATATTGAACGACCTCGCGCACACGATCCGACGCATCTTGGATCGGCCCGTACCGCCTGCGACCGTACCATCGGGCGTCGCCCAACCTGTCACCCAATCCGAAGTATCGAGCGAGGAGTTGAATGCCGTCGGTCCTCGTAGTTGACGATGAAGATCAGGTGCGCCAGCTTATCCGGGAATCATTGGAACAAGCTGGCTATACGGTACAGGAAGCCCGCGATGGGAAAGAGGGGTTGGACCAGTACCGGAAGCAACCGGCCGACGTCATCATTATGGACGTGATGATGCCCGATCAAGATGGTCTGGAGAGTATCTTGATCCTTCGCCGTGAAATCGGCGGCATTATCATTTTTACGGAAGACATCTCTGAGCGGAAACAGGCAGAAATGTTGTTACGGTCCTCCCAGGAGAAACTCCGGCAGGCACTCCACGCCTCGAATACCGGCTTGTGGGATTGGAACACGGAAACGAACGAGGTCTCCTTTTCTCAAGAATGGAAGCGCCAACTTGGCCATGATGAAGGTGACCTTCCGGATGTCTTTGAGACGTGGGAGTCTCGACTGCACCCCGAGGATCGGGACAGAGCCCTCGCCTATGTACGGGGCTATCTCGCCCATCCTGAAGACGAGTATCGGCTGGAATTTCGCCTGCGGCACAAGGACGGGAGCTACCGGTGGATCGAGGCTCGCGCCTCGGTTGTCACGGAGCCTGACGGCCGGCGCGTGCGCCTGCTCGGATCACATACCGACATCACCGAGCGCAAACAGGCCGAGGCGGCCTTGCGCGAGAGCGAACTGCGATTTCGCACACTGGTGGAGGGGATCGGCGATGTCTTCTGGATTTCTGATCCTGCCCAGAAGAAACTCGTCTACGCCAGCCAAGCGTTTGAAGACATCTGGGGTCGAGAGCTGCAACAGCTCTACAACCATTTTGAGACCTGGCTGGAGGCGATCCACGAGGACGATCGGGTGCGGGTACAGCACGAATTTTATACGAAGATCTCCACAGGGCAGTATGACGTTAAGTATCGCGTTGTGCGACCAGACGGGACCATCCGATGGATACGGGACCACGGCAGACCGCTGGGCATTGGGAATCTTGTAGCCGGGGTCGCTGAGGACATCACCGAGCGCGCGCAGGCCGAAGAAGCCTTGCGCCGTAGCGAGGCAAGACTCAAAGAAGCCCAACGCATCGCGCACATCGGCAGCTGGGTATTGGACATTGTCACGAACCGGCTGACTTGGTCCGACGAAATATACCGAATTTTCGAAATCGATCCCGAGTCGTTCGGAGCTTCCTACGAGGCGTTTCTCCAATTGGTCCATCCGGATGACAGGAGTCTTGTGGATCGGGCCTATACCGAATCCGTCACATTTAGAACGCCATATATCATCACCCATCGGCTCCTGATGCCGGACGGGCGGATCAAGTTTGTCCGGGAGCAGTGTGAGACCCAGTATGGGCGTGACGGCCTCGCGTTGCGTTCAAGCGGAACGGTCCAAGACATCACCAAACAGAAAGAGGCCGAGGAGGCACTCGCCCGCAATCATGCCCTGCTGACCGCCATCATGGATGCATCGATCGACCTCATTTACATCAAGGATCTGCAGGGACGGTATATCCACATCAATCGCGCCGGGGCCGAGGCCGTGGGTATGTCGGCTGAAGCAGTCATCGGATGGGACGATGTCGCCCTCTGGGGAGGGGAATTGGCTGCCTCCCGGCGCCCCTCCGATCACTTCGTGACCGAATCGGGACAGACCATCACGGTTGAAGAGCAGGGGACACTTCTGGATGATATCGCCGACTACCTGACGACGAAAGCGCCCTATCGCGATTCTAAAGGCAACATCATCGGCGTGATCGGGATAGCGCGCAACATCACTGAGTGGAAGCGAGTGGAAGAGGAGCGGCAGAAGGCCCTGAGATTGCTGACCAACGTCATTAACGCGACACCGGACCTGATTTTCGTGAAGGATCGTGACCTGCGGACGATCTTGTGTAACAACTCGTTCGCTCAAGCCATCGGCAAGCCTCCGGAAGATCTGATT
>JABMDG010000032.1:51694-65283 GCA_015904045.1 Nitrospira sp.
CGAGACCGATCAGATCACGCCGTCTGGCCGACTTGCGGCCGGACGCTACGCCTGTTTGACTGTTCGAGATTCCGGCGAAGGCATGGAGCCGGCGGTTGCCGATCGGATCTTCGAGCCGTTCTTTTCCGGCAAGCCATTGGGTGAGGGCCGTGGAATGGGGTTGTCCGTCGTCCATGGGATTGTGACGGCGCATGGAGGGACCGTCGTGATCGACAGTCAGATCGATGTCGGCACAGTGGTGTCGGTCTATATTCCGGCACTGTCTCGTCCTACCGCAGTGGTTCCTGCGCCGGATGACTCACTCCCGCGCGGACGGGAATGCATCCTGTTTGTCGCGGCCGAGGAATCTCTTGTCAAATCTGGACAGAAAATGCTGGAGTCGCTCGGGTACCGTCTGATCGTACTTACCAGTGGATCAGCGGCCTGGCAGGCGTTCGATCTTGCTCCCCAACGCGTGGATCTTTTGATTGCCGACCTGGCCCTGCCTGATATGTCGGCGGATCGTTTGGCTCACCGATGCCGGCAACTGAGGCCGGATCTGCCGGTGATCCTCTGCGCCGGTTCGGAGCAGGCGCTGTCTGATGAAAACGATCATGTGAATGGGATTGTCGACGTCGTTCCGAAGCCGCTCATCGTGCAGAATCTGGCGCATAGGATTCGGCGGGTCTTGGATACTCGAGCTGCGGCCTGTCCACCATCCACTGAACCGCCGATGCAAGGCGAAGAGCGATCCCAGTTGTCGCGGGAGGGATTCGATGCCATCAGTTCTCGTTATTGATGATGAAGATCGGATACGCCGTCTTATCCGGGAAGTCCTGGAGCCGGCCGGGTATGTCGTCGAGGAGGCACGTGGCGGGAAGGAAGGACTGGAACGATATCGGGCCCACCAAGCCGACGTGGTGATCATGGATATTTTGATGCCCGACCAAGATGGTCTGGAAAGCCTGGTGACTCTGCACCGTGAATTTCCCTCCTCTCGCGTGATCGCAATGACAGGCGGCGGCGACATGATCGGTATCCTGAACTTTTTGGATGTCGCCAAGATGCTGGGCGCCAGCCGAACCCTTCAGAAACCGTTCGACGTAAATGTCCTGCTCGAGGCCGTTGCTGCCGAAGCCGGTGTGTCCTCGGCCCGTACGGTTCCGTCACCTCATTGACATCGCATTGGGTCCGCAGTCAGACTTGACCTTCTACGCGGCTGTCTGACACACGATGATCATCCTGAATCTCATCCTGGGAACCCTCGTCACGACCATTGGGTTTTGGATTCTCCAGGGGGCTGCCGCTCAGGGTATCGTGGTGCTCTGGGCTTTCACGGTGGGGGGATTTCTGTGGTGGAGGGTTCGGTCCATTACGGAGCTCTGGGCCTGGGCGACTCTCTTGCTCGGCTTGGAAAGTTTTGCCTGGCCGATACAAGTGATGATTCAGCTCAAGAGTGTTTCTGAAACGCCTTCCCAAGACCAGATGGAAACGATGCTCATGGCCGTCGTACTGGGCCTGTTCTCTTCCGTATTTTGGATCGCCTTTTCATACGGTCTGTTCAAACGGACGTGGGTGGCTTCCACAGATGCGACGGACCATCCTTCTCAAACGAGGCATGTGTCTCAACCGACCGTCCGGAAAAAGTCCCGATAACCTTATCCCATCTCAACGGGATCTATATCGACGACGAACTTGACCTGCCCTCTTCGGTAGGTGCCTTCCATTCGCTCGACCGATCCCTGTATGAGGCGGCATAAGAGCGGACAATCGGTTCCTTTCACGAGAATCTGGTGCCGATAATGTCCTTTCGGCAGCCGTCCCATGGCGGTCACAGGTCCTAACAGGGTGATCGATGCGCTTCCCTCCAGAGACCCCTCAAGACAGCTCTTCCACTCTATCGCAGCAGATTCAACTTCTTTCTGGTCTCGTCCTGATGCTGAAAGGATGGCCAGGTGACAGGCTGGTGGATAGTTGAGCATACGCCTCGCCGCCAGTTCCTCATCATAAAATCGATGCGGTCACCCGTACGACCGCCAGACGAATCATCACGAAACCCATATATTCTTTCGTCGCGGGATGAAAGACCTTGCGGGCTCGCTTATACACAGTAAAAAGGTCCCCGACCGCGACGTCGGTCGGATTATCGAGCTTGAGATAGAAGACGTCATGCCTTCCCATCAGCATTCGATTGCCCGATAACTGGTTATCTCCGGTGATCAGATTGACAATGCCGTCACGTGGAGTGGTTTTCTGGATGGCCCCGCTCGAGAACATAATGGCGGCCTCACCAAACCGCACAGCCTCGGCATTTTGGGTTTGTGCCGATACACTATCGGGCAGTGCGCCGATACCGAATGAGAGGACAAAGATCAGTGGCATCAACGTTTTCATAGGTCTGTTCCTTTGCGGGTTCTGTTCGGACCAATGCTCCTTGGCAAACCATAGCAAAACATGCTGTACTGTCAAGAATTTGAGCCGATCTCGCCGGGTTTGACCCGGGCGCTTATCCAGTGTTATGGTCCCAGTGTCTTCGGTATCGTTCGCAGAAAATCGGCACCATCCGCGCCATGAACGATCAGCCGCCCGCACCGTTATCAATCTCTCCGAAGAAGGAACGGATCGAAACCCAGATCCACCGTCGGCGGAAGATCCAAGCTCGCTCCCCATTAGAGTCGGAGTGGGAGATTTCGCCGTCACCTCGTCACGATGAACAACCTCAGCCGCCAAAACCATGCCCTGGGGGCTAATTCGACCGTTCTGGGGTTCCCACCGGCGATGTGATCGGTTCTTCGCAACTGACAGTCGGACTCAGGCTAGGGCTTTCGGGTCTGACTCAATTAGGTCCTTTGTTCGCTTGCTATCCCCACGATTCAGCCTCTAAGATTTCAAAGTTCTTTCAAGGTCAACACCTTGTGAGGCGAGGGTGATGAACGATCCCCATTTGCTCGACTATTTGACCAAGTTCTTTCCCATCCTGCTCTTTATTTTCGCCGCGCTGGCGTTCGGGGTGGGAACGCTGGTGGTCAGCCATTTCGCCCAGCCTCGGTATCCGGAGCCGGAGAAATTGTCGGTCTACGAGTGTGGCGCAGAACCGTTTTCCGATGCCCGTATGCCATTCCCCGTGCGGTACTACATTTTTGCCATGCTGTTCGTCATTTTCGACGTGGAAGTGATCTTTCTCTACCCCTGGGCGGTGGTCTTTACCAAGATCGGCGTGATTGGGTTGATTGAGATGCTCATTTTTATCGGTCTGTTTGTCGTCGCGTACGTGTACGCCTGGCGTAAGGGAGCACTCGAATGGGATTGATCCAGTTGGGGCGTCATGACAAAGACGGTGCTCCTGATGTCATTACCGGAAGCTTGGAAAAAGCGGTCAATTGGGCGCGCAAAGGCTCCCTATGGCCCATGACCTTCGGGCTGGCCTGCTGTGCCATTGAGATGATGGCCGCCGTTTCGTCTCGGTACGACATGGATCGGTTTGGCGCGGGAGTGTTTCGCGGCTCGCCGCGGCAATCGGACTTAATGATCGTGGCCGGAACCGTGTGCCGCCGGATGGCACCAGTGATCAGAAAAATCTACGACCAGATGCCGGAGCCCAAGTATGTGATCTCGATGGGATCCTGCGCCACGTCCGGGAACATCTACGACAGTTACAGCGTGGTGCAAGGAGTCGATCGGTTCGTCCCTGTTGATATCTATGTGCCCGGGTGCCCGCCGACGCCCGAGGCGCTCCTTGACGGCATTTTGAAGTTGCAGGAGCGCATCATGCTGAAGCGGGTGTTTGTCGCGCAACCGGACGAAGTCAAAACACACTTCAAGGCATAACAGGCCTTCAATGCACCAACTGGCGCAGCGGATTCAGGACGAGTTTCCCGTCGGCTTTGTCGGCGCGACGGAGTGGCGCGGCGACGTGGCGGTCACGGTCACACGGGACGCACTCCACAGCATCGCGGAATTTCTTCGTGATGAGCCGGGGATGGATTTCGACTACATCGTCCATGTGAGCTCCGTCGATTGGCCGGACGATGAGGAACGATTCGAGGTCGTGTGGGAGTTTTACTCCATCCGGAAGCGCCGCCGCATCCGGCTCAAGACAAGAGTGCCTGAGTCTGATTGTATCGTGGACTCCCTGTCGGATCTTTGGCGAGGGGCGGACTTCATGGAACGTGAAGTTTACGACATGATGGGCATCCGATTTCGGAACCACCCGGATTTGCGCAGGATCCTGATGCCGGACGACTATACCGAAGGCTATCCCTTGCGGAAAGATTTTCCCCTCCGCGGCAAAGGCTGGCGGGATACGTTTGAGTTTCTGGACGAGGTCCCGCAATAAGAGGACGGACCGACGATGGCATTCGAAGATCAGAGAACGACGGTCTATAAAGTCGATCCGGAGCATCCGGAGAGCAAAACGCTTCCGACCTTACGGACCGAAGAGCTTCTCCTCAATATGGGCCCTCAGCACCCCAGTACCCACGGAGTGCTCAAGGTTATTTTGGAGTTGGAGGGGGAGCGGCTGGTGAAATCCACGCCGGTCATGGGCTATCTCCATCGCGGAGTCGAAAAGCTGGCGGAGGACGGCACCTATCATCAGTTCATTCCTCACACGGACCGGCTCGATTACGTCTGCGCGATGTACAACAACTTCGCCTATTGCCGAGCTGTCGAAAAGCTACTGGACCTGAAGGTGCCGGACCGGGCTGAGTATCTCCGAACAATCGTTGCAGAGGTTCAGCGTATCATCGGTCACCAATTTTGGCTGAGCGCCCAGGCGCTGGACATCGGGGCGATGACCGTCTTTTTTTACTGCTTTCGCGATCGGGAGATTCTGCTCGATTGGTTCGACGAGCTGTGCGGAGCCCGCCTGACGACCAGTTGGTATCGCATCGGAGGGGTGGAGCGCGACCTCACGCCGTCGCTCATCGAGAAACTAAAGGCCTTTCTCGACTATTTCCCTCCGAAGATCGACGAATACCAGGTGTTTCTCGAAAAGAACCGCATCTGGTTGGGGCGCACGAAGGGCGTGGCCGTGATCTCGGCCGAGGACGCCATCAACTTCGGATTGAGCGGCCCGACGCTGCGCGGCTCCGGTGTGGACTATGATCTGCGCAAGTATGAGCCCTACAGCGCCTATCCAAAGTGCGAGTTCAGTGTCCCGGTGGGAAAAAACGGCGACACGTACGACCGCTACTGGATTCGCGTGATGGAACTTTATGAGAGCGTGAAAATCATCAAGCAATGCCTCGCACAGATGGAAGACGGCCCCATTATGGCGGATGCCCCGAGCGTCACGCTGCCGCCCAAGGAGCGGGTCTTCACGAACCTGGAGGCGATGATCCAGCAGTTCAAGCTGTTCTCGGAAGGATTCAAGGCGCCTCCTGGAGAGATTTATTGCGGGACGGAAGCGCACAAGGGCGAGCTGGGGTTCTATATTGTCAGTACCGGCGGCAGCAAGCCGTATCGGCTCAAGATCCGCGCCCCGTCCTTCATCCACATGGGGGCGTTCGACCATATGGCCAGAGGGTACATGATTTCCGACGCCTGCACAATTTTTGGGACCTACGATATCGTGATGGGGGAATGCGATAGATGACCACGTTGTTGGGATGCCTCTGTGCTCGCTGCCCGCGCACGATCGGAATGTGCTCGGTCAATGCGCGCAGTAAGAGCCATCCCAACAGCGTGGTCACTGGATTGAGGAAGAAGGTGATTAGAGTAAGAGGGCGTTTATGGGTCTGAAGCCAGCCACCAATCCCGACGTCGAAGCCACGACGATCGAGCTGACCATTGACGGCAAGACCGTCACTGCCAAGGATGGCGTCTCTTTGTACGACGTCATCTCGATGACCGGCAAGATCATTCCGGCCATGTGCTATCACTACACGTTTGACCCATTCGGTTCCTGCGGGATGTGTTTGGTCATGCAGGAAGGGAAAAAAGCGCCGGTCCGCTCCTGCACGGCCAAAGCGGCAGCCGGGATGAATATCCGCACCGAAGGCGACGATCTCTTCCTCGCCCGCAAGAAAGCCGTTGAAAAACATCTCTCGGTGCATCCCCTGGACTGTCCGGTCTGCGATGCGGACGGGCACTGCGAGCTCCAGGACATGGCGTTCGAGCATGGCGTGACCAATCTGGCCAATGCCAAACAGAAGTTCATTCCGGAGGACACTCGGAGCCCGGTGTTGGACTTCAACATGAATCGCTGTATCGCCTGCGCCGAGTGCATCAACGTCTGCAAAGATGTGCTGATGATCGACGCGCTCCAGTTCATGAAAAAGGGCGGATTCAATCAGGTCGTTCCGAAAGGCGATGTCGCGCTCAACTGCGAATTCTGCGGGGATTGCCTGGCGGTCTGCCCGGTGGGCGCCATTACCAACAAGTTTTCGAAGTATCTGTACAAGCCCTGGCAGATGAAGAAGACCACCACCACCTGCAACTACTGTGGGGACGGCTGCCAGCTCTATCTGGAAACGAAGGACGAGGAAGTGATCCGCGTCACCTCCCCCCTGTCTTGGAAAAACAAATGGGGAGACCGGTCGGAGACGGCGAAGGGGCACGGCGGCCTGTGCGTGCGGGGTCGGTTCGGGTTCGAGTATCTCGATGGCAAGACCCGACTGCGACAACCCTTGGTTCGTGAACAGAACCAGCTGGTGGAAAAACCCTGGATTGAAACCATGCAAGCGCTCGTGGACCGACTCACGGGGATTACGCAACGGTATGGGGCCGATGCCATTGCCGGGCTGATCACCGCGCGTTGCACGAACGAGGAGCTGTACCTGTTCCAAAAACTGATGCGGCCCGTGTTCGGGACCAACCAGCTCGACAGCAGCGCCCGCTACGGCCACATGAATTTCGTGCGTGCCTCGAAGCATGCGGTTGGGCTGGGACGGGCGCATAACGATTGGGAAGATCTCACCAAGGCCAAAGCCATTCTCGTGATCGGTTCGAACATCACGGAAACAAACCCGCTGACGGCCGTGCGAATCAAAGAAGCGATCCGTGTCTACAAAGCGCAAGTGGTGACGCTCGACTCCGCTGTGACGAATATGGCCAAACTGGCTTCTCATCCTCTGCTGATTAATCCTGGCACGGAAGGCGCCGTCATTGACGGATTGGTGAAGACGGCCATCGAGCAGGATTTGGTTGATGAAGAAACGGTCAAGAAACATCCGCAAGCCTTCGCCGCGCTCAAATCAGCGGTTGGAGGCCTGTCGTTGGATCACATTTCGGCACACACCGGCCTATCCAGCGATACCTTCAAGGAGATCGTGACGATCTTCGCGGAATCGCCTCGGTCGATCATCCTCTGCGCGGAAGGCATCGTTAGGCGGACACAGGGCTACCAGAACGTGTTGAAGCTCATCGACTTGGCCTGGATTACCGGTAAACTCGATCGCCCCGGCTGCGGTGTCAGCACGGTGACTGAGGAGCCGAACGAACAGGGCGCCGTGGATATGGGCGTCGCGCCTGAGTTTTTGCCTGGGCAAGCCCGATTCGACGACGAGTCCGCGCGCGACCGGTTTGCCAAGGCATGGGACGCACCGCTCCCGTCGGCCGGTACCGGAGCGCACCTCGCTGACATTCTCAACCGGTGCCGGAGCGGGCAGATCAAGGCCCTCTATATCTTGGGAGAAAATCCGCTGGGAACCTTGCCGGCTTCGATGGAGGTGCGGACTGCGTTGGAACGGTTGGAGCTTCTCGTGGTCCAAGATCCTTTCTTGACCCAGACCGGCCGGCACGCGCATTTCGTGCTGCCCGCATGCACGTACGCGGAGAAAGACGGTACGTTCACGAATCTGGAGGGCCGCGTACTCCGGGTGCGTCAAGCCATGGACCCCATCGGGGACAGTTTGCCGGACTGGCACATCATGACCGCCCTGGCCAATGCGATGGGGGGGCACTGGGAGTATCAATCGGTCAACGACATTCAAGCCGAGATCATGAAACTCTTGCCCGGGTACTACAACCTCGGCCAGCCTCGAAAAGTTGTTCCGGCACCTGACAAGTACTTGTCGAATGGCTACGCGGTTGAGGTAGCGTCTCGATATCGAGCCTCGGGGGCCCACGACCAGACGCGTCCTTTTTCATTGCAGATGGGCCAAGTGCTCATGCATTCGGGAAAAATGTCGACGGAAGCCCCGGGGCTCATCAAGATTGCGCCCAATACCGGCAAGCTTCATATGAACATCCGGGATATGGAACGGCTGGGCGTGCAGGAGGGCGTGAAAGTCTGTCTCGCCTCCGAACGGGGATCCTTGCAGCTGGGGGTCCAGCCCGACCAGTCTGTCGCGCCGGGCACCTGTTTCTTCCCCGAGCACTTCAACGAACCGCCGGTGAAGGACTTGATGACCGTGTCGATCGACACGGTGACGGGTGTCCCGACCTTCAAACAGTGTTGGGTCAGCATTGAACGGGCATGAGCGGGTGTGTATGCTCTTCGGCCTGTACGTGAGGAGATGTCGATGAACGTGGGCGCCTTGACCAAGAAAGTGCTTCAGGCCGCGCTGTTCTATGAAATCTGGGACGCCATGAAGGTGACATTCCAGCACATGTTCCACCGGCCGATGACGCTTCAATATCCGAGGGAACAGCGGACGATTCCCGATACGCATCGGGGCGCTCTGGGGCTGCTTCGGTACGACGACGGCCAGGAACGCTGTGTGGGGTGCGATCTTTGTGAAGCCGCCTGTCCTTCACGCTGCATCAAGGTGATCAGCGCGGAAGACCCAACCCGCCCCCTCCAGCGGTATGCCACCGAATTCTACATCGATATCACAAAATGCGTCTTCTGTGGCTATTGTGTCGAAGCCTGCCCGGTCAATGCGCTGGCCATGACGAAGATGTACGAATTTTCCACCCACGATAAGCGCACCCTGCTCTTTGATAAAAAGAAGCTGTACGATGTCGGGGAACGCCACCTCGACGATGCGAAAAAATATCTGTATGCCCACAATCAGGAAAAGAATGTCGAGGAGAGCCGTGAGTATCGGTACTATTTCCCGCAGTCCGTACTCAAATCCACTCAATCGCCTCCCAAGCATCTGAGCTGAGTCACGATTATGGTCGCACCATTATGTCGCTCTCATTGTCGCCGGGCTCTTTCTGTTGGCGCTGGTCGTTCAATTCCTCGTTCAGATGTAGAGGGTCGCGGGACGTACGGCGGTTATTATGTTGGAAGAACTTACAGCGGGATTTCCGGTCCTTTCCTGCATTCTCTTTTTACCCGTTCTGGGAGCCATCGTGCTGTGGCTGTTCGAGGATGAGGACATGGTCCGGACGTCGGCGCTCGCCATCACGCTGGTCGAACTGGCGCTCTCTGTGTTTGTGCTGCTGCGTTTTGTGCCGGAATCGGCTGCCATGCAGTTCGCGGAGCGCGTGAGATGGATTCCCGCGCTGGGCATCAGCTACCACCTGGGCGTCGACGGCATCAGCGTACTCTTCGTGGGATTGACGGCTTTTCTGAGTGTGTTGGTCGTGATCTATTCCTGGGACACAATCCGCCACCAGGTGAAGCTCTACATGATGTGTCTCTTGGCGCTTGAAACGACGACGATGGGCGTGTTCGTTTCATTGGATCTGATCTTGTTCTTCGTCTTCTGGGAGCTGATGCTGATTCCCAGCTACTTTCTGATCAAACTGTGGGGCGGCGGAGCCGAGCGCCATTATGCGGCGTTGAAGTTCGTTCTCTATACCCTTTTGGGCAGTGTCTTCATGCTGGTGGGCATCGCCTTGCTGAATATCAACTTCCACCAGTGGGCGTCTTTGCATCATACGGATCAAAGCTATTCGTTCGATTTACTCGAGCTCCTCTCGGCGCCGATTCCGATGGATCAGCAGATCCTGATCTTCTGGCTCATGTTCATGGGATTTGCCTTCAAGGCCCCGATCTTCCCGTTCCACACATGGCTACCGGATGCGCTGATGGAGGGTCCTATCGGCATGGCGGTGGTGCTGGCCGGACTGAAGCTCGGCACGTTCGGCTTCATGCGCTTCAGCCTGCCGCTTCTTCCCGATGCTTCCCAAAGCACCACGGTCGTGACCGTGGTGGTCGTGCTCGGACTATGCGCCATTCTGTATGGAGCCTGGATGGCGTTGGTTCAACCGGACTTCAGGCGGCTGTTAGCCTATAGCAGCATCAGCCATTTGGGTTTCATCGTCGTGGGACTGTTCTCGCTGAATTACCAAGGTCTGCAGGGCAGCCTACTGACCATGATCAATCTGGGATTCAGCACGGCCGGCCTTTTCTTTATTGCGGGGTTTCTCTATTCACGTCAACAGTCCACGCAGCTGTCGGCGTTCGGGGGGATGGCCAAACAAGTGCCGTTGTTGGCCACATTCTTTCTGATTATCGGACTGGCCTCGATCGGACTTCCGGGAACGAACGGTTTCGTGGGGGAGTTTCTCATCCTCTTGGGCGCATTCAAAGCAAAGTGGTGGTTCGGAGCAGTGGCTGTGCTCGGCGTCATTTTTGGGGCGGCCTATTTTCTCTGGTACTACGAACGCGCCATGCTGGGCCCGGTCGGTAAGGCGGTGAAACAGACGATGAGTGACCTTCAATTGCGAGAGATGGTCATTGCCGTGTCGCTGTCGGTCATGATTCTGTGGATCGGGCTGTATCCGTCGCCCTTTCTTCGAATCATGAACGGATCGGTGCAGGCGCTTGTCGACCGGTTGAATCACGGCACAGTGGCGGCACTCGGATCCTCCACGGCTGAAAAAGGACGCTGAGTTCATGGGCGAATACGCACTGCTGTATATTCTCTTCGCTCCCTTCGCCGGCGCGTTGGCGCTGATTCTGGTCTCGAACCGGCAGCCGATGCTGGTCCGAGGCATCGCCGCGAGCGCGGCCTTCGTGTCCCTGGTTGCGTCGATATATTTGTTTTATGCCTACGATCCGGTCAAAGGCGGGTTCCAATTCGTCCAGAAGTTTGAATGGTCCAGGCAACTCGGTATTTCGCTGCATCTTGGTGTGGATGGCATCGGGACCCCGCTCGTGCTGGCCTCGTCGATCTTATTGTTGCCACGACGGCGCCGAGGTATTGGATTATCTGTATTGTCGAGGGCCGTTTGCTTCCCGGATGAAAGGGAACCCTGCGGTTATCTTTCTGGATATCAAGATGCCCAAAGTAAACGGGCTTGAGGTCTTGCGGACCATCAAGGCGGATACGCATCTCCGCCCCATTCCTGTCGTCATGCTTACCTCTTCCCGTGAAGAGCGTGACCTCGGCGAGAGTTATGCGCTGGGAGCCAATGCGTATGTGGTGAAGCCTGTTGAATTTCATCAGTTTGTCTCGGCCGTCAAGGAGTTGGGCACATTCTGGGGTGTGATCAATGAGCCTCCACCGCAGGGATCCGGTTCCGGCAAGTAACTTTGAATGGAACTCTGATGACCACTCCTTTGCGAGTCCTCCAACTGGAGGATAATCAGACAGATGCCGACCTCATCGCCACGCTGTTGGCAGAAGGGGGAATTCCTTGCGCGCCGATCCGCGTGGAAAGTCGAGCGGCGTTTGTTGCGGTCCTGAAAGAAGGCCTGATTGATCTGATCCTGGCCGACTATTCTCTTCCTGGCTTCGATGGTGCTGCCGCGCTTGAGCTTTCGCGCAAGCTGGCTCCTGAGATCCCGTTCATTTTCGTTTCCGGGACCCTCGGCGAGGAACTCGCCATCGATACCATGCATCGCGGCGCCACGGATTATATTTTGAAACAGCGGATCGGCCGGCTGGTTCCATCGATTCAGCGGGCGCTCCGCGAACGGAACGATCGGATGGAGCGGAAGCGGGCCGAGGACGCCTTGCGCCAGAGCGAGTTGCAGCTTCGCCAGGCGCAAAAGCTGGAGGCCGTCGGCCGATTGGCCGGAGGGTTGGCACACGATTTTAACAATATTCTCACCGTCATCATGGGCCACAGCCAAGTGTTGCTCAATGACTTGCCGCCGGATCATCCTGAGAGGGGCAAGATCGAAGAGATGCGAAAGGCCGGCGATCGCGCCGCGGCTTTGATCAAACAATTGCTGACATTCAGCAGAAAGCAGCCGGCCGAGCCGAAGGTGCTCGATTTGAATCCGGTCATCGGCAACTTTGAGACCATGCTTCGACGCTTAATCGGGGAAGATATCGAATTGGTCTTGCGCGCAAGCCGAGAGCCTCTTCGCGTCAAGACAGACCCCGCGCAACTCGAACAGATCGTCATGAATCTCGTTGTCAATGCCCGCGATGCCATGCCCAAGGGCGGAACGCTGATCATCGAAACCGCTTCAGTTGAGATCGACCGGACGCCGGTATACCACCTGCGCCCCTTGCCTCCCGGTGCCTATGTGAAGCTCTCTGTGTCCGACACCGGCTGCGGGATTTCACCGGATGTTCAAGCCCACATATTTGAGCCATTTTTCACGACGAAGGAAGAAGGGAAAGGCACGGGACTCGGACTCTCCACCGTGTTCGGCATCGTTACCCAAAGCGGCGGCGGGCTGGATGTGTCCAGCGCGATCGGCCAGGGCACTCGCTTTGATATTTACCTTCCGAAGATTATCGAGGAGGCGGATCGAGTCGTCGGCACGGAAGTCACGCCGTCGTCCACGACCGGCCATGAGACCATTTTGCTGGTCGAAGATGACACGGGCGTCCGCAGTCTGATTCGAGACGAACTTCGCAAGCTTGGATATCGTGTCTTCGAGGCCAAACACGGCTTGGAGGCCTGTCTTGTCGGTACGCAGCAGATAGGCCGGCTCCAGCTCCTGCTCACGGATGTGGTCATGCCGGGAATGAACGGGCCGGAATTGGCCCAGCATCTTCGTGTGATCAAGCCTGAGCTGAAAATTCTCTTCATCTCCGGCTATACCGATGATGTTGGTCTAGGTGCCGGGGACCCAGCCTGTGGGTATCTTCAAAAGCCGTTCACTCCGGAGGCTCTGGCGAGGGCAATTCGCGAGCTTCTGGATTGGAATCCGGCCAGCACGGTTGTATCAAGTCAGCAAGGCACAGTGATCCGGTAATCATCCCAGACAACGATCTATCGGCCATATGCCATGATCGACGACTTCATGTCAGGTGTTCACTGCGGAGCATCCGATGCAATCGCGAGGCGGCGATTCCCGACTGTCGCTGGCGGGAAAGCGGGGCGTCTATTCGGCTATGTTCTTGCGTTTTGCACTTTGCCCTGCGTCGCTTTTGCTGAGAATATCAAGTGGGAACAGCTTGCCGATGGTGTTGCTGTGTCAGTGTGGAATCCGGGCGAGCCTTGTCCGGCCGTGCCGTCCTTGTTGGCCATTGAGATCGATCCGGATCTTGCCAGGTTTGCGATCCATCACTATGCGCATGAAAAGCTTGCACAGCCTCCGACGATTGAAGAATGGCAGAAGCGGACGGGCCATGATGTCATTTTCAACGCGGGCTTATTTCGTGAAAACTTTGCCTATCTCGGCTTGCTTTATAAAGACGGCCGGTCATTGGGGAGCCGCCGGCACACAACATGGCAGGGGGTATTTGTCGCGGAGCCCGTGGCTTCAGGTGTGAAGAAGGCTCGGGTACTCGACTTGGCGGTGGAGGCCTTTGATGAGCAACATCCGCCCTATCAAGAGGCAGCCCAGGCGCTGATGCTCTTGGACC
>JABMDG010000320.1 GCA_015904045.1 Nitrospira sp.
CCCGTGCGGGTTCGCATGGCCTTTTCCGTGTTGTTGCATGACCTTATCGTGCTCGGTTTTTTCCTTCTCCCGCTGTTCGGGCGTCAAGATTGCCATCACGTCTCGGCGGGTCTTGATCGAGGCCATACGGAGCGCCACCTGCTGGTCTTCACTCTGCCTGAGCTTGGCTTCGATCGCCGCCAAGTCGGATTTCTCGTTATCCGTCAGCGCCTTCAGCTCGCGCTCCGCAATTTGGATGTCGGCTTCAGCCTTGATGCGGACCTTGTCCAGATTCAATTGGAGGTCTTTCAATTTCAGGACTTGGTCGACCGTGAGTCCAATATCCTTCTCGTGTTTCAGCAAGTGTCGGATCAAATGGCCGGTCCCGCTGTGCATCATGCCTTGGCCATAACTGTGGCCGCTTCCAGCCCCGTGCCCACCTCCACCGTGGCCATAATAGCTGGGATCATTGGCCCAGAGGCCGGGTACGCCCAACACCAACAGGCACGTGGAAAGGACCGCACAAGCCGCCGTTGTCTTGGTGACAGGTCTCATGAATTCCTCCTTGGCTTGATAGACATGCCTTGAGAGTCAGAGCTTGCCATAGCAGTCGGCACAACGCAACTATTCGCGTGACCGACGCTGGGCAGCCGAGAGCAGTTCTGAGCGAGGATCCGGGTGCCGGTGAGTATTGAGTTGTTCGTAGAGGGCCCGCTCGGGTTCTGTGACCGTGTGAGGCATGACGATTTGTAGGACAAGAAACAGGTCGCCATGCCCCCCGGCGGCAGAGGGAAGGCCTTTGCCCTTGAGCCGCAGTTTTGCGTCCGCCTTGCTGCCGGGTGGAACTTTCACTTTCACCGGCTCTGTGAGTGTCGGGGCGGTGACGTCCGCGCCCAACACGGCTTCCCATGGGTAGACGGGGAGGTTAACGTGGACATCTGTGCCATGCCGCCTAAAAATCGGATCGACAGGAATGACGACGTGGAGATAGAGATCGCCCCGCTTCCCTCCGTGCTTACCCGTCTGGCCTTTTCCCGCGACACGTACGCGAGTTCCGTCCTGAACCCCGGCCGGGATTTTCACCTCGATGGTCTTCATTTCGCTTGTGACCCCGGTTCCCCGGCAGGTCAGGCAGGGCTGGTCGCGGAGCATCCCCATGCCGTGGCAAATCTTGCACGGCTCGGGTTCACGGAGGTTCACACGCTTGGTGACCCCCGTGAGCACTTCCCGCAACGTCAAGTCCACGTCCACTTCAAGATCCTCACCCGGCGACGCGAATCCATGGCTCTCGGTGGCTGTGGCTGTGGGTCGTTTGTTCCCGCCGAAGAGACTGTCAAAGAAATCAGAAAATGAATCCGCGCCGCCGAATTCGCTGCCGGTATTCTGACGGCCAAACCCACTCGGTCTCCCATATCCCTGTGGGCCCGATTGACGACGAGCCCGTTCAAAGGCCTCCGCCTGATCCCAATTGGTGCCGTACTGATCGTATTTCTTGCGCTTCTCCGGGTCAGACAACACCTCGTGTGCCTCGTTCAGCTCTTTAAACTTTTTCTCCATCTCGGCCTTCTTCCCTCCGGAATGGAGATCGGGATGGCATTGCCTGGCCATACGCCTGAAGGCCTTTTTGATCTCGTCCGCCGAGGCTGTTTTCGGCACGCCGAGGATCTGGTAGAAATCGCGGGAGTTCGAGGCCATCGACGTATCTGCCATCCGTCAGTGTGGGACTTCTCGTTTTGCTCGGGCCATCAACTTACAATAGGAACAGATTTCTCCGGTCGTCGGCTGGCTGCACGCGGGGCAGGGATGGAGCAGGGCCCGGTCTTTCGTGGTCATGTCGGTCTGCGGTGTGGTGGGCTTGTGCTGCTTCTCGAGGAACTTCCAATAGAACGACTGCTTCGTGCCTGGTGATTCGGTTTCGAGGCGGTTGAGTACGTCTTTGTAAAGGAGCGTCCGGGCGCCCTTGGCCATCGGGCATTCGTCGACAATGTAGTCGATCTTGTTCAGCACGCAGTACGCGGCGAGTTCCCGCTCTGTCAGCCGGTAGAGGGGCTTCACTTTTTTTGCGAAGCCGTCGACTGAGGCGGGGAGACTAGGGCTCTGTTTGTCCAGGTATTCCTCTTGCCAATGCAGCACGTTGCCGAGCAGGCGCGCCGCTTCATCGTCGAGGTTATGCCCTGTGGCCATCACGTCGTAGTCATGTTCCACCGCGGCGCGGTTGAAGTGATAGCGTTTGATGGTGCCACACGTACTGCAGGCCGGTCGGTGGGCCGCCATGGCCAGTTCGCGGATCCCGGCTCCTTCTTCTTTTTCAACGGTATGGGTGTGCAATGTCGCGCCAAGCGGCGTGGCGACGGTGTCGGCAAATCGCCTGACTTGTTCATGGGATCGGTCCGAGTAACCGGTAATGCCGAGGTCGACATAGAGCGCGTCGGCTTTGTAGCCCAGCTTGAGCAGAATATCCCAGAGCGCCAAACTGTCCTTGCCTCCGGACACCGCGACGAGAATCCGATGCTCGTGGCCGAACATGCGCTGGGTTTTGACGGCTTTGACGACTTGGTCCTGCACGAACTCGTTGAAACAGCAGGGACAGAAGGCGGCATTGTGCCGGGGCAACTTCAGTGCCGCTTTGCTCTTGCATTTTGTGCAATGCATGCCAGCGTGATCATACGGGCGTGCAAGGCGGATTGCAAACAGGAGAGAGTGGGGCGCGATTCAACGGACCGGATCGTCAACTCGGCCGGTGTGCGCCTAGAGTTTTCCGTTGACGCACTTGTGATGATCTCGGTAACCTGCGCAGGCATGTCGTGAGGGGTGGTGGGCAGACGAACGGCGGGCGTCCACCGGCCGGCCCCATTCTTTCAGAGGGTGTGAAGGAGGATTATGCAGGAGTATGGCTTGTATTTCGGGATCGTAGGCGTGATTCTCGCCGCATACGTGCTCGTCAAGGGTATTCTCCTGGCCATTCAAAAGCGCCGAGATCCTGGTTCTGCATCCCTATTGCCGCCGCCGGCTTACGGAGTGATCGCGTCTGTCATATTGACCTATGGATTGGGGTTTCTGAAGCCCACATTGCCTTGGTTGGAAGCGGCCCCCTGGTGGGGGTTCCGGATTATCTTTCCCGGCACCACGTTCTTGTTTCCCGCTATTATTTATGTAATTAGCCGACGCCCGCCGTCGAACTGATCATGCGCGGCCACCGACCGGGACCTGGCGGGGACTGAGTGTGGTCTTGGCCGCAAGCAGTCGGAGAGTCCCTTCCAGTTGCCGTTCGTCGGGAGACGCAAGGGAAAGAAATTCAATCCCGATTCCATGAGCACCGGCCCAACGCACGACGGCCCCCTGAATGAGGATAGGGTTTCGGCTTCCTGGGAAAATGAGCTGGAGGTCCACTTTCATGCCGGCGAATGCCGGAAAGGAGCTTTGGACGCGGCAGCCTTTGCGAGAAAGATCCAACGACCTGCTAATCGGATGACGCTGATTGCGGTGGGTGAGTGTGCCGGAAAAGGATGCGTGAAATCGGGGGTGTTGCCGCACGACCATAGGTCTGCTCCTGGATGGGTGTGACAGAAATTGTTCCTGTATAGATGAGTGCAGATGTAATGCCAGCGCGGGTCCATCGATACACAGCGATTGCCCCATGTTTTATAACACTTAGCAATCGTCGGTCTTCAGGCTCTGCCCATTTCTGGCCGTCGGTGAGGGGGATTGAACACAGCCAGTTGCGGGGAAGGCAGGATGGGTCTGACAAAAAAACGGCATACAACCTGTCCGGCCTGCTTACGGCCGCGGCATTGTAACGAGGGCGTTTCCGGCGGTCGTATCACCGGTATCTGTTTCCCGGAGAGGTTGTAGTATGGTGTGTGACAATCATGGCTATGGACACAGCACTTTCGGCTGAACTCTCGACGGCGACAGCGCGGAGGCGGACGTTCGCCATCATCAGCCACCCCGACGCGGGTAAAACCACGCTGACGGAAAAACTGTTGCTCTATTCCGGGTTGATTCGGACGGCCGGGATGGTTCGTGGGCGGAAGGGCGGCAAAGCCACGGCTTCCGATTGGATGGGCATGGAACAGGAGCGCGGGATTTCGATCACCGCCTCGGCCATGCAGTTCCCGTATAAGGACGCCGTCATCAATTTACTCGATACGCCGGGTCACCAGGATTTTTCCGAAGATACCTACCGGACACTCACGGCCGCCGATAGCGCCATCATGGTGATCGATGCGGCCAAGGGCGTGGAGGCACAAACGCGCAAGCTGTTTGCCGTGTGCCGCTTGCGGCGCATTCCGGTTCTGACCTTAGTCAACAAAATGGATGTGCCGGGCCGCCCGCCGCTCGATCTGATGACCGAGGTGGAGCAGGCGCTGAACATCCACGCCAGCGCGATCAATTGGCCGATCGGGTCCGGCGATGAGTTCGTCGGGATTGTGAATCGGGCGGACAGCCTGGTGGAACTGTTTCAGCGGACCATTCACGGCGGCGCGACAAAGGTCGAGGTCCAGACCATGCCTCTGGCAGATCTGGCACAGAGCGAGCGAGTCTCTCCGGATGTGCTGGCTCATGCGAGAGGGCGGTAATCATGTCGAACGCTGCTGCGATCCAATCACTTTGGCTGGAACTGAAACGGCACCTGGCGCAGTGCTACCAGG
>JABMDG010000321.1 GCA_015904045.1 Nitrospira sp.
GCGGACGGCAAGATCAAGAGTTGGGGCGGCGGCTTCGGAAGGCATGAGGAAATCTGTCACGGTGAAGGCTGCGAACAACAGGCTCCCCCCGAGAATCCACCAATTGGGTTGAGTCGCCTCCTCTGATTGTTGGCGTACGTTGACCATGTGCTCGGCCTGTTCCCGCGTAAAACCCTGTTGGACCAATGCCTCCCGATGCCGCCGACGGAGCAACCAGGCCACCCCAAGGCCGAGCATCGAGACAAAGGGAATGATGAGCGCCAGAAGATAGATCTGTTGGTAGAGCTTCACAAGCTCGGCTTGCGGCAGCCCGGCGGTGCCGGCGAATACATAGACATTGACCATCGCAACGATGATCCCTCCACCAATAATTGCCACCCGGCCCAGCGTCTGCATCGTCGTATGCATGAGTTTGCGCGTCGCCTCGTCGAACGTGTGGCCTCGCTCATCGACGCGGGGGACGGCTTCGACTGTCATCGCATCCGCCACCGCGTCCTGGATGACATACCCGATGGGGGCCAACAACGCACTCAGCACAAACCACACTTCAGCTGACAGGATGGCCGTCATCGCCTCGCGATTCCCGATCAGCGCCGCCATGATGCCGAGACTCACGGCGAGCAACCCGGCGCCCAACCCGACCAACCAGCCTTTCCAGCGCCACAGGAGATCGACCGTATGGCCGATGGGCATCTTGAGCGCCCAGGGAATGCCGGCCCAGAATCCGAGAGCGGCCAAGAAAGAGGCGGAGAGGCCAAGGTAGTCTTTGACGAAAAACGTTCCGACAATGCCGGTGAGTCCTGAGATGCCGTAGGCCATATAGACCATAAGCGGAGGCAGGTAGGACAGCCTCATCTCCCGGCCTAACGAGAGAATATTCCGATCGATCCAATTGAAAAGGTGATTCGTCATGGGGAGGATGAGGTTCAGGCGGACACAATCGCGTCGGCTTCGATTTCGACCAGCATATCGGGGTCGATCAGGCGTTTCACTTCGACCATGGTCGTGGCAGGCCGGACGTTTCCAAAAATTTCTCCGTGCGCGCGGCCGACTTCCTGCCACTGATCGATGTTCGCCATGTAAATGCGGGTCCTGACTACGTCGTTGAGCGAGGCCCCGGCTTGCTTCAGCGCCGCTTCAATTGTTTTGAATGTCTGGATCGTCTGCGCATAGGGATCGCCCTTGCCGACAAGGCCGGACGGCGTCATTGCCGTCGAGCCCGAAACGTAGAGCGCTGCGCCGACCCGCACCGCGCGCGAGTACCCGATTTTTCCTTCCCACGGCCCACCGGTCGAAATATTTTGTCGTGCCATCCGACGTCCTCCTACATGACAATGCCGCCGCCCGCTTGGATGTTCTGTCCTGTCAGCCAGCGGGCCTCTTCACTGACGACGAATGCCACCACATCGGCGATGTCCTTCGGAAAACCGATCCGCTTCAATGGGGACAGCTGGATGCCAATTTGTCGATAGTGATCCGTCATCATCCCGGTTTCGGTAAAGCCCGGCGAGATCGTATTGACCGTAATCCCTCGCGCAGCGAGCTCTTGGGCCAATCCTTTCGTATACTGCTCCAGCGCGCCTTTGCTGCCGAGATACGCTGTGGCGCCGGGAAAACTCAAATGGGTGCCGGCGGTGGAGATATTCACGATCCGTCCGCCGTCTTTCAGCGATTTCGCAGCTTCTTGCATCGCAAAATAAGGACCCTTTGCATTCAGCGCAATGACCTGGTCGAAATCCTCCTCGGTCGTCTCCATCAGCGGCTTCGGCATAAACCGGCCGGCATTGTTGACGAGAATGTCCAGCCGGCCGAATTGCTTGACCGTATCGGCAACCAAACGGCGCGCGTCGGCAGCGACGCCCATGTCCGCCTGGACAGAGACGGCTTTCCCCCCCTTGGCCTGAATGCCCGTGACAACTTGACGGGCCTTCTCACTGCTCTTTGAAAAATTCACCACCACAATCGCGCCCTCTTCGGCAAATCGCTCCGCGATCGCCCGGCCGATTCCGTTTGATGCTCCGGTTACGATCGCGACTTTTCCACTGAGTCCCATCCTCCACTCCTCCCTACAAAAATTATTCACCCAAGGGCACGTGATCCCGATTGATCCTACGAAGCCATCAGTGAAATCCAGGCGGTGATAGCAGAACCGGCCGTCAAGTCATGGCGCAGGCGGTTGATTCCGACGGGTGACGAGAGCCCGCACATGGTCTCTCATCTCTTCCGCGGACAACCGCACGCGATCTCCATGGCCGGCCAGCACCCATTCGAAGCGGTAATCGAGCAGCTTCTGGATCGAGTCCACCAACACCCGCTTCCTCCACACCAGGCGGGTCGGCGCCCCCAATGACTTCGACTGTGGATTCCACCACAGATGATCGCCGGTGAAAAGAAATTTCTCCCGATAGAGCAGAGCCATGCTGCCGGCTGTGTGACCCGGAACGGGAATCGCCACAAATCCGGAGGACAGTTCGGCGTCGTCAGCTCCATCAATCACCCATTCGGCATCCGGCATAGCCTCGGCATCGTCGCGATGAATGATCCGCTGTGCGCCGAAATGCGCGGCATACTTGCCGGCATCCGCCACATCGTCTTCATGAGTCAGGAAGATGCGTGCGAGGCCGCCTCGCCGCTCAAACGCCTCGATCAAATGTTTCACATATCGGGGCGAATCAACCAGCCAGTTGCCGTCCGGATGTTCGATGAAAAAACTATTCGCCCCGAACGACTTGTCCGAATTAAAGCCGCAATAGGATACCCCGTCTTCGAGATGAAGCGGAAAGCTTGCCATCGCCGCCTGCATGCGCGAGGTCTCACTCTGCTCCGTGCCGATCGAACCGACCGGACAGGCCAGCAACGCCTGGTAGGCGCGATGAATATGCTCGTCACTTTCAGGCTGGGAGAACACTGCGGAAAACTCGCCGATTTCTTCGAACGTTTTCGGCGCCAGTTGCCGACAGGTGTCGCAATTGATGCAGGTTCCATCGACATAGAAATTGCCGGCAATATTGGAGTCGAGCCGTTTGCTTGGATTCGCCATCAGAACACCGTCTCACCTTGTTTTGCCCGATCGGCGGCGCGCCAGAGATACCACGACGCGGCAGTGCGATAGGGTTTCCAGCGCTGCCCATACCGTAACACCTCGCTCGGCCTCGGCATCTCCCGAAGACCGTAGACGATCCGAAACCCGTTACGTACCCCGAAATCATCAACCGGGAGGATATCCGGCCTTCCCAGCTGGAAAATCAGCAGCATCTCGACCGTCCAACGTCCGATGCCCCGCACCCCGATCAACCGCTCGACAATGGCGTCATCGTCGAGACTTCGGATCACCCGATTCGTCGGCACCGTGCCGTCCAATGTTTTCGCCGCAAGGTCCCGCAATGCGGCAATCTTGGGCCGCGAAAATCCCGCCTGCCTGATGGCCATACTCTTCATGGCCAACAGTTCATCGGGCTTGGGAAATCGCCGGCGGGGAAAAAGCGCGATGAACCGCTTAAGAATACTCTCCGCCGCCCGGTCATGCAGCTGCTGGTAGGCGATCGCCCGGGCCAGCGATTCGAACGGGGACCGCCGCCTGCGCGGCGTGAGCGTGAACGGGCCGACCGAGCGGATCAATCGGCCCATGACAGAATCGACACCTGCAAGATGGTGTGTCGCTGATGTATCTGTCAGGGTCGTCTTCTTAACCCGCATGATTCATGGCGGTTCGTAGCGAAGGCGCTCGACCACTCACCCCTCGTGAAGCGCATCTCGCACCTCGTATCTCGCAAGGAAAGATGTGTCCCACTCCTTCCGTCCTGCGCTTCACGGCTCACGTTTCACGCCCTAGAGCGGCAACGGCTTGCCCCACTCCCCCGCGAACACGAATGTCGAGATACCGTTCCGCTCCCGCAAGGCCTGCTCACGCTGCCTGAGGCGATCCGGTAGAACAGTTGGATCGCCCGGATATCCGATTGCAATCATCGCGACCGGCTCATATCCGCTGGGAATCTTGAGGTCGGCGCGCGCCTTCTCCGCATCGAAACCAGCCATCTGATGCGCGACAAGCTCCAGCGCCGTCGCTTGCAACACCAGATTCTCCGTGGCCATCCCGGTGTCGTGCCACGCATGCCGGTTCGGCTTGGCACTATCCTCAAAATTCAAGCTGGCCACGGACAGAATCAGCACCGGCGCTCGATAGGCCCAGATGCGGTTCCCTTCCAGCAAACAGCCGAACAATCGGTTCCACTCGGATTCCCGCTCCTTCGTCGCGAATAGAAAGCGCCAGGGTTGTTCATTATTGGAAGATGGCGCCCATCGCGCAGCCTCGAACAGGCTGTACATCTTTTCCGGCTCGATCATCCGCTCATCGAACGCGCGCGGGCTCCAGCGACGAGTGAGTAGCTCGTGAATCGGAAATTGAATTGGCGCCGGCTTTTCCACGAATCACCTATCCTTGCTTGTTGTCGGATGCTTCTTTATCCGGCGACCAGCCTCCGCCGAGCGCTTTGTACAGTTGGACCACCGACACCAGGTGCAGCCGATGTGTGGCGGTCATGCCGAGTTCGGCTTCGAACAAATTGCGCCGGGCCACGAGCACGTCGAGATAATTGGCCAATCCGCCTTTATACCGGAGCTCGGCAAGCTT
>JABMDG010000322.1 GCA_015904045.1 Nitrospira sp.
CGTCGAGACGTTCACCGAACCCAGCCCCAACGACGTTGTCGTGATGTCGTTCAGAGCCAGGTCCAGCGTGTTGCCGGTGCCGCTCCGGAACCCGATGGCTACGGAGAAGCTGATGGACGAACCGCTCGTCAGCGCCTGACCGTTGAATTCCGTGGTTTGCGCGATGCGGTCGATTTCTGAACGCAACGCCACGAATTCCTGATCGATGTATGACCGTTCCGTATTGCCTACCGTGCCGCTTGCGGCCTGTGACGAGAGTTCCCGCAACCGAGCCAGCAACGACCCGATCGTCGCAGCCGCACCGTCGGCGATCTGCGTCAAGCTGATGCCGTCCGAAGCGTTTCGAGTGGCCTGGTTGATGCTGCGAATCTGCGCCCGCAAGGACTCGGACAATCCGAGGCCGGCGGCGTCGTCGGACGCCCGTGTGATCCTCAGCCCCGATGACAGTCGTTCGACCGATCGGCTCAGCTGGTTGGTATTGACGCTCAGATTTCGCTGGGCCGCAATCGATGCGGGATTGTTGTTGACGATAAGTGCCATGGACCCTTCCTCCTTGATACAAACACGTGATCGGGCTTACTGCTTCCAGCATCCGTGCAGAAGCGTATTCTCGGCTCAGGCCTGTGAGCTGATTGCTTGCTGTATCGGATAAATGACCAGGGACTTGAGCCGGTTGAGCAACCGGCACACAGGCGGCCGATCGTGGCACAATGAGCACCAACGCACATCGAGGAGGTTGAGGTTAAGACAGCAATTGATCAAGGATTCGCTGTTATACGTGTCGACGTTGATCATCACATGACCCACCAGACTGCAAGCGCGGAAGAATCTCGTATTCGAGGAGATCGGCCATCAAGACGATGTCCCGCCCGGCACGCGCTTCGAGCAATTCCCGCACCCATGCGCTGAGCGGCCGCTCGCTGTCACCGGTGCGCCTCGATGCCTGACCTCCCTCTACGAGCTCGAGATAGTCAGCAAGTTTACCCAGCCAGAGATCCAGCGCGCCCATCTGTGAGAGGCCAGCACGGAATGCACTGGCGACTCCGTATCCATCCTGGCTCAAATCCCGCGCATAGCGCGCAGCCGACTGCGTCGCGGACTCCACGAGATCGCGTATCGATTGAGAAACCGCCGTCAGCCTGGCGAATTTCCCGGAAGCCTCGCGTAAGAACCTAGCGTCGAGGTCCCGGTCGGTAATCGTACGCTGATCGAGCCGCAGCGACGTCACGATGCGCGATCGAGCCTGCGCCCGGTCACTGATGTCAGCCAGCACGTCCCCAATCGTCGCTCCAACCCTGACCTCCCATTGCTCCTGATCGAGTGTCACACGCATGTTCGGTCTCCTCCTCGTAACATGGCCGGTGACGTTCTGCCTCGACTCTTATCCGGCCACGGCAGATGCACCGGCAACCATTCGCACCTGTGTGCCTCGCTGCGTATCGCTGACGCTGGAGAGGCGCCGCTGAATATCGGCGAGTTGTGCCCGCCAGCGGCGATACGCATTGGCATGATGAAGCGCCAGACGATCTACCCCCTGCACATTATCGTTGTGGAGAGTTCTCATAAATTCGGCCGTGAGGGGGGCGGTCGCCAAACTGTCCAACCCCATGCGCACGGTGGATTCGCGCTCGAGCACCTGTTCTCGCTGAAGCGACGCGAGTACTCCTGTGGCAATCGGCGTGCGGCATGCCGTCCGCACAATGTCTTCGGCCCTGTTGCACAACGCGTCCAGTCGTGGCTGCATGGCGAGGAGACGGCGTATCGCATCCTCGGCGTCCGGAGCAGGACCGTCCGGCTTTGGAACATGGCTCTGTAGGCCGGTAAACGATTCGTACCAATACCGTCGCCAGAACGCCGCGTACCAGGCTGTGCTGGCCGGTTCGCGGCCTGCCCTCAGTCGAAACGTGCCAAGTTGATCCTCATCGACCCCGGACTCATAGATACGATACGTCGAGACACCGGATGGAAACGGACCACCGGCGAGCGCATACAGTATAAGCTCCGCCAGGTGGTCCGGCAGAATCCGGTCTTTGCACGAGTGGTGCGCGCACACCTGGTCGAATCCGCAGGGCGCGCAGTCGAGCTCCGGTTGTACCACCCAATGCCCCGGCCCATAGGGGCCGGTCTCCTGAAAATCCACGTGCCCCACCGAGAGATCGATCACCGGGGTCTGCACGGCCACCGCGACGTGCATGGGGCCGGTGTCGTTCGTCAAGAGAAGGCGGCATTCCGCCAACAGCCCAGCCAGTTGTTCGAGCGACGTCTGGCCTGTGGCGTTTAGAAAAGACTTGCGGCCACCCGCGCTGCGATAGGCTTGAATGGCCTGCGCGACTGTCTCCCGCTCCGATCCCGCGCCGATAAAGACGATACCTCCTCGCCACCGTTCGCTGACACGTGCCAAAGTCAATCCAAAGGATTGCGGTCGCCAGGCCTTCATGATGTCGCTGGCGCCGGCCTGCACGGCGATCCACTGGGCCGGTGTCTCTTGCTCGGAGGCCAGAAACCTGCGTGCCCACTCTTGAGCCTCCGGCGTCACGGTCAGTTGAAGCGGAGCAAACGCCCCAGGCCCGCTGCCGCCCAGCGCATACACATCGACCAGATTGAACCGGTTGATCCGGCGGAACCGATGGATATCGGTGAAGTAGGCCATCCACGCATTGTCGATGACGATGCCGCCATCCCACGCGCTTCTTCCACCACGAATATCCGGCGCGCCGATATAGCTCGCCAGAAAGGCGCTGGGCCGATTGAACGTCAAGTTGATGAGGCGGTCGTACTTTCGCTCGACTAATGGCCGCGCCCATCCTGCGACCTCTTGGAACAACGACACGACGTCCTTCACGGCCGCGCGGCTCGAATCGATCAGTTCGTGAAAATCGAAACTGACAACGTTTCGAAGCCCTTTCAGCATAGAGGCCACGGGGGCGAAGCGGCGGTCGACGACCAGATCCACGGCGACGCCAGGCCATTCTTCTTGGAGGCGGGCCAGCAACGGACCCATCTGCACCAAATCGCCCATGCGGGTAATATTCAGGATCAGAACTTGTTTCATCGCTGGTGCAACGTTAGAAGGTTACACAGTTCGACTGGGCTGGTTCCCGAGCCTTTGCCACATGCAACTCCAAGAGTTTTCACTTTGTTCTTAACTTGGAACTTGAAACTTGGATCCTGAACCTTTCCACTCGTGGTCATACCAGGTCTCGCGTTTCCGCCCGATAGCTGTCGAGCAGCAACACGAGCAGTTCTTCCCGCTTCAACTCCCGTCCAGCCCCGGTTGCGCGGATAC
>JABMDG010000323.1 GCA_015904045.1 Nitrospira sp.
TAGGAGGGAACGACGGCACGAATGAATGAGATCGGTCCCTATTCCAACTATCGCCTGACCGTTCGATTGGAGTTGGCGAACAAGCCCGGCGTCTTCGCCCGCGTGGCGGCGCTGTTAGCGGAGGAACAGGCCAATTTAGGCGCCGTCGATATTGTATCCGCGACGAAAACCCGAATGGTGCGCGACGTCACCTTCGACGCGCAAAGCGAAGCGCACGGCGAGCACGTACTCGCGCAGCTGGCCGCCTTGCCCGATGTCACCGTGATCTCGGCCTCCGATCGTATTTTCCTGCTGCATCTCGGCGGGAAGATTCGGGTGGAGGGGAAGATTGCGATCAGTACGCGGAATGTCCTCTCGATGGTCTATACGCCCGGTGTCGGCCGTGTCGCCCAAGCCATCGCGCAGGACAAGTCCAAAGCCTATGCCTTCACAAGCAAGTGCAACAGCGTGGCAATCGTCACGGACGGGTCTGCAGTGTTGGGACTCGGGAATCTCGGCCCCGAAGCGGCGCTGCCCGTGATGGAGGGTAAGGCCATGCTTTTCAAGGAACTGGCCGGCATCGATGCCTGGCCGATATGCCTCAACACACAAGATCCGGATGAGATCGTGCAGATCGTACAGGGGATTGCGCCGGGCTTCGGCGGCATCAACTTGGAAGATGTCGGTGCGCCTCGGTGCTTCGAGATCGAACGTAGGCTGAAACAGTCGCTCGACATTCCCGTCATGCATGACGATCAACACGGGACCGCGGTCGTCATTCTGGCTGCTCTCACCAATGCGCTGCGAGTGGTCGGGAAACGGCTGGAGGATGTCCGCGTCGTCGTCAACGGACTTGGCGCGGCGGGGACGGCCTGTTGCCGCATGCTGTTGGCAGCCGGCGTGTCGCATCTGCTGGGGTGCGACAAGGAAGGCATCATCTTGTACGGTGAGGCGGAGCAGTTACGCGCCTGCCGGACCGATCTGACTGCTTGCCTGACTCGTGATCGGCCGAGAGGGACCTTGCGTGACGCGCTGAAGGGCGCTGATGTCTTTATCGGGCTGTCGGTTGGGAATATTCTGGCCGCCGACGATCTGGACGCGATGGCGACGGATCGGATTGTCTTTGCGATGGCAAATCCGGACCCGGAAGTGCCGCGGGAATTGGCGGTGTCGCATTGCCGGATCTTGGCCACCGGCCGCTCGGATTATCCCAATCAGATCAACAATGCCCTCGCCTTTCCCGGGATTTTCCGCGGGGCCCTCGACGTGCAAGCCCGTGAGATCAACGAGGCGATGAAGCTGGCTGCTGCCACTGCCTTGGCTCATACGATCCCTGAAGGCGCAGTGAGTGAGGATTACATTATTCCCAGCCTCTTCGATAAAACAGTCGTTCCGAACGTCGCTCTGGCTGTGGCTGCTGCCGCCCGCGAGACCGGCGTGGCAAGAAGACGAGTCAAAATGACCGATCAGCCCCTCCAAGAGTGACTCCCGCCTCTATCAACAGAGTCCGGAAACCTTGTCGTCTTTTAGCCTGAAGCCCTTCTGACCGCAAATGCCACTATGCTAGAATGCTCCTTCGTCACACGCGGGATGAGCCATGCCGTTTTCAACCAGCAAGTACATCAAGTTCCGCCAAGGCATGCAGAAGCGCATCGAGTCGTTGCGCTTCAAGACTGAGGATAGCCTGGAAATGGCCGTCGATACGATGATGGAAGAGCGGGTGGACGGATTTTTTCGGGTCGAGCAAGGACTCGAAGAAATCATCAGATCGCTCATCGAGATTGAAGAGGAGCTGGAGGTGATTCGAGATTTGTCCGGCGCGATGCGCCTTGAATCCCGATTGGAGTTTGTCGAAGAACGATGGGACGAGTTCGACAGCGAGATTCGAGAACGGCCGCGCCGGCGTCGCAGAAAAATCAACCTCGCCGACATGCTGAAAGCCGCAAGTGGCGGAAGCGGGGCCCTCTCGGACAATCCACACGGAGTCAATAACGCGCTGGACGCGTATGCGGTTATGGGGTTGGAGTTCGGCAGTTCTCTCTCCGAGGTGACCGCTGCCTTTCGGATCAAGGCCAAACAGCTGCACCCCGACGCCAATAAAGGCGACCGCAGTTCCGAGCCGGAACTGCGCCGCATGTTGGAGGCCTATCAATTTCTCAAAGAGTATCTGAGCTTGAGCAACACCGAGCCGATGCGCCCGCCGGATCGGCCGTACAGCCCGGCGGAGTAACCCTGCTGTGATGACGCGACCGCACTACATTACCAGCCGCCAGGCACTGCATGAGTTCTGCTCGGAGCTGAAAGACAGCCCGCGGCTGGCGCTCGACACTGAATTCGTCGGCGAAGACAGTTTTGTGCCGAGGCTTGAGCTGATTCAGATCGCGACGGATTCGACGGCCGCCGTCATTGATTTTCCCGCCGTGTTGGATGGAGGTTCACTGGACCCGCTGTGGGACATTGTGTGTAGTCCGGCGGTGCAGAAAGTCGTGCATGCCGGGCGGCAGGATCTGGATCTCTTTGCGGTGCATGCCGGTCGAATTCCCAAACCATTTTTTGATACGCAGATTGCCGCTGCGATGGTGGGGTACGGTCCACAAGTGGCCTACGCCAGCTTGGTTCAGCGCGTGCATGGGAAGCGATTGGACAAGGCGCATACGTTCACGAATTGGAGTGCCAGGCCGCTGTCTCCTGATCAATTGTCGTATGCGCTTGAGGATGTGACCTTTCTTCTTGCGATCCACGACCATCTCCAGGCGCGCCTTTCCGAATTCGGCCGACTGGAGTGGATTGGGGAAGAGTTTGCCCGTTTGGAAGACGCCGTCGGCGAAACACGCGGGGAGCCGCAGGAACGGTATCAGCGAGTGCGGGGGTGGGATCAGCTCAAACCGAAATCGCTGGCCGTCCTTCGAGGATTGGCGGCCTGGCGTGAAGGAGAAGCCAAACGGCGGAACGTCCCACGTGGCCGGGTTCTGCGGGACGAGGTGCTGCTCCAATTGGCCCGGCATCCCCCGCGCAGCGTGCAGGAACTCCGTTCCGTCCGGGGTGTGCACGGATCGGAGGTCGATCGTAACGGCGAGGCGCTCGTCGGCACGATCCATCATGCGCTCGCGCTTCCGCCAACTGCCTGGCCGTCGGTTCCCAAAGAACGGAAGCCCGAGCCGGAGTTCACCGGTCTCGTCGAATTGCTGCAGGCGGTGCTCAAGGCGCGTGCCTTTGAGCACGATATCGCCCCCACCCTGTTGGCCACGACGTCGGATCTCCAGGCATTGGTGGATGCCAAGACAGGCCGGGGATCCTTAGGGCTTCCGCTGCTGAGCGGCTGGCGACGGGTTTTCGTGGGCCAGCTGTTGCTGGACGTCCTCGATGGCAAACTGGCCGTGTCGGTTGATCCCAAGACCGGGGCCATTGCCTGCGGGTCCCCCTCAGTCTCCTGATCCTTTACGACCGTTTCCCTCTTGTCCCTGTCCAAAAGGGGACGGACGCAAGTGTCATTCTTTGTCATCTCGTGAAGGCGTATCTAATCCGTTGACAATGTGTGAAGTTTCTCCCCGTGTATCGTGACGGTGTCCGTGAAGATTGGTACGGTTCTCGCTTTTCCCAACCTGGAATCTGATGGTGGGGTAGGCGTCGGTTCCCTATGTCTTCACTCAAAAAATCGCTGTCCGACTTCCTGGTCCCCGGGGGACTCATTTTTCTTGCTGCCATGGCATTGTTGCGTCCTCACGGGCTACCGCCGTGGGTGCAGGGGCCGGTCCATGCGTTTCCATTCGTCGTGCTGGCGTTCGGATTATTCTTCGGCTGGTATCTCTCCAGCAGCCGGTTGATCCTGTCGTTAATCGTCTTGAGCGTAGCCGACCGCGGCCTGGCTCTCCTCCCACCGGCAGATCAGCCCGGGGAATCCACCCATTATGTGATGTTCTCCGCCCTCGCCCTGCTGTTGCCACTCAATCTCATGGCACTCTCCATCATTAAGGAAGAGGCCATGTCATCCTGGCGTGGAGCCGTGCGGTTGCCGTTAGTCCTGATCCAGCCGGTCCTGGTGCTGTGGGTGGCTCAACCGGGGCAGGCCTGGATCGCACATTCGTTACAACAGCCGCTTCTGCCGGACTTGAACACCGGTTGGACGGCGCTTCCTCAACTGGCGCTCTTGGCATTCTCGGGCGCCGTCTGCCTAATCGGTATCCGATTCGCCCTGAACAGAAATCCGCTCGACAGTGGCATCTTCTGGACCGTGATCGCCTCGTTCGTCGCCGTGCAAGGATTTCACCACGGCTGGATGCCGACCAATTTCTTCTCGGCGGCCGGATTGATACTCTTCGTGACGCTGCTGCAGGCCTCTCATCAGGAAATCTACCGGGACGAGTTGACGGGCGTTCCGGGGAAGGTCGCCTACGACCAAGCGGTCGCCGGTCTTGGGAACAAGTATGTGTTGGCCGTCGTCGGGAT
>JABMDG010000324.1 GCA_015904045.1 Nitrospira sp.
GTTAAAGCGCCACAGCCCCATCCACACGGATTCGAATTCCGGCGTCATCGAATCCAGCCCGTGGGAATAGCCGAACGCCCGCTGGTACAGCACCCAGAACACCCCGATCCCCAGCATCGCCAACCACCCGATCTTCACCGGCCGGGAATCGTACCACTGCGAGATGTCGTACCCTCGCCCCGAACTGTCTGCAGCCATGTTACCTACCTCCTTCGGTTAGTTATGGATTATGACTAAAACGACCCTCTACTCAGGAAAGATTATGCTGTGAATAGCCCCGCCCATTCATACAAAATGTGTGAAGGTTTTCCCTCTTCACCGGTCAGAAGTATCCGACAAAGCTCCGCCGTGAGTCAAGAAAAATATCCGCCTATCTGGCATGGAAACATCATCAGGAGAACCGAGTGGGAAGGGGCGCAAGACGGCGCATGTATACGCCTGTATACGGATGATGTCAAGTGCCGTGGAGAGGTGGCGTGGTCACTCAAGTAATAGAAAGCTTAGGGCTTTTACAGATCAGCAAGGGGCATTCCAGATTTATGGGCTGGGTCAGTGAACGTGGTCGCCCGGAGGAGGCAACAACTCTCCTTCCCGGTTGAGCTGTTGAATCTGCTGCAGCAGGAGATTGAGATCTGCCCACCCGGGGTTTTCCCCTTCGGGGATCCAGCGCGCCCGTAAAAAACCGTACCGGTCGAAGAGAAATTCCATGTGCTTCGGCAAGGTCCCTTCTCCGAACAAGTCCGGCTTGGCGATCGTCCGCCGGAATAAGACATAGCTGCGGGTGATTTCATTCGCGCCTTGGGTGACGATGGGGAGAGGGAGATAGGCTGACAGGGCTTCTGTGTCATCTGGATTGAGGTCGTTGACGGGTACAGCCAAAATCGCTGTCTGAGTGTTGCTGATCGTGGAATAGGCCGTCCGAAGTTGTGCGAGCCGCTCCTTCGATTCCGGCCAAGAAAAGAGCACCAGGAGCACCGATTGTTTGCGGCGAAAATCTTTGAGGGTTCCGCTGGATCCGTCTTGGGTCGAATAGGAGAAATTGGGAGAGACCATGAACGGCTGGCCAGGGAGGATACGGGAGTTGATGATGCGAGCCTGATAGCCGCGGGCGTTGGCATGGAGGAAGTTCAGCACATCCCACCGCTCTTCTTCGGAGAATTTGTCGCCGAAGGCGGGCATGACTCCGTTGAATCGGCCGTAGGTCAACCAATGGAAAAAGTCGCCTGCGGTATGCATGGCGGTATGAGGCTCGGTCAGGAGATCGACCGGCGGTTTCGGGAGGGTCTTGGCAAGGACGCCATTGCCCTTGGCTTGCGGGCCGTGGCAGGGGACGCAATTTGCGGCAAAGAGCCCCGCTCCATTAGCGATGGAAATGGCGTCAAACGGAACAGGAGTTTTTCGGTACGTCTCAGGGTACGATTGGACAGCGATGGGATAAAAGGTCGAAGCGATTCCCAATATGCCCAACAGGGCCGGAAGCGCGATGCGCCGCAGCCCCCCCCACTGCCTGGTGCGGCCAAGCACGATCATGGTTCCCGTGAGGATCAGCAGGGCCACGCCGATTCCGACGAGGGTTTGCACCAGCCAGTCGTCCCAGGTCGCATCGATTGAAAATCGGAACGGGTACGGCCAGTGATCGATGGTTTCATGCTTGGCGGGCACGGCGTTCGCCAGCAGGGTGGCGACGATGACAAGCAGCACTGCCAGTGAGAATTCAATGGTTAATTTGTTTTGCAGATGATGCGAGGCCGGGGGCGCCAGGCGCCCGGTGCGCTCGAGCGACGGCACCCACACGAAGTGCGCGCGCGCCGCGATCGAGAGGATGACAGCCAGCAGCGTCAGTTTTGTGGTTAGCAGCCACCCATATGCCGTGGCGAACAACGTAGCATAGTTGCCGCCCACCATCCGGTCGGCAACCACGAGGCCGGTGGCCACAATGACGACCATCACCGGGAGCGCGACGGATGAAAACTGCTTCAAGAGCCTAATGCCGGACCGCTCCATCGATTCGTTCTGGTGTGTTTGGGCGGAATGAATCAGGACGGCCAGCACGCCGGGCAATCCACCGAACCACACGCTCGCTCCGATAAGATGCAGCGCATAGGGGAGGATCGCGACAATCGACTGTTCTTCGGCTGCCGGGTGGCTGGCAAACGAGCCGATGGCAAGCGTCAGGGAAGCGGCGATCGCACAGACTACGTAACGCCACGATGCGCCGAGCGACGTCCGCGCAAACCAGGCGAGCCCAAGCACCACAAGTGCGCTGGTTTCGCGCAGGGTCCAGATGAAGCCGATCCTGGTTTTTTGGAGAAAGTTCAGCCAGGCTCCGGGGTGCCAGAGGTTTTCAGGGACACCTGTCGCTTGGGCCGTTGTCGCAGCCAGCAACCCCAGCAACCCCAGGAGAACCGTCGTGGCGAGCCACGGGAGGGCCCGTTTCAGTCGGGTCAGATAGGGGTTATCGGAAGAGAGACTCTTCCCCTCGGCGATGGCCAGAAAGACGCATCCGCCGATGACAGTCATGTTGGAGGCGAGTTGTAGGAAGCGGAACAGCGCCTCGGCGGCCTCGATCATTTCCCTTGCACTTTGCCCTTCACCGTAAAGTCGAAGGTGGAATCGACTACATGGCCGTCGACCGACAGCACCCGAAACTTGACGGAGTATTTGCCGGGCGCCAATTCCGGCAGCGGGAGGACGATGGATTTTGGGTCATCCGAAACAAGTGTTGGTTTGGCATCCGTGACGGGATGTTTGTCCGCGTCGAGCACCGTCAGCGATGCATAATCGCCCTCGATGTCTTCGTTGAACCAGAGCCGCACCTGCCCCGGGGCTTTGGCGAGTACGGCGCGCCGTGGAGGCTCTGCTTTCACCAACATTGAGTGGGCCAGTGCCGGCGGAGCGGCGGAACCCAACGCGATCAGTACCCCTGCCGCGGTCACGACACTCCGTAGGAACGTACGAATCGTCGATGGCCTCATCCTTACATCTCCTCATGCCAGGCCGTGCGCGGAGGGCCGTGCCCGGCTACGTGGACGACTATTCCGGCGCAGTGACTCGGTGCGCCGGCCGGCCATGCCTAGGAAGAAACAGTTGCTGCGGAAGGTTTACGCCGGTCGCGAAGTCCGTAGAACACCGCCACGGCGATGACCACGGCGAGCGGCACAATGATCATGAGGTAGTGTGTCAAGTGCGACACGGTTCCCGTCTCACCGACCGAGAACCGAAGTCGGGACAGGTGCTCCTGTTTGTCCCCGATCGACACCAAACCGACGAACTTGCCGGGCTTGTCGAAATTGTGTTTCACGTCGATGGAACCGGTCGGATACACCTTTGCGGGAATGTGCACGACGGTGACAGATTCAAGATTAGCCTCCGAGCCGGTGTCTTGGATGATCCGCACCTCGACCGGTATAGACCGGAGTTCCTGCTCGACATAGTCGAACACCAAGACCGTATTTCCGGTGCCGGGCATTTCCTGGCAGAACTGCTGGTCGTAATACGCATCGGGCTGGTAGCCATTGAAGTACATTTTATAGGGGCCCACATGGAGCACGCAGGTGTCCGTCGCCAGCTCGTGCCCGTGCTGGGCTTGTGCCGTCAAAGGAGTGCTCAGGGCGAACGGGACCAGGCAGATTGCGGCACGAATCAGAGATTGAAAAGACATCATGAGTTCCTCACTTCTCTCTTGCCCGAGCATGCCCCCCGCAGGACGGCGGGCATACAAATCATGAACGGCGCATGGCCTAGGACGCGACAGCTTCCGATGGTTTCCGGCGGTTGCGTGTGAACAGATAAATCGCGCCGACGATAGCGACCGCCACAACTGGCACCATATAAATGTTCAAGACTTTGGAAAAGACCTTGGGATCTCCGACGGAGAACGGAAAGCGGGAGACGTGTTCGCCTTTTTCTCCCACGATGACCAGGCCGACGAACTTGCCCGGCTCCGTGAAGGTGTGCGTGAAATCGATCGAACCACTGGGATACACCTTGGCCGGCAGGTGCAGAATTGTCACGGCGTCAAGGTTCTGTTCCGAGCCGGTATCCTTGATGATCCGAACCTCGGCCGGGAGCGAACGGAGCTCCTGCTCAATATAGTCAAGGACGACGATCGTCTGGCCGGTGCCCGGAATGTCCTCGCAGAATTGTTTCTGTTGCGAGTTGGCGGGCTGATAACCCGTAAAGTGCATCATGTACGGCCCGACCGTGAGCTTGCACATATCTTCGGCCATCGACAGGCCGCCATGAGCGTGGGCCTGCGAGGCCACGAGAGATCCGCTGACAATGACTGCGCATCCGACCCTGACTGCACTGCGTAGGAAAGACGTCATGACGATCCTCTTGTTATGAATGACAGGATTGATGTGTGTGCGCGTTCGCGGCGTGACCCCGCCCCAACAGGTTGTTCGACTGACAATCGAGTAC
>JABMDG010000325.1 GCA_015904045.1 Nitrospira sp.
TTGGGATAGCTCGACGAAACAGGAGCGTATGGCCTGGGTCAGTGAATGGGTTGAGTGGTGGAACGACTATAAAGATGCGTTCGAGATCCCGGAACCGCCTCGGCCGAAGCGTAAATTGTGACGTGCTTCGGGGGGCCGGAGTCCGGAGTTGCAGCCCGGAAGATTCTTGTGTTAGGAGTATCTCGTCACCGTTGAACTGACGAGAACACGAGGTGGGTCTCTGGCCATGTTGAAAATCGCCAAGCTCGGCAATCCCATTCTTCGCAAGATTGCGGCCCCTATCGATCCGCGCGAGATCAAGTCGTTGGAGATGCAGGGCTTGATCGATGAGATGTTTGAGGTTATGTACGACGAGCCGGGGATCGGCCTGGCGGCTCCACAAGTGTCCCGCTCGATTCAATTGGTGGTGATGGGTTGCAAGGATGAAGGGGGCTTTCCGGAAACCGTTCTTATTAATCCCTCAATCGTCTATTACGGCCCGGAACAGGCGGAAAGCTGGGAAGGCTGTCTCAGTGTGGATGGATTGAGGGGGAAAGTCACCAGACCCTCGGTGGTGCGAGTGAAGGCGTTGGACCGAAAAGGTAAGCCGCTCGATATTGAAGCGACCGGCCTGTTTGCCGTCTGCATTCAACACGAGCTCGATCACCTGATCGGGAAGGTCTTCCTCGATCGCATGACAGATATGTCCACCCTGACGCAGCTCCATGAATTTCAGCAGTACTGGCAAAAAGAGCCGGCAAGCGTCATCTGACCCCCATCATCTTCGTAGACCTCTCGTGAAAACGCTGTTTCGTGTCTTGCGGTATCTCCGGCCCCATCGTGGGCTTGCCCTGACCACGCTGCTCTGCGCGGCGTGCGCAACGGCGATGGAGCTGGTCCCTCCCTGGGTCATCAAACTCATCATCGACGACGTCATTCAGGCCAAAGACATGGCCCTGCTTCCCTGGATCTTGAGTCTGCTCGTCGGGGCCTATGTCCTGAAAAACCTATTCGCCTCGTTCAGAATCCGGCTCAACAATCAACTGGAGCAAACGGTGGTGCACGATTTGCGGCAGCAGATCTTTTCCGCCCTGCAACGGTTGTCCCTTAGCTACTTCGAGAATCGTTCGACCGGGGAGATCATGTCGCGGGTGACGAACGACACCGAGCACGTCGAACGAATCTTTATCGATGGACTCGAAGGCGCGATGACGGCGTCGCTGACGCTGGTCGGTATTACGATCCTGCTGTTCATGCTGAACTGGAAAATGGCGGCACTCTCGCTCCTCCCCATTCCCTTATTGATGGTCTCCGCGAGCTGGTTCACCTCGACCGTGCACGGGCTTTACCATCAGATCCGAAGGCATTCCGCCGAACTCAACGGCTACTTACAGGACGCGTTGTCCGGTATCAGGGAGACGATGGGGTTCATGCGCCAGCCCTATGAACAAGCTCGGTTCGACCGATTAAGCCGCAGCTATAGCGATTCGAATCTCAAAGCGATGTTCCTGTGGTCGGTCTATTCACCCGGGATGATCTTACTGGGCAGCCTCGGAACCGTCTTGATTCTTTGGTATGGTGCCGGTGAAGTGGTGGACGGCCGGCTCACATTGGGAGAGCTGGTTCTCTTTCTGTCGTACCTGGCATTGTTCTACGTGCCGATCAATCAAATTCACTCGGTGAATCACATGTTGCAACATGCCCTGGCGGCAAGCGAGCGGGTGTTCGATGTGCTGGACGCCACGCCTGACGTCGCTGACCGGCCGGGCGTGATGCCTCCGCGTCACCGTGGGCCTGGCGCGGTTCGATTCGAGCAGGTGGCCTTTCACTATCGCTCCGATGTGCCCGTCATCAAGCATGTGTCCGTGTCGATTGCGGCAGGCGAGCATGTGGCATTGGTGGGACCGAGCGGAGCAGGGAAGAGCACGCTGCTCAAGTTGCTCATGCGGTTCTATGACGTGACTGAGGGCGCCATCTCGATCGACGGAGACGACCTTCGTGATTTGCCGCTCGACTATGTTCGTCGGCAGATTGGGTTTGTGCAACAGGAGCCGTTCTTGTTCAACGGAACCGTGCGGGACAATATCCTCTACGGCGATCTCGATGCCAGTCAAGAACGGATTGACACGGCTGCGCGCACCGCGCGGGCGCACGAGTTCATTGCGGCGCTTCCGGAAGGGTACGAGACCTGGATCGGCGAACGGGGCGTCAAACTGTCAGTCGGCCAGAAACAGCGGGTATCGATTGCACGGGTGTTGTTAAAAGATCCGCCCATCGTGGTTTTCGACGAAGCGACATCCAATATCGACACAGAAACAGAGGTGAAGATTCGTGAAGCCTTGACCGAGCTCACCAGAGGACGCACCACGTTCATCATTGCGCATCGGCTAACTACGCTCCACGATGTCGACCGGATTCTCGTCATCGACGGCGGCCGATTGGTCGAGGATGGCCGGCATGACGATCTGCTTCGTCGTGGGGGGGTGTACGCCGGTCTCTATGACGCGCAGTTCCAGGCCTAGCGTCGAGCACGGGAAGGGAGGGTCGGCGGTTGCGGTTGCAATTCGGAGCTCGCTATACTCCCGCGGATAGGTAAGAGACTGGGAATGGCATGGTGTTGATTTACGAGAGCGATCCGCTGGATGATGAACATGCGCGCGGGCGGTTCTACCACGTCTGCGGAGGGCGGATCGATCGTACGCCCTTGAACGTGCCGGCACCCGATCAGCCCTACGAATGTCAGCAATGCGGAATTGACCTCGAAGCCGAAGACTTTTTTACGGCGCTGCAGAAAGGATCGGTGTAGGACGCATGACCAGAAGCGCGGGAAGAAAAACCGTCGGGGTTTCGCGAGGTCTGATGATGTTGTGTGAGACTTGTTATACCCATGTCGTCAATGACAAGCTTCCTGACGCAAAAAACTTCGTGGCCGATTTCGAAACACTGCTGGATAGAATTTGTCCGGGCTGCACGGACATCAACCGCCCCCTCATCGACGACATGGCGGGGAGCGGGGAGTAGCCCCTCTGCTATGGCGAGCGCCCTCGCCCGGCCCAGTCGTTACACCACTTGCTCGCAGGGAAGAACGAATACATGGAGGGGGAACGTGTCCCCTGCCTCTTGCCGCATATGTTCCATGCGGTAGCGCGTGAGTCCCTCAATCACGCGGTGGGCCATCTGTTCAGGTATGGCGGCGAGGATCAACCGGTTGGCGCCTGCTGACAGGGAAAAATGAAGGGTGGGGCCTGTTTCACCTCTACCTGAAACATTGTGTAGTTCAGTAAATGCCGTCACCTCGTATTCTTTCATCAGCGCATGAATCTGTTGCGCTATCGACTCGCGAAACACGATCATCAGCATTTTCATTGAACGCGCTCCTTGCTCCTGTGAACCGGAACCCACGACCTGACATCCGTGCTCCGTACATACGGGAGAGGGACGGAAAAGACAAGGGGATTGCCGGGTGAATCAGACAAGGGACAAATCGTGCTCCTGTCTGTCGATGCGCGAGACCGTCATGCGGATCGGCATGTGCGGCCGCAACGTCATCAGTGGATCGGGGGAGATCGTTTGTCCGTCCACCAATCGGAAGCGTACCCGTGACGCCACTGTGGCCATGACCAGAATCCCCTCCAATTCGGCAAACGATTCTCCAAGGCAGCGGCGGCCTCCGCCGCCAAACGGGAAATAACTGAACGCCGGCCGCTGTGCGTGGGATTCCGGCGCGAACCGTTCCGGATCAAATCGATTGGCATCAGGAAACCACTGTGGATGCCGGTGCATACTCCACGGGCTGATGAAGATTCTGGCGCCAGCCGGTAGGTGTGCTCCTGACGGCAACGTGTCGTCGGATCGGCTCACACGGGTATGCAGGAGCCAGGCTGGCGGATAGAGGCGCAGCGTTTCTTCCCAGATCATCTTCGTATATCGCAAGCGAGGCACGTCGGTCGCCGTCGGAAGCCGCCCGTTCAAGACTGTTTCGAGCTCCTGGGCCAGGTGCGCGCGCACGGTCCTGGACTGAGACAGCAGAAACCAGACCCATGTCAGTGCATTGGCGGTGGTTTCGTGGCCGGCCAAGAGAAAGGTGACGAGTTGATCACGGATTTCCTCTTCGCCCAGCGGTTGCCCGGTCGCATCGGTCGCAGCAAGCAACAGGGAGAGGACATCCGGACTCTGTGTCGGTGTCGAACGCCGGTCCCGAATGAGCCGGCGCAGTATCGATTCCAGGCGACGATGCCCATGGGAAAATTCTCGATGCAACTTGGTGGGAATCCACAGCGGCATCAGACGAGCGAATAGCGAATCATACTGTAGTTTGATGAGTTGCTGCCCGGTCGTAATGGCCTGTGTGACCGTCCGGGCTTCGGTCCCAATATCCTGTCCGAAGAGGAGTCGCCAAATCACGGAGAGCGTGATGGTTGTCATTGCGTGTCCGATGTCGATCGTCATGCCTTCCGACCAGGAGGCGGTCACACCGGCAGTCGTGTCCGCGATGAGGCCGGCGTATGACGAGACATGATCGCCATGGAAAAACGGCAGGAAGATCCGCCGCTGCCGATGGTGGATCGTTCCCTCTGTATGCAACACACCCTGCCCGAACACGCGAGATTCCACCGGGGGAACCGGGGCTTTGGTGAAATTGTCTTGGTTGACCACCAGCACATGCCTGATATCGGCCGGATTGTTCAGCAGATACATCGCGGGATCGCGTTCGCGCAGGAGAAGGGCGGCGAATGTCCCCATGGGAAGTTTTGCCACATCGCCGTACTGGCGGCAGCGCAGCAGATAGCCAAGACTGTCTGCCTTGAACTCAGGGAAGAATCCAAACCAGCGGGAGACCGGGGGGCCGGAAATGGAAGCCGAGGGCTGGGCGTGGCGGCTCATGCAGCCACATCACAATCAGGCCGGGCCATGCCCTGATACGAACGACAAGTCACACCACCGACTTCAGCCAGGCAAGCGTCGGCCTACCTGGCTGATACGCAGGGTTAATTCGCAACTTTAAGCAACCACCCATCGGCACGATCACATTGATTGGGACCTTTGGCGAAAATCTCGACTCGTATGTAGGAGCCTTTGACAGTGTCGGGGAGTTTGCCTTTCACCAGATACCCGTTACTGACCATGGTGACCGTGACCGGAACCTTCTGTTCCTTGACGATGACCGTAATGCTTTGTGTGTCGGTTGCCTTGGAGGCGAGAAATGAGAATTCCGACTTGGGAGGTACGGTCGTATTGTTTTTGTCCTGTGAGAACGGTGCCGGTGTGTACCCGGAAAAGTTGACTTGGGTGCATGGGTCGGTGCTGCTGGAATTAGGACTTGCATCATAAGCCCGGACTTCGCCGACGATAGTGGAGATAGCCAGTGCAACGATGAGCGAGAGAATAGTTCGCAAGCTCACGATTCTCTTCCTCCCTGTGTAGGTGATGGTGGGTGAACGAACCAACCTCATATTAGCCCGCATTGTAACGCGTGAGGTGGAAAAAACAACCCCCTGCGATTGATCTGGACGATGGAGTCACGCCGGGGACGTCCGTTATGCGACGGCGATGAGTCCATCCAGTCACAGGCGGCTCTCCGCCTTGAACTTGGGGGGACCATTTGTTATTCTGCGCCCGCCTTTCACGAGTAGAATACGTCTGTTCTCACGATCCTCAGAATCAAGGAGTATGCATATGGCTGGCATTAAGCGAGCATTGATCAGTGTTTCGGATAAGACCGGGGTCGTCGATATCGCACGAGGTTTGGAAGGGCTCGGCGCGGAAATTCTCTCCACCGGCGGCACTGCCAAGGCGTTGCGGGAAGCGGGTGTGAAAGTGACGGACGTGGCGGCCTATACCGGTTCGCCGGAAATTCTCGACGGTCGGGTCAAGACGCTGCATCCGAAGATTCATGGCGGACTCTTGGGCCGCCGGTCTGTGCCGGCGCATATCGAGCAAATGACGCAGCACGGCATCGGTCCGATCGATGTGGTCGTGGTGAACCTGTATCCGTTCGAGGCGACGATTGCCAAGCCCAATTGCCACTTCGACGATGCCATTGAGAATATCGATATCGGTGGACCGTCAATGCTGCGCTCTGCGGCGAAGAACCACGAGGACGTCCTGGTATTAGTCGATCCGTCGGACTATACGCGGGTGTTGGACGCGGTGAACACGAACACGGTGACCCGGGCGCTGCGACGTGAACTGGCGATGAAGGTGTTTCAGCATACCGCCCGCTACGACAGTTTGATCGCCGGCTATCTTGAAAAACAGGTACAGGGTGGGGAGGCGAAGTTTCCCAAGATGCTCTCGCTGCAATTTGAGCTCGCGGAAACCTTGCGGTACGGCGAGAATCCTCACCAGCAAGGAGCGTTTTACCGCGAGCTGAATGCCCACGAACCGTCCGTCTCCCGCGGCACCATTCTGCACGGCAAGGCGATGTCGTACAACAATTTCCTCGATGCCAATTCAGCCCTCGAACTGGCCAAGGAATACGAGGCGTGCGCCGTGGCGATCATCAAGCACAACAATCCCTGCGGAGTGGCGCTCGGCCACACACCGGTCGAGGCCTATGTGAAGGCGAGGGAGACCGATCCGGTGTCGGCCTTTGGCGGAGTGATCGCGTTCAATCGTCCGGTCGATCTGGCAGCAGCCAAGGAAATCACCTCAACATTCGTCGAGGTGGTGATTGCGCCGGGCTTTGCCGAAGACGCGCTGGCGGAGCTGAAGCGGAAGAAGGATTTGCGCCTGCTGGATGTCGGTCCGCTCGTGAAAGTGCATCAAGATGGGTACGATCTCAAGAAGCTGGTGGGCGGGCTGATCGTACAAGACCGTGATCTCGGGGTGTTGACCGACCTGAAATCGCTTAAGGTGCCGACGGTCAGAAAGCCGACGGATGAAGAATATGCGGCCTGCGCGTTTGCCTGGATCGTCTGCAAACACGTCAAGTCGAACGCGATTATCTATGCCAAGCCAGGACAAACGGTAGGGATCGGCGCGGGGCAGATGAGTCGGGTGGATAGCGTGAAGCTGGCGGCGATGAAGGCGCAGATGCCGGTGAAGGGCTGCGTGATGGCCTCGGACGCCTTTTTCCCATTCCGCGATGGACTTGATGCCGCGGCGCAAGCCGGCATTACCGCCGTGATTCAGCCCGGCGGGTCGATTCGGGATGCCGAGATCGTCAAGGCGGCGGACGAGCATGGACTGGCGATGATTCTGACGGGCATGCGGCATTTCCGCCACTGACGGATGCTGAAACAGGTCCCCAACTTCGTTCTCAGTCATTCGAGACCCTCAACGTACGCTGACTCAGTACGCTTCGGGCCTCTCACTCCTTGCGGCCTTGTTGGATGACCAGTTTGAGCATCCTGATAAGAGTACAGTTGTAACCGGGAAAAATATTCCTGTGAAAATTCTTGTTGTCGGGGGTGGAGGGCGTGAGCATGCCATGCTGTGGATGCTCGCGCAGAGCCCGCGCAACCCCATCCTTTATTGCGCGCCTGGCAATGCCGGCATTGAATCGGTGGCCACGTGCGTGCCCCTCAAGGCCGACGATGTGGCCGGGCTGAAAGATTTCGTCGTTCGTGAGCAGATTGATCTGACCGTCGTCGGACCGGAGGCTCCGCTTGCGCTCGGGATCGTCGATGAGTTTCGAAGAGCCAACCTCAGGATTTTCGGTCCCACCAAGAATGCCGCGCAGCTCGAAGCCAGCAAGATCTTCTCCAAAGACGTCATGGCGCAGGCTAGAATTCCGACTGCGCGCGCGAAAAGTTTTGACAAGGCCGTCGATGCGTTGGCCTATCTCGAACAACATGAGCTCCCTGTCGTGATCAAGGCCGACGGTCTTGCTCAAGGCAAAGGGGTCGTCATTGCGACGACACGAGAAGAGGCGCGCGACGCCGTTATTGGCTCGATGGAGAAAGCGATGTTCGGCCAGGCGGGGAAACGAGTCTTGATCGAGCAATTCCTCGATGGCGAGGAATTGACGGTCATGGCGTTTACAGACGGCCGGACCGTCGTGCCGATGTTGCCGGCGCAGGATCACAAGCGCGTCGGTGACGCAGACACTGGCCTCAATACCGGCGGAATGGGAGCCTACTGTCCGGCGCCGTTAGGCACACCGGCTCTCCGTGCGCATGTGACGCGCTCAATTCTGCACCCAATTGTCGAGACCATGGCCCGCTTAGGGTCGCCGTTTCAGGGCGTCCTATATGCCGGTCTGATGGTGGTGAAGGGGGTGCCGTATGTCCTGGAATTCAATGCACGGATGGGAGATCCTGAAACGCAGGTTGTCCTGCCCTTGCTGAAGACGGACTTGATCGATGTCATGGAGGCCGTGGTCGAGCACCGCCTGGACCAACTTGCCGTCGAATGGCATGAGGATACGGCCGTCTGTGTTGTGATGACGTCGGGTGGGTATCCTGGCCCCTATCAACAAGGATTTCCCATTCACGGTTTGCCGGTTCAGCAAGGTAGCCGGACGATGATCTTTCATGCCGGGACCGCCACGAAGAACGGGATGGTCGTTACTGCCGGGGGACGTGTCTTGGGCATTACCGGACGGGGAACAACGTTGAAAGAGGCCCAAGCGAATGCCTATCAGGCCGTGGCGGGTATTTCGTTCCAGGACTGCCACTATCGGAAAGATATCGCGCATCGCGCGCTCCTTTGATCTCCCAGACGCAGTGGACTGCATTCTCGACCATCCCTCAGATAGTGGCTCGACTTCCCCGGCCTACACTCGACAGAGACGAAAGAACGTGTTAGACACAGGGCACATTTTATCGGTATTTCGTTGAACATACACAGGACACACTGGAGTGAGGAGGAAGAGCGATGAGGAGTGGGACGCGCCAGTCTGCAATGCGGGTGTTGGCAATGGCCGTGGGGTTCGGCTGTCTCTTGAGTGCGGCGGGATGCGATTATTGGCCGCCGGCGCTGCAAGCTCAGATCGAACAATTGCGATCGGAAACGGAAACCTTAAATATGGAGAAAACACAGCTTCAGAGTCAGGTCAATGACCTCTCGAAAGCACGGCAGGACCTCCAAATTCATTTCGACGAACTGAGCCGCGTCAACCGGGAGAAGACGGAAATCATTGCGAGTCTGCAACGCCGGCTCGATGCGGCGCACGTGAAAGGGACCAAGGCACTGGCTCCCTCGAAAGCTGCAGCCAAGTCAACGGCCAAACCGTCCGCTAAACCGCAGGTGAAGAAGAAGCCCACGGTCAAGCGGTAGACGAGCCCCGTCAGCTCGAGCTTGAGGATGTGCCTGAGGAGGAGGGTGTGCCTGATGAGGAGGAGGTGTTGCTAGACGATGAAGACGCAGGCGTGGCCGTCGAGGGGGCTGTCGTGGGTGAGGGGGCTGTCGCCGACGTACCAGCCTCTTTCTTTGAGCCGGATCCCGAATCCGCGGTTTCGCCAGACGGGGGTTTCAGCTTGCTGGAATAGTCGGTGACGTACCAGCCGCTTCCTTTGAACATGATGCCGGGTGACGAAATCAACCGCCGCACCGCCTGCCCACACTTCGGACAAGCTGAAAGCGGATCATCTTTCATGCTTTGTTTGGCTTCAAACTTGTTGGAACAACTGTCGCATTGATATTCATACGTGGGCACGGGTGGTCCTCCGAAAAGAAGTCATATTGTGTGACGGTTCATAAGGCTGATTTACGCCCAGTCAAGAGTCGCGCCATTCACAGGGACAACTTATGGAAGGCCTCTGCGATCCGTTGAATCCCGCGTTCAATGGCCTCCATGCCCGTGGCATAAGACAGCCGGATATGGGTCCGGCTGCCGAAGGCTTCTCCCGGTACGACCGCTACCCGCGCTTCCTTCAAGAGATACTGGGCCACATCTTGCGGTGACCGTACCGGTCCGGTCGGCCCCTGTCGTCCGAGGATTCCACCAATGTTGGGAAACGCGTAGAAAGCCCCGCCGGGCAGGCGGCATGACACCCCCGGGATCGCATTGAGGCGATCAATAATGACCCGTCGCCTCCGGTCGAATTCGATGACCATCTTCTCGGTGAAGGATCCTCCCAGCTTCAACGCCGCCACGGCGGCCTTTTGTGAGATCGAGCAGGGGTTTGAGGTACTTTGGCTCTGAATATTCCCCATGGCAGTCAGGAGGTCCTTGGGACCAGCGGCGTATCCGATGCGCCAACCGGTCATTGCGTAGGCTTTTGAGACGCCGTTAACCACGACGGTCCGATCTGCGACTTCAGGACTCAGGCTGGCAATGCTCCGGTGGACGGCACCATCGTAGAGCACTTTTTCGTAAATTTCGTCGGAGATAATGAGCAGCTGGTGTCGGACCGCGATGCCCGCGATCGCTTCGAGGGTCCGCCACTCATACACAGCTCCGGTCGGATTGCATGGACTGTTTACGAGGATGGCTTTTGTGCGCGCGGTCACCAGCCGTTCCAGACTATCCGGCTCGATGGCGTATCCGGCGGCTTCGTCCGTTGGGAGGAAGACCGGGGTCGCATCGTTCAGCAGCGCTTGGTCGGCGTATGAGACCCAGTAGGGGGTCGGAATAATGATTTCATCTCCGGCTTCCAAAAAGGCTTCGGCCAAGTTATAGAGCGAGTGTTTGGCTCCGCAAGACACGAGAATCTGGGCTTTTTCATAGCGAAGCCCTTGCTCCGACTGAAGCTTGTCGATAATTGCCTGTCGAAGCTCATCGATGCCGGACGACGGGGTGTATTTCGTAAAACCGGCCCGTATCGCAGCTTCGGCGGCCGCCTTCACGGGCTCAGGAGTATCGAAATCCGGTTCGCCTGATGAGAAATCAATGACATCGATGCCTTGCGCCGCCATCGCCTTGGCGGTGGCAGTCATGGCTAACGTCGGAGACGGGGTAATCCGTCCGACCCGGGCGGCAAGTTTCATGATTTAAGGCTCCCGATCCGTTCTTGCAAGCGGCGCGCGACTTCAGGGTGCAGAAATTCCGTCAAGCTACCGCCATGGTGTGCGACATCTTTGATAATGCTGGAGGAGAGATACGAGTATTCTTCGCTCGGCATTAGAAAAACTGTTTCGACGTGCTTGGCCAATTTTCGGTTGATGAGGGCCATTTGAAACTCGTGTTCAAAATCAGAGATGGCACGCAGTCCTCGAATAATGGCATGCGCACCGGTTCGTTCGACATAGTCGACCAACAGACCCTCGAATGTCGTCACTTCCACCTGGCCAAGATCTTTCATCACGAGGGCCACCATCTCCAACCGTTCGGCGAGGTTGAAGAGGGGATGCTTGGCCGGATTCGGTGCGACCGCAACGATGACTTTGTCGAACACACGCAGGCTTCGGGTAATGATGTCGGCGTGCCCATGCGTCACCGGGTCGAACGTGCCGGGATAGACGCCGATCTTCATCGTAGCCCAGCGTGCGAGATGGAATAGAGCGACAACGCAGTATCGCCGTAGCGGTACTGGCGTGTACGGATGGCACACCCCAGAGAAGACGGGAGGGAAGTCTTGTTCGCATGTTCGATAATCAGCCAGGCATCGTCGGCAAACAGCCGGTTCGTCGCAATTCCGCTCAAGAGGGCGGTGAATTCGTGTGTCACTGCATAGGGAGGATCAGCGAAGATGAGCTGATAGGGGCCTTCCCATCGGTCTGGCCTATTGAGAAAGTGCTGAACTCGGTGGGCGCAAATCGTCATGTTCTTTGCAATTCCGCAATCCATGATGTTCCGTCGCAGCAGGGTCAGCGCCTCGGCATCGGATTCGACGCAGGTCACGTGCGCCGCGCCTCGGCTCAGTGCTTCAACGCCGACGGCGCCTGTTCCTGCATAAAGATCAAGAAATTGGCTATCCAGTAGCCGATTCCCGATAATTGAGAAGAGGGCTTCGCGCACGCGGTCCGACGTTGGACGAAGCGCTAATCCCTGTGGCCTGCGAAGCCGCCGGCCACGATGAGTTCCTGCAATGACACGCATGTCAGAAGAATGCCGCTACCCATGCAACCAGGAAAATCTAACACAGCGATTTTGAAGGGGTCAAGAACGGTTCTTTGGTGAGTGGCTCACGGACGGGAGATCATACATTCTGGGCCAGCACATGCAGCGAGGTCGGCGCGTGACATCGGAACGCGGGTTCCGTACCGGGCTTTTTGACGCTCCTGCCGCGGAAGGACTATAATGCGTCTCTGTCAAGCCGCCCCATAGCGGCCCAATCCGCTCACGGTGGATCGCAGCCGATTCAACGCGGATCGGACGGTGACGAAAGCACTCGGCAATTAGCGCGTGGTAACGGGTTGAGGCTCTCGTGCCGCCAAACTCTTTCTCCGATTGTTGGAAATCGTACGATCGATGATGGCGCCACAATTAATGCACTTCCAGGCGTAGAAAATGAGGAAGAAATCGGAAAACCGCTCCAACATCATCATTCCCTTGCACTTCGGACATTCCATCGCATCCTCCCAGGTGACTAAGTGTGCAGCTGGAGGCCTATCTAGCAAGAGATGCACCAAATTGTCATATTTCGATATTTCAATGGGTTACGATATACGTAGTTGTCTCAGGGGGTAAAAACCGCCAATTTGTCTAGTACAAAAACGTCCGAGGTGTCAGTTTTTGTGCAATGACAAAGGATCCATGACGCCAAGAAAACAAGCCACCAGTATTACGACCTGGCCTGAATCGGAACGCCCGCGTGAGCGACTGCTTGCGAACGGCTCGGACACTCTTTCCGACGCACAGCTCCTGGCCATTCTTCTCCGAACCGGACGGCGCGATTCTTCGGCCGTGCAAGTGGCAATGGAACTTCTCAGTCGAAGCGGAGGAGTTGGTGGCCTTGCCACGTGCGGCGTCGAAGAGCTCTGCGCGATTCCAGGGATGGGGCCAGCGAAAGTCGCCCAATTGAAGGCAGCTATCGAACTGGGACGGCGATCGCTGGCGACGCCGCTGTCGACCGGCACGCGCATCGCGACGAGTGTTGATCTCTACAGGCACTTCCATCCCATGCTCCGCGATCAGAAACACGAAATCTTCAAGGTCGTCCTGCTCGATGCAAAAAACAGCTTCCTCAAGGAAGCAACGGTTTCCAAAGGCAGTCTCACGCTGAGCATTGTCCACCCACGGGAAGTTTTTGCGTTCGCGGTGCGTGAATCTGCGGCAGGCGTAATCTTTCTGCACAATCATCCTAGCGGAGACCCCACACCGAGCCTTGAAGACCGGCAATTAACGGACCGGCTGGTGGGCGCCGGCAACCTGCTCGGCATTCCTGTCTTGGACCATATCGTCATCGGTGATGGCCGGTATGTCAGTTTTGCGGATGAGGGCTGGCTTGCAAGCGAAGGAACAGCTCGTCAGATAGGGAGAAGCCGAATGGCCTAGCACACGTCGACCGTTCCCCACATACTCATCATGAGGAGGGCATGCCATGGAAGAGACCCGTATGGAGCCCATGAAAAATGTCGCGATTGTGTCCAATGTCGGCGCAGGCAAGACATCCCTCAGTGAGGCACTTCTGTACTCCGGCGGGGCCATTCCCGTGCTTGGTTCCGTCACTCAAGGGACCACCGTCTCCGATTTTGAACCGGAAGAATTCCATCACCGAACCTCAGTCAGCACCAGCATCCTTCAGTTTGTCTGGAACCACACTCGCATCACTCTGCTCGACCCTCCGGGCGCATTGAGCCTCCTCGGTGAATCGCTCGCTGCCCTGAGGGCCGTTGATGCGGTCATCGTTGTTCTTGATGGAACGGCCGGCATTCGGACGGAATTGGCGCGCCTCTGGACACGAGCCGCCGAACTCGGCTTGCCGTGTCTCCTGTTCGTCAATGGATTGGATCGAGAGAGAACGTCAATCGAAACTGTGCTGGAGGTATGCCAGAAGCAATTGGACTGTTCTCCGCTTCCCATGGTCGCGCCAGTTGGGCAAGGCCTTCAGTTGGAGGGTGTGATAGACCTTCTCCATCAGCGCATGCTTCGGTCAGGTCCCACGTCCCCCGCAGTTGAGGCCATTGCAGTCCCAGGGCATCTCGAGTCGGTAGCGAAGACCGGTCGGACGCGGCTGCTTGAAACAGTGGCGGAAAACGAGGAAGCCCTTCTTGATACCTATGTCACACAAGGCGACCTGAGCGAGAATGACCTGCTGCACGGATTACGATCGAGTATTCTGGCCAGGCAGTGTGTTCCGCTATTCGCAGGTTCAGCAACACGTAATGTCGGCATCTGGCCGTTGCTCGACGCGATCCGCACCATGCTGCCGTCACCGCACGAACGCGGAGCCCACCATCCTTTCATCGGCGTGCATCCGGAGACCGACGCACCATGTGAGCGGAAGGGAAGCACGCAGGAGCCTTTTTCGGCCCATATCTTCAAGACACTGATCGACCCATTCGTCGGACGGCTGTCTTACTGTCGCGTGCTGTCGGGAACCGTGCAGGCTGATTCAACAGTCTGGAATGCCTCGAAACGGGTGCGTGAGAAGCTCGGCCACTTCTATACACTATGCGGAAAGCGCCATACGGCCGTTGGAGCCGCACAAGCGGGTGATATCATCGCGATAGGGAAATTGCGCGAGACTCAAACCGGCGATACGCTCTGTCAGGAGAAGGATCCTGTGTGCTATCCGGGCCTGGGGCTGCCTCGCCCGGTCCTGTCGTACGCCATTGAGGCGAAATCAAAGTCGGACATCGACAAGGTGAGCCTCGGCCTTCATAAGTTGATCGAGGAAGATCCGACACTGGGATTTACCCGCAACCCGGACACCAAGGAGATGGTGCTGAGCGGGCTGGGCCAATTGCATATCGACCTCGCGCTGGAAAAGCTTCATCGCAAGTTTGGCGCCGACGTCATGTTGCACACGCCGAAAATTCCGTATCGGGAAACCCTTCATGCCACATCACGCGCCCAGGGTAAGTACAAGAAACAAACCGGGGGCCATGGGCAATATGGGGACTGCTGGTTGGAAGTTGAGCCCTTGCCGCGCGGGCAGGGATTCATCTTCCAGAACCACATCGTCGGAGGCGCGATTCCCAGGAACTTTATTCCAGCAGTAGAGAAAGGGGTGATCGAGGCGATGCATGAAGGCGTGCTCGGTGGGTATCCCGTCGTCGACGTCCGTGTGACCGTCTATGATGGGTCATTTCATACGGTGGACTCGTCAGAAATGTCGTTCAAAATTGCTGGATCCATGGCTATCAAAAAGGCCATGGAAACCGCGCACCCGGTGTTGTTGGAGCCGATGATGACGGTTGAGATTGACGCGCCGACGGACGCCGTGGGTGCGGTGATGGGCGATCTGAGCGGGCGGCGAGGACGCATCCTTTCGGTGAGCGCACACGATCATGAGGAGCGGATCACCGCGCTCGTCCCGCTGGCCGAATTGTTGAAGTACGCGCCGGCGTTGAACAGCATGACGGGCGGGCGGGGAAACTATGTCATGGAGTTTACCCGCTATGATGAAGTGCCGCGCGATCTGGCCGTCAGGATCATTGAGCAGCACAAGGCGGAACGGCACGCCGTCGCGATACACTGACGGGTGATTCAGTCGGCGGGCTTGAGCACCACGTAGAATGCCCGGGTCTCGCGCAGCACTCGAAGCAAGATCGTGTCTCCGCGTCGGATTCGGCCAATGGCCGCAGTGAAGTCCTCGACGGAGAGAATCTCACCCCGGTTGACTTCTTTGATCAGATCGCCTTCCCGCAGCCCTTCGGCCTGCGCCAGGCTCCCGGGCTCCACCTTCGAGATGAGGACACCTTTCGCGTCACGCAGGTTGAACTTATCGGCCAAGGCGGCGGTCAACTCCTGCACGTCGAGACCGAGTTTAATTTCACGGCCAGGCGGCGGAGGAGGGGACGCGGCGCTCGCCATCTCACGCCGCTCACTGAGGCGAATGTCCAGCGTCATGCGCGTGAGGTCTCGAACGACTTCGATCTTCGAGGTAGCTCCCGGGGCGAGCGTCCCGATCAAGCGCGATAGCTTATTGGGAGAATCCACCACATGGCCGTCGATTCTGATGATAATGTCGCCCGGCTTGATGCCGGCCGCCGCTGCCGGGTCATTGGGAAATACTTCATTGACCAGAACACCCTCGTTCTCCGCCACGCCGAATTTGTTGGCCAAATCCGGGGTCAGCGGCTGAATGCCGACCCCCAGCCAGCCGCGAGCCACTCTGCCTTTGGCCAGTAGGTGCTCAATCACCTGTTTCGCCATGTTCGACGGAATGGCAAATCCAATACCTTGGGCGAAATTGATGATGGCCGTGTTGATCCCGATGACCTCGCCATGAAGATTGAGCAGGGGACCGCCGGAATTTCCGGGGTTGATCGATGCGTCGGTTTGAATGAAGTTTTCGTAGCGGGACAAATTGATATTCTCTCGGCCGATGCCGCTGACGACCCCCAGTGTCACCGTGCGGTCGAGGCCAAAGGGGTTTCCCACCGCCAGGACCCATTGCCCGACTTTCACCCCAGCGGAATCGCCGAATCGTGCACTGGGTAACGGCCGATCGGTCGTTACTTTGAGGAGTGCCAAATCCGTATCGGGATCTTTGCCGACCACCTGCGCGATCAATCTCGCCTTGTCGGAGAATCGAACTTCGACCTCGGCGGCATCGCCGATGACATGGTTATTCGTGACAATATATCCCGTACTGTCCACAATCAAACCGGATCCTGAACCGGAGGCATTTGGCGTACGCTCACTTCCCCGGTCACGTGCGCGACTATTAGCGGTGACCGGAAAGAGATTGACGACCGACGGCGTTGCCCGTTCTGCCAAATCGGTAATGACCCCTTGAATTTCTTCCAGGAGGCGGAGACCTGAGGACACGTGCGTGCTCGCACCGGTGCTCTGTTCCGCATGGAGCGACACCGGATCTTGGAGTGACACCAGTACGAGGAGAATCCCCACGAAGGGGCTACGCCAGCGCAGGTATGACATGATTCTCATGCTGTCCTTGCCATGATTGTAACGGATTCTGAGGGATCTCCCTACCAGACTTAGGCAGATTTAGCCGCGGGGGCTTGGAGCAACCGTTGACTGGTAAACCAGGGAACGATGCGATCCAACTCGGACTCCATCCCAATCAGGATGACAATATCATCCGGTCGAAAAGTCAGATCGGTAGACGGAGCCAGGACAACAGGTCCGCGCAAAATTGCCGCGACATGGACCGAGGAAGACTGAGACATGGCGCCGATGGATTGACCGACTGCTCCGGCAGTTCTGGTAACCGTCAAGCGATCAATCCGTGACGCTCTGAGCTTGAGATCATGATGCAATCGAAGGAGATCCTCATCAATAGCTTCAAGTTT
>JABMDG010000326.1 GCA_015904045.1 Nitrospira sp.
CGGGTGTGTACACGTTGCCTCCGAAGCGGCAAGGTTCGGAAGGCCGTCTAGCCGCTCCTCTTCACCAACCCAGCCAGACTTATGGGGCCGACCAGAGGACTCTACCTGAACGATCGGTGACTTTGATCGCCACAGGTCCATCGGGAGAGAGCGCAAGCGTTCGATTGCCGTCCCGACTTGTCAATACCAAGCCAACCTCCCCATTCTGATCAAGTCCTAACCCAGCGCATGCCTTTCCACTGTGATCGAGCAGCAGAAACTCTTCGGCATTCACGCCGTTAGCTTTTTGGGCACCGGCAGTGGACGCGGCCATCCATGCCTCGGTAAGGATTCCCCCCAGCAAGCTCCCGATGAAACATACGGCGAGCAAGATCCCAAACTGAATTCGAGTCACGGCACATCCTTTCTGTATTGAAGAAACAATTCGTTGGAGTACGGCTGACTTCAAGGCAAGACACTCATCGTGCGTAAGGAAGGTCGAACAGGGTCTGGTTTGGAGCGGGCGATGGGATTTGAACCCACGACAACTAGCTTGGGAAGCTAGGACTCTACCACTGAGCTACGCCCGCTCACTGAGTGGCATCCTACGCGGAGCCTCTTGGGCAAGTCAAGAAAACGCTTCCTCCCTTCAAGATTTGAATTCAACAATCGCAAATTTTCGGCGGCCGATTTTCAGGCGGTACTGCTGCCCCGGAACCAGGGTCAAGACACAGCTGGCATTGTTCTGCTTCTGCCCATCAACTTCGATGCCACCTTGCCCGATCAGGCGTCGTGCCTCGCTTTTGCTGGGAACAAGCTCAGTCTTGGCAAGGAGATCCACCAGACTAATGAGCTGTCCGTCGCGAAGATCCGAGGAAGCGAGTACGAGCCGCACATCCGGCTCATCGGGAAATTCCTGTTTCTGAAACTTCTGCTGAAACTCTCTCCGTGCCTCCTGACCTGCCTCGGCTCCGTGGTAACGCGCCACAATCAGCTCAGCCAGCGATTGCTTGGCCTCCATCGGGTGCAGCGCCTTGACAGGGCCAAGATCCTCCGTGGTGAGCAGTTCATAGTAGCGAAGCATCAAGGCATCGCTGATCGACATGACCTTGCCGAACATGTCGCCGGGCTTGTCTTCCAGCGCGATGTAGTTGCCGACGCTCTTGCTCATCTTCTTGACACCATCGGTGCCTTCAAGCAGCGGCATGGTGATCACGACCTGGGACTCCTGGCCATAGTCCCGTTGGAGTTCCCGTCCTACTAATAGGTTGAACTTCTGATCAGTCCCGCCCAATTCCACATCCGCCTTGAGCGCCACGGAATCGTACCCTTGCACCAGCGGGTAGAGAAACTCGTGGACGCTGATCGGCTTCTGGTCGCGATAGCGTTTTTGGAAATCGTCGCGTTCCATCATGCGCGCCACCCGATAGTGCGCGGCCAACTGAATTAAGCCGTCCGCCGTCATGGGTCCCATCCACCGGCTGTTGAACTCGATGGTGGTCTTGGCCGGATCGAGGATTTTGAAGATCTGCCGCTGGTAGGTTTTGGCGTTCTCCTGCACCTGTCCTTTCGTCAGCGCTTTGCGCGTCTCGGACACACCGGTCGGATCGCCGATCATACCCGTGAAATCGCCGATCAGGAACAGAACCTGATGTCCGAGGTCTTGGAAATGTTTCAGCTTATGGATCAGGACCGTATGACCGAGATGCAGATCCGGCGCGGTGGGATCGAATCCCGCCTTGATCCGCAACGGGCGATGCTCTTTCAGCGAACGGGTGAGCTTGGCCTCCAACTCCATGGGATGGATCACTTCCACCACACCGCGCAGGATCAAATCCAGTTGCTGTTTCACATCGATCATGATGGTCGTTTCTCCACCTTGCTCTTCTGCTCCCCTTTCGCGACCGTCACCCAGGGCTTGATCCGGTCGAATGTCTTCGACCCGATCCCTTTCACCTCACGCAAATCCTCGACCGCGAGAAACCGTCCCACCGATTGCCGATAGGCAATGACCCGTTGGGCCAGCACGGCTCCGATGCCGGGTAACGATTCCAGTTCATCTCTGGTGGCGCTATTCAGATCCACGAGCCGTGGCCCCGCGTGACCGGCCGCGGCGATATGGTTCGACGCTTCGGGAGTGGCTGCGTTCGGGCCAACAGCGGTCTGGATCGCCAGCGCCCCTCGAGGCTGTGGATCCACGATCGAGGCATTCACGGTTCCTGATCGGGCACTGGTCGATTCTGAATCATTTCGTTGAAGTTCTGCGGGCTGCCATCTGATCCAAAAGACCACTCCCATGGTGATGGCGAGCAGGGCCAGCTTGAGCCCGAGTGACCGGATCATGCCCCTGCCTTCTTCCGAGCCTGATGAATGGCTGTGCCGTTCACATCCTCCACAGCCTCCAACAGCCCCTCGGATAGCGTCGGATGGGCATGGATCATCCCGGCCACTTGCGCAGCAGTCGCCCCGACTTGCATCGCGAGCGCCGCTTCATGCACCAGATCGGCCGCATGCGCACCGACAATGTGCACACCCAGTATCTTGTCCGTGGCTGCATCGGCAATCACTTTGAACAGCCCGGTTGTGTCTCCCACCGCATGGGCCTTCCCCAGACCCGCATACCGAAACCGACCGACCTTCACGCTGTGATCGGGATTCCTCCCCGCTGCCTGCGCCCGCTCACGGGCCTGCTGCTCCGTCAATCCGACGCGGCCGACTTCGGGCAGTGTGAAAATGCCGGCGGGAATGACCTCATAGTTGATGCGCGCCGAATGGCCGAGAATATTCTCCACCGCCACCTTCCCCTGAGCCGATGCCACATGGGCCAGCATGGCCTTGCCCACGACGTCACCGATCGCATAGACACCGGCCACATTGGTCTCCATCCGCTCATCGACGAGGATCTCGCCCCGGCGGCCGAGCGCCACTCCCACACGATCAAGTCCGATGCCCTGCGAATGAAATCCTCTCCCGATGGAAATGAGCAGCACATCGGCCTCGACCACAGTCTCATCCGCGAGCCGGACAGCCAACCCATTGGATGCGCGATCGACCTGCTTGATGGTCGTGCCGGGCTTCACATCAACCGATCGCTTTTTCAGTTCTCGTGCCATCACGGTGGAGACTTCTTCATCCTCCAGCGGCAGCACCCGAGGCTGTAACTCGACCAGCGTGACGGACGTTCCCAATCCGCTGAAGAGTGTCGCGCACTCGCAGCCCTCGACCCCCGCGCCGAGAATCACCATTCGCTTGGGAACAGTCTCAAGATCGAGCGCCTCCTTGCTGGTGATGATCTGTTTGCCGTCGATAGGAAACTGGGGCAGCTGCGGCCAGGAGGAGCCGGTGGCGATGATGATGGCATCGGCCTCCACCGTTCGTGACGCTCCATCCGGCCCGGTGACCGTGACGGTTCTGGCATCCGCCAATTCCCCACCGCCCTCCACCACCTCGATGTTCCACGCCTTGAACAAGGTGGCGACCCCCTTGACCAGTCCGGCCACGACCTTGTTCTTTCGTGCCACCATGCGGGCCAGGTCGTAGCGGGCCGGTTCAGTCAGCAGCAACCCGAGCTCGTCAGCCTTTTTCAGTTTGTCGCCGAGCTCGATGACGGAGAGGAGTGCTTTGCTCGGAATACAGCCCCAGTTGAGGCACACGCCACCGAGCGCGTTCCGCTCGATCACCGTGACGCGGGCACCAAGCTGCGCCGCGCGGATTGCCGCGACATAGCCGCCTGGGCCAGCGCCGAGGATCGCGATGTGCGTCACACAGGTTCAGGTTGAGGTTGAGGCTGAGGAGGCGTGGACACCGCTCCGAACCTCAGCCTTAACCTTGACCTCAACCTTTCTTGTGGCTGGCGAGGAACGCTTCGTACTGAGCGGCTGTCATCAATTGATCGATTTCCGTCGGGGTGACTACCTCAATCACCGCGATCCATCCCTTGCCGTAG
>JABMDG010000327.1 GCA_015904045.1 Nitrospira sp.
CCGCCGTCTCGACAAACTGCATATGGCTCGACGATGGATCGAACCACCACCAGAGGGGGATCGATATCAGCAAGTCTGCGACCGTCACGACGAGGGTGATCAGCCGCGCGCCGGTTTCTTTCGCCAGATACAAGACGAGCGCGCCCGCCAGCGGAAGAAACACCAGCACAGTGAGCCAGGGCCATGAAGTGGTCATTCGTCAACCGTGATCCGATGAAAACTAGAACAACCGATTCGCCTCATCCATCTTGCTGCCGGCGCAGGTCGGCGCGACACCCTAAAAAAGCAAAAACACCGTGGCGATGACGGCGATGCCGCACGCCATGGCCATCGCATAATGCTGGGTCTGTCCACTCTGGACCAGCCGTAACAACCATCCGCTCCAGGCGAAGGCGCGAGCCACGCCGTTGACGGCTCCATCGATCACATTGACATCGATGTGTTTCCACAGTGCCGAAGCCGCAGCAAAAGTCGGCTTCACGAAAGCGACCGCATATGCTTCATCCACATACCACTTATTCAAGGAAGCCTGATACAGGCTGTTCCACTGTTCAGACAGGCGGTCGGGGAGGCTGGGATTGAGCACATAGACGTAGTAGGCGCCGGCGATGCCGGCAAGCCCCATCAGCGTCGCGGCAAGCATCACCCCGATACCGGCCTGTCCATGTCCGCCCGTCTGTTCTGCACCCGTGGAAAAGACGGGTTCTAAGAAGGAGGGAATGCCGAGGTAGCCGGTCACAACGCTCAAGACCGCCAGAATCAGGAGCGGAATCGTAATCGTACGCGACGGTTCATGGATATGATGCGCATGATGAGGATCGACGCGCGAGGGGCCCCAGAATGTCACAAACACCAGTCTGAAACTGTAGAAGGCGGTCAGCAGAGCCGTCACCAAGCCTAAGAGCGCCAGGACTTGGCCCAGACCGCCCGATGCCCATGCGGATACGAGGATCTCATCCTTACTGAAAAATCCCGCCGTGAGGGGAAAGCCGGCCAGCGCCAGCGAACCGATGACAAACGTCCAATACGTAATCGGCAATTTGTCCTTGAGGCCGCCCATGCGTCGCATGTCTTGTTCATGGTGTAGCGCGATGATGACAGAGCCGCAGCCCAAGAAGAGCAGGGCTTTGAAGGCCCCGTGCGTCAGCAAGTGGTACATGGCAGAGGCGTACGCGCCAAGGCCGCAGGCCATGACCATGTACCCCAGCTGGCTGACCGTCGAGTAGGCGACGATCCGTTTGATGTCGGTCTGGGTCAAGGCGATGGTGGCACCGAGGACCATAGTGGCGGCACCGACCAGAGCGACGATCCCCATGGCGGTCGGGGACAAATTGTAGAGCGGCGCCAGGCGCGCCACCATGAAGACGCCGGCGGTTACCATCGTGGCGGCATGGATCAGCGCTGAAATCGGCGTCGGCCCTTCCATGGCATCGGGCAGCCAGACGTGCAGCGGGACTTGCGCGGACTTGCCGATGGCGCCGGTAAACAACAGAAGACAGATGAGGGTGAAGATCGAGACGTCCCATGATCCGCCGACGAAACTCAGGAGATTGACGGTCTGATCGGCGGCCTCGTGCGCAGCGGAGAAAATCTCCTGGTAGTTCAGAGAGCCAAAGCTCGACCATACCAGCAGGAGGCCCAGGATGAAGCCGAAGTCGCCGACGCGATTGACCAGAAAGGCCTTCGTGGCGGCGGCGCACGCTGAGGACCGTTCGTACCAGTGCCCGATCAGAAGATAGGAGCAGAGGCCCACGGCCTCCCAAAAGATGAACAGCTGGAGGAGATTGTCGGCTAACACCAGCATCAGCATTGAGAAGGTGAACAACGCGATGTAGGCGAAGAAACGGGCGTAGCCGGATTCTCCGTGCATGTAGCCGATTGTATACACGTGCACGAGCGAGCTGACTCCCGTAACCAGTAGGAGCATCACGGCCGTCAGCCGGTCGATATAGAGGCCGATGTGTGCGTCAAGCGTACCGGATGCGAGCCAGGTGTAGAGAGGGATCGTCACATAATGTCCGTCGGCTGCCTCCATGAATGCAAGGATAGACAGCAGGAACGGCACCACAACGGCCGGCACCGCGACCAGATGCGCCATCTCCTTGATCCAACGGCCGCCGAGGCCGAGGATGAGGAAGGATGCCAGAGGGAGGAGCGGGATGAATGCGTACATCATGGAGAAAACTCGTCGTTCGTCGTTCGTCGTTCGTGAAGCGTTAGCTGAGAACAGACAGACACAGTACTCTTGCCCTTTGCGAACGACGCTTCACGCTTCACGAGATACGAGTGCATTACCATTTCAGCAGATTGAATTCTTCGACATTGATGGTGTCCTTGGATCGGTGGATCGCCACTACGATCGCAAGGCCTACTCCGACCTCGGCGGCTGCGACGGTTAACGTGAAGAAGACGAAAATCTGGCCCCCTAAGTCGTGAAGGTACTCGGCAAAGGCCACGAAGTTGATGTTGGTGGCATTCAACATGAGCTCGATACAGAGCAGAATGACGATGATGTTTCGACGCACCAGCACCCCGACGAGCCCGGTGAGAAACATAAACGCACTCAAGATGAGATAGTAGTGAATGGGGACGCTCATGATGGCGGCGATTCAGGCAAATCTTTCTTGGAGAGCACGATGGCGCCGATCATCGCCACAAGCAGAATCAGCGAGGCGACCTCGAAGGGGAAGAGGTAGGATGTATACAGGAGCAGGCCGATGGATTCGGTGTTGCCTGCTTCGGACGGAGACGACGAGGCGGTGCGTTCCACGGTGGAGCCAAACGAAACGCCGTGCTGTCCAACCAGTACGGCGATTTCCACGATGAGCGCGCCTCCGATCAGGAGCGATCCCCGTGATTGCATATGATACCGATCCGGTGTTTTTTCCGTGAGGAACATCACGGCGAAAAGGTAGAAAATCAGGATGGCGCCCGCGTACACCATGAGCTGCACCGCGAACAAGAATTCCGCGTGCAGGGTGACGTACAGGCCCGCCACGTGGAAGAACATGACCAGCAGGGAGAGTGCGCTGTAGACCGGATTCCTGAGCGCCACCACCAAGACAGCGGTCAGCGCGATCACGCCGGCGAAATATCCGAAAAACACATACGCCACGATACCATCTCCTGACGCACACCCCAGACTCGGCACGATCCGCACGGCGCACCGGAGGGGGCTGCCCCGGGGAGCGCAAGACGCCCAGGTCGATCAATCCGGTTTGGGCGGCACGTGCTTGAATGCCACGTTAAAGAACGCTGTGTTTGGGTGTTGGAACTCCAAACGTTTTTCGCGGACAGGAAACGACCGGTCCCCGATCGCAAGGAGTTGCTGTTTGTTCAGGTGGAGTTGCCGCTTATCGTACACGGCCCATTCGAATTCCCGTGTCATGCCCAGCGCGTCGACGGGGCAGGCATCCACGCACATCCCGCAGAAGAGGCAGCGGGTCATATCCATGTAATACTCTTTGGAGTAGCGTTTCGTCGGCTCTCCGGGAACTTCGGCGCTGACGACGCGGATGACGCGCGACGGGCAGGCTGCTTCGCAGAGATCGCACCCCACGCATTTCTCGGTTCCGTCGTCGTAGCGCAGCAGCGCGAGCATGCCGCGATAGTTGTCCGGGAGCGTGCGTTTCTCGTGCGGGTACTGCAACGTGACCGGCTTGTACTGGAGCAGATGCATGAGCGTGGCTTTCATGCCGACGAAGATCTCGTAGAACGTGATGGTCTTCAACCACTCGCGCAGGCTCAATCGTGTGGGGGCTGCCGACGGGGTCGTCATTTCGTTCCCCTCCTACTTCAGTTGCTGAGCGATGAACACCGCGATCGAGGTGACCACGATGTTCGCCAGAGCGATGGGCAGCAGTACCTTCCAACCGAACCGCATGAGCTGGTCATAGCGCAGTCTCGGCAGCGTGGCCCGAAGCCAGAAAAAGAGAAACAAGAACGAATAGGTCTTGAAGGCAAACCACATCGTATTTTCGATCCAGGCTAAGGATGGAAGGCCGATGAGACCCAGGAGCGTGCCGGGATACGGGGCGTTCCACCCGCCGAGAAACATCGCCGACGCCACGCAGGACACCAGGACCATGTTGGCATATTCGGCGAGGTAGAAGAACGCGAAGCGCAAGCCGCTGTATTCGGTAAAGAACCCGGCGACCAGCTCGCTTTCGGCTTCCGGCAGGTCGAATGGGACGCGGTTCGTCTCTGCCACCGTTGAAATCACGTACACGACGAGGGCGAAGATTTGCGGGGCCGGGAATGTGAAGGCGTTCCAGTTCCAGAAACCGCCCGCCTGGGCATTGGTGATGTGCACCAGGCTCAGCGACCCGGAGAGAATCAAGACTCCGACAATAGACAGCCCGACGTTCAACTCGTAGCTGATGATCTGCGCGGCCGATCGCAGTCCGCCCAGCAGCGAATATTTGCTGTTGGAGGCCCATCCGCCGAGGATGATCCCGTAGGCGCCGAGGGAGGCAAAAGCCAAGATGTAGAGAATGCCGATATTGATGTCGCTGATGACGAACGGTTTTATTGAGAGACCGCCGAACTCCCAGGTCAGGTCCGGGCCCCACGGGATGACGGCGAATCCGATGAACGCCGGAATCAGCGCGAGCAGCGGCGCCGCGGTGAAGAGGAACTTGTTGGCCCCGGCGGGCACGATATCTTCCTTGAAAAAGAGCTTAATGGCGTCCGCGAACGGCTGGAGAGAGCCATAGGGGCCCACTTCCATCGGTCCCATGCGATCTTGCATCCAGCCGAGGACTTTCCGCTCGGCGAGGGTGAGCAGGAGTACCGTGATGATCACGATGCCCACGATGACAGAAATTTGTGTCAGAGTAATGGCAACGCGCAGCCCTAATTCAGTCACGATACGACTCCTGGCTAGCTGAGATAGTAGTAGACATTGTCGAGCAGCCTTCTTACGCCACCTTAATCACCGAGACGGACGTCGTCCGAATTGATGGTGTGCGGGTGACGGGATTGATGGCACAATGAAACAGCCGCATGGCCTCTGTGCCAAAGTGGTCGGGAAACCAGGCCTGTCCTTGGGGCACCCGTCCCAGCACCTTCACCGGTATAGTCAGTTCCCCATGCGCGTTGGACAGGCGGACCCAGGCTCCATTTTGAAGCCCATAGCGCGCTGCGTCGCGTGGATTGATCCGCAAGGTGCCGGTACCCTCCACCTGCATCAGTCCTTTGGAACGGGTTGAGAGTTTCCCGGAATGGAACAGGCTCTGCACTAATTCCAGCTGCAAGATGCCGTCCGGCCGAGCCGACGGGACGGTGAGCATGTGTCGCGCCGCGAGATCGTGTTCGTATCCGCCGGAGAGATACCGGTCAACGACGGTCCGATCAACTTTCGGTGGAACAGGGGACGGCCCAAGCGATCCATAGCCGGGAATCAGATTTCTGATTTCTTTGAGAATGTCCCGGCTCTCGGTGTATTCCAACGGCGTTCCCATTAAGTAGGACAGCGCGACGAATATTTCCCAATCGGGTCGGCTCTCCCCGATGGGTTCAATGGCGGGGCGAACGGCCTGGACGTGTCCCTCCGTATTGGTAAATGTGCCGCTCTTTTCCATCGAGGATGAGGCGGGGAGGACGACATGAGCCAGCGCGGCGGTCTCCGTCAGAAACAATTCCTGACAGACTAAAAGGTCGAGCTTGCGCAAGGACTCGTCGACACGCAGGTGGGCGGGGAGACTGCCCACGGGATTTTCGCCGACGATGAACATGCTTTTCAGAATGCCGGCTCCGGCCCGATCCAGCATATCGACCAAGGAGGCTCCGCGGTGGGGGGGCGGCTCCGCCTTCCACAGCGACGCGACTCGATGGCGGCCTTCCCGATCGGTGAGGTCGAACGGACCTGGCAAGAACTCCGCCGCCGCCCCCATTTCCACAGCGCCTTGGTCGTTGTTTTCCTCAGCCAGAGGGGCAAAGCCGCAGCCCGGCTGATCGAGTTTTCCGAGGAGCAGGAGCACGTCGAGCAGGTTCAGGGATGCGCTGTACCCCCGCTCGCTGCGCAGGAGGCCTTGTCCCGCCAAGATGACCACCCGCCGTCCGGCCGCCAGCGTCTTCGCGGCCTCCGTATAGGCATCCAGGCCCCATCCAGTGAGGACACGCACCGTTTCCCATGACAGCTGCCGCAATGAATTGGTGAGAGCGCTGAGATAGGCTGGCTGTTGCTGTGCCAGATCCGGTTGGACCAGGTTCTCCTCGACGATCGCTTTCAACAGGCCCAAGACCGCATCGTTCATGTGCGTGGTCGACACACTGAGATGGTGGCGCGAAAGATTGGCGATGTTGCTCACCGGTTCGATGCACGGCTCCAGGGCCTCGATCGTCACGAGCGCGGCGCCGTGCTTCTTGACGGCCTCTTTGACTTTGAGGCCGGTAATGGGATTGGTTTCCGTGATGTTCGTACCCGCCAAAAGCAGCACATCGGCGGCCACGATATCGTCGAAGCCGACAGTCCACCGGTGCGTACCTTGCACGCGCCGCATGGCGTAGAGGCTATTCATGTGGCCATAGCGTGCGCTGCTGTCGATGTCGTTCGTGCCGATGACCAAACGCATGAATTTCTGGAAGAGATACAATTCTTCGTTGGTGCATCGGCCTGAAATCAGGCCGCCGAAGCTTTGTCCGCCATGGGCCGCTTTGATGGCCCCGGCCCGCTCCGCGACGAATTCCAGGGCTTCTTCCCACGTGGCTTGCGAGAGGGTCCCATTGCGCCGGAGGAGCGGATGGGTCAGCCGCTCCGGATGAGCGGCCGCATGAAAACCAAAAAATCCTCTGGCGCAGAGGTCGCCGTTATTGCGCCCGGCTCCATGCGCCGAATTGACTTCGATCAGTTGGTTGTCCTTTGTTTGGACGGTGATCTGGCACCCGTCGCCGCAGTACCCGCAGATGGTGTCGGCCCGTTTCAGCATCCACGGACGGTATTCGTACATGGAGAGCCGGCTGGTAATCGCTCCGACCGGGCAGATTTGAACGCAGCCCCCGCAAAACTCACAATCGAGCGGGTGCGACCCAAAGTGTTTGATTTCGGTCATGGTGCCGCGTCCGGCCGGAGCCAGCGCCTTCACATCCATGACTTCGTCACAGTAACGGACGCATCGCAGGCACTGCACACAGCGGTTCATCTGTGTCTCGATGAGCGGGCTGAAGTACTCCTTTAGGAAGATCCGCTTGGTTTCCATGAACCGGCTCGTGACCGTATATTGATGGGAGAAGTCCTGAAGGTCACATTTTCCGCCTTGATCACAAACCGGACAATCGAGCGGATGGTTGGCCAGAATGAACTCGAGGACGGATTTATGGGCGTCGTTGACCACCGTCGTGGCGGTCCGCACGCTCATGCCTTCGTCCGCCGGGGTGCTGCACGCCGTTTGGAGTTTGGGCATCTTCTCGATTTCCACCAAGCACATGCGGCAATTCGCGTCCGGCTTGAGCTTCGGGTGGTAGCAGAAGTGCGGAATCATCACGCCGATCCGCCGGGCGGCCTCGATCACCAGCGTTCCTTTCGGCACCTGCACTTTCGTGCCGTCAATGGTAAGACTGACCATGGGTGGAGTCGTTGTGTTCATCGTGGTTGCTTGCGTGTTCCGATACTCGTCCCGTGTCATTCGTCACCCGCCTTCTTGAATGGCGGATGACGATTGATGACTTTCAGTGTTTCGCTCCCACCGACTCCGGCATCACGAGGTTCGCCGCTTCCGCCTCCCGGATCAGGGCGACGTATTCCTCCCGCCAATACTTCAAGGTGCCCTGGATCGGCGCCACTTCTGCGTCGCCGAACGCGCAGACCGTGCGGCCGGCGATGTTTTTGCACAGATCCGACAAGGTTTCAAGGTCTTCCATCCGCCCTCGTTTGGCGATGATTCTCCGCATCGTCTGGACGAGCCACGAGCTGCCTTCCCGGCACGGACTACATTTGCCGCAGGACTCGTGGTAGAAAAATTCCATGAGTCTAAGCGCGGCCCAGACCATGCTGGTCCCTTCCTCCATCACCGTGACACCGCCTGAGCCCAGCATCGATCCCGCAGCCGCCACGGACTCGAAGTCCAGTTTCACATCGAGGTGGGCTGGTGTCAGGAACGGCGCCGAGGCTCCGCCGGGAATGAATGCCTTGATCGGTTTGTCCGAGCGCATTCCGCCGGCGTGTTCGTAGACTAATTCTCGGAAGGTCACGCCCATCGGAACTTCGTAGTTGCCGGGGCGCTTCACATGGCCGCTCACACAGAACACTCTGGTGCCGGTGCTCTTGGGCGGCGAGCCAATCGACGCAAACCACTCGGCCCCTCGCCTGAGAATGTGCGGCAGGTTAGCCAGCGTTTCGACGTTGTTCACCACGGTCGGTTTGTTGTACAGGCCGTGCGTGGCCGGAAACGGCGGCTTGATGCGGGGCAGGCCGCGTTTGCCCTCGAGCGATTCCAGGAGCGCGGTCTCTTCGCCGCAGATGTAGGCGCCCGCCCCTCGATGGACCCACACATCCACATTGATGCCCGTGCCGAGAATGTTCTTGCCGATATAGCCGGCGGTTCGCGCCTCATCGATCGCCCGTTCCAGAATCTTCGAACAGAGCACCAGCTCGCCGCGGATATAGATGTAGGCGGATTCCGCGCCGATCGCGTAACAGGTGAGGACGATGCCCTCCAGCATCTGATGCGGGTCACGCTCCATCAGCTGGCGGTCTTTAAACGTCCCGGGCTCGCTCTCGTCGGCGTTGCAGCAGAGATAGCGGGGACCGTGATAATCCTTGGGGAGGAACCCCCACTTCACACCGGTCGGAAATCCAGCCCCGCCACGGCCCCGCAATCCTGATTTCCGGACGGTGGCGGTAACATCCGCCGGGGCAGTCTTCCCCAGCGTGGCGCGCAGGGCTTGATAGCCACCGGTTTTTTCATAGTCGGCCAGTGACCCGGTGTATCCGGGCTGCATCATGTTTTTCAATAGGATGAGTTCGTGCTGGGACATCGTTAATCTCGTGCAGCGTCGTTCGTGAAGCGTGAAGCGTCAGACCCTCCGGATTTCCTGCCTGCGAACGACGAGATACGCATCACGCGCCCTGCTTCTCGGGCGCTGGTTCCGGCCACATAAACGGGCCGCTCTTGAGCGCACTGGTTCCCGTCGAGCGAAGATCGGAGAGAATGCGGTCCAGTTTCTCTTCGGTCAGACGCTCATAGTAGTCGTCATTGATCTGCATCATGGGGCCGGTCCCGCAGGCGGCCAAACATTCCACCAGGCAGAGGCTAAACAGTCCGTCGGCTGTCGATTCGCCCGGCCCAATGCCCAGCTTTGCCTTGATCCATTCGAGTACGGTATCCGAGCCGACGAGCGCGCACATGAGGGACCTACACACTTGAATGTGAAACTTGCCCACCGGCTTGAGATTAAACAGCGTATAAAACGTGATCGTCTCGTATACTTGCGGCGGTGTCAGGCCGAGGAGCTGCGCGATCTCTTTCATCGCCGTTTCCGACACATGGCCGTGGTCCCGTTGCGTCAGGTAGAGGAGCGGAATCAACGCCGACCGCTTCACCGGGTAGCGGCTCAGAATTTCCTCGATCTCCTTACTGTATTTGTCCCTCAGCACGGCTCCTCCACACATTCCTTTACCGAGGCGGCGGCCAGGATGTTCCACACTGCGCGCGTTGACCGAGCACATTCTGATCGTGCGCGGGCAGCGAGCACGGGAACATCCTGGCCGTGACGCCTCATCTATCACACTCTCCCATCACGATATCGTAGGTGCCGAAGATCGTGATGATGTCCGAAATTAAATAGCCTCGTGCCATGTGGTCGAACGCGCCCATATGGACGAAGGAGGGCGAACGGATCTTCAGTCGATAGGGACGGGGGCTGCCGTCGCTGATGATGAAAAACCCCAGTTCGCCCTTGGGGGCTTCGGTGGCACAATAGGTTTCGGCCTTCGGCGGCTTGAATCCCTGCGTTAAAATGATGAAATGGTGGATCAAACTCTCCATGTCGCGCATCACTTGCGGCTTGGGCGGGGGAATATATTGCGGGATATCGGCGATGATCGGTCCCTGCGGCATCTGATCGAGACATTGCGTGATGATCCTGGCGCTCTGTCGCATTTCTTCCACGCGAATCCAGTAGCGGTCGTAGGTGTCGCCGTTCTTGCCGACGGGCACTTCCCAATCGACGCGATGATACACGCCGTAGGGCTCCATCTTCCGGACGTCATACGCGACACCGGAGCCCCGCAGCGACGGACCGGTGAGGCCGAAGTTGACGGCATCTTCGCCGGAAATCACCGCGATGTTCTTCGTGCGCCCGAGCCAAATCCGGTTCGAGGCGAGCAGCGAATCATATTCACTGACCATCTGGGGGAACGTATCCAGGAAGGTCTTGAGGCGGGCCACCAATTCCGGCGTAAAGTCGCTGTCCACCCCGCCGATCCGGTAATAATTCAGCGTCAGTCTGGCGCCGCACAGCTGTTCGAACATGTCGAGCAAGGTTTCCCGCTCGCGGAACGTCCAAAAGAAGACGGTCATCGCGCCGATGTCCAGGGCCTGCGCGCCGAGCCAGAACAGGTGGCCGAGGATGCGCTGCATTTCCGCCACGATGGTCCGGACATACTCGGCGCGCTCAGGCACCGTGATGCACAGCAGTTTTTCAACGGTCCGCACGTAGGCGTAGTTGTTGGCCATCGCGCACACATAGTCGAGCCGGTCGGTGTGCGGAATGATCTGCATGTAGGCCAGGCCTTCGGCAAGCTTCTCGACGCCCCGATGCAGGTACCCCAGATCCGGCGTCGCCTTGACGATGCGCTCGCCGTCCAACTCCAGCACAACCCGCACCACACCGTGCGTGCTGGGATGCTGCGGCCCCATATTCAAGAGCAATTCTTCCCGCCGTTTTCCGGAAGACGCGTCCGGTTCGGAGAGGAACTGCCTATTTTCAGGCGAAATCTCGATTTGCTCGGTCGGGGGTTCGTCAAGCCGCGGAATGAAGTCGAACTGGCTGCGCCAGCCGCGGCCTTCCGTCGGGAAATCTTTCCGCAAGGGATGTCCTTCGGCATAGTCGTCGGGCAGGAGGATACGTCGCAGGTCGGGATGGCCGATAAACCGGATGCCCATCATGTCGTAGACTTCCCGCTCCAAGAACCCCGCGCCGCGCCAGATCCCGGTGACGGAATCGATGGCCGGGTTGTCGTCGTGAACGCGTGCCTTGAGGCGAATGCGTTTGCCGCGCGGCAGCGACAGCAGTTGATAGATCACTTCGAACCGTTGCGGGGCATCGGGATAATCGGCGGAACAGATGTCGGTGAGGTGGTCGAAGCATGCCATCGGATCGTCGTGCAGGAAACGCGCGATTTCCACGATTCTCGGCGCAGCAACATGGATGGTCAGTTCGGATCGAGCCGTGTCGATGTCGACGGACAGCACCGCCTCCGGAAATTTCTTCAGCAAGGTTTCAGCCAGAGAATCCATAGGAACAGCTGTCACGGCCATTGGTCAATCGCCACGGATCATTGAGGATTGAGCTACGCGTTATTTCACGAACACCTTTTCGCGCTGAATCTTTTCTTGCAGCTTCAACAACCCGTCCAGCAACGCTTCCGGTCTGGGCGGACAACCGGGCACATAGACGTCCACCGGGACGATTTGATCCACGCCCTGAACGACGGCGTAGCTGTTGTAGTGATTGCCTGAGGTCGCGCACGACCCCATCGAGATCACGTATCGGGGCTCGGCCATTTGGTCGTAGATTCGCCGGATCACCGGCGCCATCTTGCGCGAGACCGTTCCGGCGACGATCATGAGATCCGACTGCCTGGGCGAGGCGCGAAAGACCCCGGCGCCGAAACGGTCGAGATCATACCGGGACGAGACGCTGGCGATCATCTCGATGGCGCAGCAGGCCAGCCCAAACGTCATCGGCCACAGGGCGGACTTCCTGGCCCAGTTCACGACCGCATCCAGGTTGGTCGTAATAATGTTCGCTTCGAATTGCCGCTCTAAGAGGCTCATGGCGCGTATCTCGTCGCTCGTGAAGCGTCGTTCGTAAAAAGCGGAGTGCGCCATGTATGCGCTTCACGCTTCACGAAATACGAGCGACAGCTCCGGTTCACTCCCACTCCAACGCTCCCTTTTTCCAGGCGTACCAAAACCCAACGATCAGGATGGCAATGAAGACCGCCATTTCCACCAATCCAAGAAGACCGAGCTTGGTGAAGACCACCGCCCATGGAAACATGAAGACGATCTCGATATCGAAAATAACGAACAGCATCGCGATAATGTAATACCGCATGGGAAACTGCACGCGCGCGTCCTGAAATAGGGGACTCCCACTCTCATAGGGAGCCATTTTGGCTCGGTAGGGATGGTTCGGGCGCACAAACCTGCCCAGAAACAGGGTCACCGTGCCTACGGCAATAGCCGCCCCGATGAAGATCAGGATCGGGATATAGTTTTCAGGAACAGCTCCGCTACCCATGTGAGTCTCGTACCACCTAAGACATGCAACCTGACACGTTCGGAATGACCGGAGAATTCACAGTTCCCATCTCCCTCAGGCCGCTGAACGGGCGGCCAGCGACGAGCCGAAAAATGGCTTGAATGTCAATCCGTCGAGCCGCGGAGGCTCGATCCCCTTATGTTGGACCAGAACTTTGAACGTGCCGCCCATACCGTTGGGTTTCAACAAGTGAAGCGCCGCATGGAACGCCGGGCTTTCCGGTTCCAGGTCGCCGATCATCTGCTCTACGCCGAGCCCCATGAGGAAGCTCATTTGGTTGGTGAACCCCGTCACGGAAAGGCCATGAGCCTGGCCTGCGTCCGCCAGGCTCGAAAAATCCACATGGGCTGTCATATCCTGCTCGCCCACACGCACATAGGGGTCGTCGTTGACGGAATGCCGGAAATAACAGAGGAACGTTCCGTTCCTCCGGTCGGGCCCATACAGGTCATGCGCCGTGTGCCCATAATCGATTGTGAGCACGATCCCTCGCTGGAGACACTGGCCGACCTGTTTCATCCAGTCCAACGCCTGGAGATTGATCTCTGTCCGATACCCCTCTGGCCAGGCGGCGCTGATGTCCCTCACGCGATGAGTAAGGAGGTCAGAGGACAGGGGCCTGAAACACTCGACAAACCGCCCATCACGATAGTCCACGCACAGTTCGTCGATCTGTCCATTTCTAAGTTGGACTCGGTGGACAGGCAACGCATCGATCAATTCGTTGCTGAAAACCAACCCCGTGACGCTCCCCGGCCCGAGTTCATCTAGACTGTCGGCCCACGTGAGGAGGTGCGGCTGGTTTACGAAGGGACTCAAGTGTCGGCGCTGCCATGCACGCATGGCGGGGCTACGCTCAATCAAGATGTACCGAAGCCGGTGTTGGAACGATCCTGGGTCACGCTGGCATGCTGACAGAATATGTTTGGCGAGCAATCCCTTGCCGGGCCCCATTTCGACGATGGAGATAGGATCAGGACTTCCGAGCAGACCGTCGATCTGTCGTGCTTGCTTGGCCACCGCTTGACCGAGTATCGGATGCACATCCGCGCTGGTGTAAAAGTCGCCGGACCAACCGATGCGAGGGCTGCCGTCATCGGGCTGCCGCATGTAGTAGCCGAATTGTGGGTGGTAGAGGGCCAGGTCCATGAAACGGACGAAGGGAATAGGCCCCAAGACAGCGATCTCGGACGCAATGGCGGCAACGAGTTCAGGGTGTCCTACGACCACAAGGAATCCCCTTATCAGCCAGGCACATGGGAAAAAGGGACACCCATAGCAAACGGGTATATTTCACCCATTTCCGCTACGGGTAAAGAGTCTGGTAGGGTAGCCTTGGGAGCGGCGTTAAGTCAAGGAGAGGACCAGTGGGAAGCTGCTCAGTTCCAGGTCTGATCGATGGCGTCTGTTAGGCTGCGTGTGTTCGAGAGGGGTCGGCTGTACTGAGGATTTCTTTGATCATGGAATCGAGCTTCGAGGGGGTCAACGGTTTCGCAATAAAGGCGGCTTGGTTCTTGGGGAAGTCGTTGATTGCCTCGGCGGCAGCAGGATGACCGGACATCAGGACCAACTTCATCTCCGGCCTCTGTTTCAACAGTTGGTGCGCCAGCTCGTCACCCTTGATGTCCGGCATGTTCCAGTCTGCGACCAGGACATCGATGGGAGTCGGGCAATCCGCACTTTTCTGAGCGGCTTCGGCGGCTGAGTGGGCTTTGAGCACGCGATAGCCTCTGCGGGTTAGGTCCATTTCCAACAGTAACGCGATGGCCGATTCATCATCGGCCAACAGGATCGTGGTTTTTCTCGCGCCTGCGGGGGTGATGGTCATGATAGCAGCATGCCTTTCTATGAAAATCGTTATCCGTTCCCTGACGAGAGGATGCTATCGTAAAGCGCTCGATTGGCCAAACAAAATCACCTAATTGCAGAAATGCGTGGAGTCACGGCAGACAACCGGATTGCTGGCAGTGGACCTGTCACGATACTGTGCCCTCCCCAAACGGCCCGCCCGCATGATTCGAGCCTGGCATGGGATGCGCTTCACACAGGGTTAAGATAGTGTGATCATGTCAGATCGTTGCGCGCCGGCATTGCGACGCTGCATTTTCTTCTTTCCCCACTCTCGAGGGATCGCCGGGCCTGTGGCGACTTACGTGGAAACTCGGGAACCGTTCTTGCCGAAGCTCTGTGGCTGGCCGGAGGCCAGTGGCCGCGACTGTTCGACGTTCCATCCAAGCGTGGCTTCGGATGGAACGAGTTTCGCAGCCAAGCAGAGGTGAGGCTTAGAACGGTCGAGTTGAAGCGTAGGAGCAAACCAGGTCCGGCGATCCCGTCTTCACGCCCCGTGGCATTTCTTGTATTTCTTCCCGCTGCCGCAGGGACAGGGATCGTTGCGGCCGACCTTGGCATCGGACCGCTGTGCTGGGGCCGGGGTCGAGATCGGTTCTTCGCCGTGGCTCAAGGTGAGCTTCGGTTGTGGCCGCGCGATGACCGGCGGCGGGGGCGGAGCCTCCTGGTGTCCTTCCTGGCGCACGGCCTGCACATGAAAGAGCCGGTCGAGTGTGTCGGACTTGATCCGCTCCATCATGCCGGCAAAGAGGTCAAAGCCTTCGCGTTTATATTCGATCAACGGATCTTTCTGTCCATAGCCGCGGAGACCGATACCATCACGCAGATGGTCCATCCCCAGCAGGTGATCTTTCCAGTGGTGATCGATGACCTGGAGCATAAAGGTCTTCTCCAGGAAGCGCATCAGCTCAGGGCCTAATTCTTGTTCTTTCTTTCCGTAGGCCTCGTGCACCTGGGTCTTGAGATCTTCCAACAGCGCGTCACGGCCGATATCGCGGAGCGATTCTCCCCCGTCGTGCTTGCCTTGGGTGATGTCGAGGCCGAACTGACCCTGCATCATCTCCGTCAGGCCCTTCAGGTCCCATTCTTCCTGGTACTGCTCCGCAGGGCAGTAGACATTCAACGAGGATTCCACCAGCCCTCCCATCATGTCGCGCAAGTCGTCGGTGAGGTTGTCTCCTCCCAGCACCGCCCGGCGATGGCGGTAGATGACCTCGCGCTGCTTGTTCATGACGTCGTCGTATTCGAGCAACTGCTTGCGAATTTCGAAATTGTGCGCTTCGACCTTCTTCTGCGCATTGGCGATCGCGCGCGTGACCATGCCATGCTCGATGGGGACGCCTTCTTCCATGCCGAGCTTCAGCATCAGTTGCGAGACCCGCTCGGAGGCGAAGATGCGCATCAGATCGTCTTCCAGCGACAGGTAGAAGCGGGACGTGCCCGGATCCCCCTGGCGGCCGGCGCGGCCGCGCAGCTGATTGTCGATGCGGCGGCTCTCGTGCCGTTCGGTGCCGAGGATGTGCAGCCCGCCCAAGGCCACGACTTCCTGCTTATTCTTCTCGCAATCGGAGCGGATTTCCTCGTAGATTTCGAGCTTGCGGGCGTCCGGCAGATTCTCTTCCCGATAGAGCACCTGCTTGTACATGAAATCAGGATTGCCGCCCAAGAGAATGTCGGTGCCGCGTCCCGCCATGTTCGTGGCGATCGTGACGGCGCCCTTGCGGCCGGCCTGGGCGACGATTTCCGCTTCCCGCTCGTGCTGCTTGGCGTTGAGAACGTTGTGCTTGATGCCGTTGCGGCTCAGCAGCCCGGCAAGTTTCTCGGATTTTTCAATCGAGATGGTGCCGACGAGCACCGGCTGCCCACGCTCATGGCATTCTTTGATGTCTTCGACGATGGCTGCGAACTTTTCCTTTTCCGTTCGGTAGACCACGTCGGCGTAGTCCTGCCGGATCATCTTGCGGTTGGTCGGCACCACGTTCACGTCGAGGTTGTAGATCTTGGCGAACTCGGCGGCTTCGGTATCGGCGGTCCCGGTCATGCCGCTCAGTTTCCTGTACATGCGGAAATAGTTCTGGAACGTGACAGACGCGAGCGTCTGGTTCTCGTTGGCGATCTTGACCCCTTCTTTCGCCTCGACAGCTTGATGCAGGCCGTCGCTCCACCGGCGGCCCGGCATGAGCCGGCCGGTGAATTCGTCCACGATGATGACTTCGCCGTCTTTCACGACATAGTCCACGTCGCGCTTATAGAGCGCGTAGGCTTGCAGCGCTTTGACCACGTGGTGCACCAGGTCCATGTTGCCCGGATCGTACAAGTTGTCCACGCCGAGCAGCTTTTCGACGCGCACGTTGCCGTCTTCGGTGAGCGACGCAGTCTTGGTTTTCTCCTCGATCGTATAGTCCTGTTCCGGTTTCAGCTGAGGAATGATCGCGTTGATCCGGTAATAGAGATCGGTCGTCTGATCCGTCGGACCGGAAATGATGAGCGGTGTGCGGGCCTCGTCGATCAGGATGCTGTCGACTTCGTCGACGATGGCGAAGTTCAACTCGCGCTGCACGCATTGATCCAACGCGGTCACGACAAGGTTGTCGCGCAGATAATCGAACCCGTACTCGTTGTTTGTCCCGTACGTGATGTCGGCACGATAGGCTTCCGACCTGGTGCAGGGACGAAGGTGCTGGAGCCGCTTGTCCGAGGCCTCGTAGGTCGGATCGAAGATGAAGGAGGCATCGTGCTGAATGACGCCGGTGGACAGCCCCAGCGCATGGTAGAGCTGGGCCATCCATTGCGCGTCGCGCTTGGCGAGATAATCGTTCACCGTGACGAGATGGGCGCCCTTGCCTTCCAGGGCATTTAAGTAGACCGGCAGCGTCGCAACGAGGGTTTTCCCTTCGCCCGTTTTCATTTCCGCGATACGGCCCTTGTTCAGGATCATGCCGCCGATCAACTGCACATCGAAATGCCGCATATTGAGCACGCGGCGGGACATCTCCCGGCAGACGGCGAAGGCTTCCGGGAGGATATCGTCGAGGGTCGATCCGGCCTCCAGGCGCTTCTTGAATTCCTGGGTTTTGTCCGCGAGGGCTTCGTTGGAAAGGGGCGTCAGGCCGGATTCCAGGCTGTTGATGCGCTCGACAATCGGCATGAGCGCCTTGATCTCGCGATCGTTTTTGCTGCCGAAGATCAGGTTGAGGACTTGTGTGACCATGGTTGTACCGATTTGGGTAACGAGCGGCGATACCGCCCACTAGAACCGAGGCAGTATACAGCATCTTTTCAATGAATCCTATAATATGTCGTAGAGAGTTGTGCCTCTGGCGACGGCTTGACAGGTTTTGCTCCTGTCCATTACCATAACCCATAAATATTGTCAGCCGTCTGTCGATGAACCAACGCATCCTCAAATTTCTGTCGATTCTGCTCGTGCTCTGTGTTCTGTCCGTCGGCGGACTCGCTCAGGCGCAATCCGTCGAACACGCCGGGCACCATGCGCATCCTCAGGCAGCCACCTACGGGACCCTGCTCTGTTCCTGGATGTGCGCCGCTGGGACTGTGCTCGATAGTGCGAC